>NZ_JAKJJY010000003.1:0-444258 GCF_022320955.1 Clostridium sp. YIM B02555 | reverse complement strand
GAAATGGGTGCAACCTTCCACTTAGAACCTTCCAGCGAAAATTTCACTAGTCCTGTGGAAGATAAATGTATCTTATCTCGGTAATTGTTCCATAAGTCTAATTCTTGCATTGTATATCTATATTAACAATACAACAAATTTTGATGTTTAGTCAAAAAACCACTAATCAAATTTAAACTGATTAGTGGTTATAATCTCTTTTACATTACTTATTATTCACTTAAATCTTCACCATTAGTAGAAATAACTTTCTTGTACCAATAGAAAGAATCTTTACGATAACGATCTAAAGTCTTCATATCAAATTCATCTCTATCTACATAGATAAATCCATAACGCTTAACAACACCTTCATGAGTTGAAACTAAATCAATTGCAGACCAAGGACAATATCCCATCATATCTACTCCATCTGTAATTGATAAACGAAGTTGTTCAATATGCTTTCTTAAATATTCAATACGATATGGATCATGAATTGAACCATCTTCTTCTAATTTATCATAAGCTCCTAAACCATTTTCAGTTACTATTAAAGGTAATCTATATCTTGAATAAATTTCTCTTGCAGTAGCTCTAAAACCTTCAGGATCAATTTCCCATCCAAATTGTGTTGTTTGTAAGTTAGGATTTTTGAAGCTCTTACATACACCTGGTTCATCCATACCTCTTTGTTGATCTTTTTTACCTGCTGCATCTTTTTCCATATTATAACCTTCAACCGTAGCTGTACTGTAATAATTGAATCCAATAAAATCTGGTTTTCCAGACGCAAGAATTTCCATATCACCTTCTTGAATTTCTGGAACAGCATCAATTTCTTCTAAGAATGACCAAACCAAATTATTGTACTTACCATATACAGCCATATCTAAGTATAACCAGTTACGAATTGCATTTAAATTTTGAGCTGCTAAATTATCTTCTGGCTTGCAACTTGCTGGATAAACTAATGCTATATTAGGAGCTGGACCAATTTTAGCATCTGGAATCATTTCGTGACATAAAGCCATAGCCTTTGCTTGAGCAACTAGCATATGGTGATTTTGTTGATATAATTCTTTTCTTATATTTGTACATCCTTCTGGTATCATTGTTGTACCAATAACATCTCCCATTAAAGTCAATACATTTTGCTCATTAATAGTTAGCCAATATTTAACTCTATCTCCAAAGTTTTCATACATTACTTTTGCAAAATTTACAAACCAATCAATTGATTCTCTTTTAGACCAACCTCCACGTTTATCTAAAGCAGCTGGCATATCAAAATGGAACATTGTAACTAATGGAATAATATTGTGTTTTAAACATTCATCTATTAAATTATTATAATATTCTATTCCTTTTGGATTAACTGCTCCAGTTCCTTCTGGAATTAATCTAGACCAAGAGATAGAAAAACGATATACCTTAAAGCCCATTTCTGCCATTAAAGCAACGTCTTCTTTATAACGATGGTATTGATCTGCACAAACATCTAATTCTGAAGTTCCTTCAGGTACCTTTTTTATATCTTGACAAGATGGTCCTTTACCATCAATTAAGTTAGCTCCTTCAACTTGATAAGCTGATGTTGAAGCTCCCCATAAAAAATCCTTTGGAAAATTTTTTAAATTCTTATGTAACATATTAAAAACCTCCATTTATATTTGTTCTTAATTAAAGTAAATTAAGTCATTATTTTTTGATTCTAATTTCGTTTCTCACCCTTAATATACCATAATCGACTTTCTATTTGTGGTCTTTTGAGTATTTTGTGACAGAAGCTTAGTATTTAAAATTTGTTTTTTTATAAAACATCTTGTTTTTTCATTCTATAATTTAAAAATAACTTATTGTGAAATTATAATTACTAATAGTTGTTTTATTAGCTAGAATAAGATATTTTATTAATAAACCTACAATTTAAGTTAAATTAAAAGAATATGAGTTAACCTAGGAGGTATATTTTATGTTATGTGATTATCATCTTCATACTAACTATAGTGATGATTCTTCCTATATTATGGAAGATTTAGTTAACGATTCTATAGACATTGGTTTAAATGAAATATGTATTACTGACCATGTAGATTATGGGGTCAAATCAGACTGGGATAAACCCGAAAAAATTCAATACGATGGAGAACGCCCTATTGCCAATGTTGATTATCCAAAGTTCTATAAAGAAATAAAGTCTCTTCAAGAAAAATATAAAAACCAAATTAATATTAAAATAGGAATGGAGTTTGGTATGCAAAAGCATACAATTGGTAACTTCCAAAAATTGTTTAATCAATATAACTTTGACTTTATAATACTTTCTTGCCATCAAGTTGATGATAAAGAATTCTGGAACCAAGCTTTTCAAAGTGAGAAATCCCAAAAAGAATACAATGAACTTTATTATCAAGAAATATTACGTCTGGTTAAACATTATAAAAATTACAGCGTCTTAGGTCATTTAGATATGATTAAGAGATATGATGAAATCAGTGAATATCCTTTTGAAAAAGTTAAAACTATCATTACAGATATTCTTAAAATTGTCATTTCTGACGGAAAAGGTATTGAAATCAATACTTCATCACACCGTTATGATTTAAATGATCTAACACCATCAAAAGATATTTTAAGATTGTATAAAAACCTTGGTGGAAAAATCTTAACCATTGGTTCTGATACACATAAAAAAGAGCATTTAGGGGCTTATATTGAAGCTACAAAAAGTGAATTAAAAAAATTAGGTTTTAATTCTTATTGCACTTATGAAAATATGATACCAATTTACCACTCATTAGATGATTAGCATATATTGATGAAATTTAATGATTCTAATCATTAGATATTTATATTACATATATCACTAACTGCCAACAAGGATTTATATTTTCAACGTTGGCAGTTATTATATGTATATATGTATATATTTATTCTTTTCTTAAAATATCTAATGTATGTGCACTTGCTCCAATTAAGTCTGGTCTTTCACAAGTAGACAAATGGTAATCCATAAACAGTTTAAATGTTTCTTCATCCATTGAATTTAAAACAGGTCTCATATAATTTGCTGGACCATCTGCTGCAATTAATTTGATCCTATTTAATTTTACTTCTTCATTTAACTTATTTATATCTTCAATTCTCACATATTCATATAAATCTTCTGGTTCAGATATCACATGAAAGTCCTTACTAAGCTTTCCATTATCAATACTTGCGCGAATATTATTTTCTTTAAAGCCATAAGTAATTACGCTATATTCATTCATGCAATAAGCCACTAAAATAATTCCACCAGCCTTAGTTACTCTTTTTGCTTCTTCTAGTGCTTTTACTTTATCTTCGAATTTATATAAATGATACATCGGTCCAAATACCAGAGTCATATCAAAAGAATTATCCGAAAATCTTGATAAATCCAAAGCAGTTCCTTGCATTGCTTTAACTGAACTTCCTTTCGACTTTAAAATACCCAAATTGTGTTTAACAAGTTCAATTGCTGTAACATCATAGCCTTCATTTGCTAATTGAATAGAATATCTACCTGTTCCTGCACCAACATCTAAAATTTTAGCACCAGCATTATTTCCTAAAAATTCATGAATATACTTCATGGATGTTAAAAACTCAACTTGTGCATACTTTCTCGTTAATCTTTTATCCTCACAAAACTTATTGTAATATTTTTCTAATTCATTTGCCATTTCTTCTGTTCCTTATCTATTATAAATTTTAATTTAAAACATATAAAAATATTATTCATATAATTTTCTATTATTGCCTAGCAATTATTATACTATATTATAGTTAAAATTTATACCACTTATCCAATTTCATCACATTCCTAAATACAAAAAAATACGTTGATTCAAGAACCTCAATTCTATCAATCAACGTGTTAATATTTTATACTAAAATTTATGCATATCTTTTCATAGATTCAACTATATAATTTTCAACTTCTTCTTTAGATATATCAAGTGAAATTGAAAGTTCTCCTAACAAGTACTCCTCTGCTACTTTTAAATATTTATTATCAATAGTAGTATTTCTACTTTTTTCCACAGAACTTTTCTTTTTCTTTGAATACAAGGTTTTAACTATCTTAATTAATTCTTTACATTTATATGTATGTATTATCTCTTTGTATTTTTGTTCACGAACCTTATCGTCAGCAAAAGATAAATCTTCTATTAAATTAATATTATTTATTAAATCCTTAGCTTTTTCTTTTGATATTAGTTCCCTCATTATAATCTTATCACTATTAACTGGAATATATACGATACTCTTATTATCATATACCGGCTGCAATTTATAGTATTCACTTGAGTTATTATCTCTTTTTATATCCGGAACTACTATATCAATAACTCTACATACACCATTTCTAGCACACATTATGTATTCATCAACTTTAAACATAATTTTCACTCCTCAACTTATATAATTGGTAGCATTACAATTTATCTTTATTCTTTACAATTAGATACACTTTTTATTCAATTTTCTTGTACTTACTTATCATAACTAAAACTAATATTATAGACTTTATCTACTTATACCATACACATATCATTAATGTTGCAATCTCTAATAAATCATTTCAGTGCGCATTATTAAATATATTTTAACCTCAAATTTTACTATCTCAGCAAATATTTTTCATTTTATATCCATATATGTATATAAATGTATATAATTTTTGAACAAAAATAATTATAGATAAAACATACCTATAAATGTTACCACATACACCTTTTACATATTATTACTTCTGAATCTCAATTTAAGAAATCGCAAAAAATATTATCATTAATTAATAATGAGAACATTGATAATTAGAACATATATAACTTTAAATTTCATAAAAAAAATTAGTAATTCTAAATATTCGTGGAAAAGATGAGTTACGTATGATACTAGACACTATCTTGAAAATTGTTATTTCGAAAAATCTTTCTCGAATAAAATTATCATGATAAGTAACAATTAAGAATAAACAGATATATTTACGATCAATAATAGTTTCTTATGCAACTATTATTGTAGACTACTTCTACATATTTGTCAAGAAACAAGAATTATTTGCTGGTATTTATGGTATTTTCATTGACATTTATAGTTTTTTTTTATAAAATCAATGTTGCATTTGAAACTTTATTAAAGGGAGCTTTTTTATGAATAATTTATCAAAATTTATATCTGTAGCCCATCGTCGTACTCAGATATTTTATAAGGAGAATCTTGAAAAACTTGAATTAAAAAGCGGTCAATTCATATATATAGTTTGTATCTGCGAAACTCCAGGACAGACACAAGATGAATTGTCCAATAAATTAATTATAGATAAAAGTACAGTTACAAAATTTTTAGGCCAACTAGAAGCAGAAGGATATATAACAAAAAAAATAAATTCATTCGACAGGCGTGCATTTAATGTTTTTCCTACAGAAAAAGCTATAAAAATCTATCCTAAGATTATAGAAATCCAAGATAAGTGGCATAATTTTCTGCTCGAAGGCTTTAGTAAAATAGAAAGTGATGTTTTTGAAAAGTTAATGGAACTTGTTATGGAAAACAGTATTACAAACAGTAAATAATATAAATCATCCAACTCTTTAAAAGTTAAAATAGAACGTAAAATTAACTGCTTAATGCCAAGCTAGCATTAAGCAGTCCAAACGTAGTTGGTTTAATTCTAAATAAAATAAACTTTATTATATTGTTGGGAATTTCAAATCTTTATATTTAATAAATTTTTCTTTAACAGTGGCTAAATTTTCTTCTGTATAGAAACCACCTTGTGTATGCATAATTTCTTTTACATGTTCTTGTCTACCTTTAGTATCTGTACGATCACGACTCAATCCATCTTTTTGAATTACAAACTTCCACTTACCTTCTTCTGTCTTTTCTAAATTACCGCCTGCACCACATACTTGGCATTCAACTGGGAACAATAATCCATCCCATTGTGGTTCTCCTAAAATCAACGCATTTGAATGACAATGTGGACACCATCCCATACCTTCATCACCAAGCCATTTTCTTTCTGCTACTGGTGTATTTAATGATTTCATTATATTTTCACCCATCTTATGAGCACGTTCAAGCATATCATCATGTAGTAAACATTGTTTTGGAGCTGGTACTCTTGTTGCTAAATACATATCTACAACATTAAAGTCATTTGTGAAACAAGTAGCTTGCATACTTTCTAAGGCCATTGACTGCCATGAACGAGTAGAACCCCCTACAGCAATTAAGCCAGCGACTCTATCCTTATGTTCTATAGCTCCAATAGATTCTAAAAAGGCTGATTCATATGCTAAATTTCTATGCATAAATTTAGAAAATGTTGCTGTTGGCATTAAATCATATGTTGGTGCTGATGCAATTATTGCATCTACATTTAACATAACCTCCATAATAGCTTCTTTGTCATCTTTTTTACTTAAAGTACATCCAACATTCTTTCCATTAGTCATACCATGTGTACATGCTGTACAACCTGAACATTCTATAATATTATAATCCCTTAAGTTTATCATCTTAACTTCTGCACCTTGTTCCTGACATGCAAGTAACGCTTCTTTAAGTAAAATTTCAGAATTTGAATCCTTTCTTCCTGCAGTAATTCCTAATACAGTAAACGCCATAATTAAATCTCCTTTTGTAACATTAATTTTTTATATTATTTTTCTACAATATTTAATTTATAAATTATTTTTGACTTACAAAACTAATTCATTTGTTATAATATTAACATGATTGAAAATTGACTACATCAGAAAAAAGTCTGAAAAAAGCACTTTAAATTGTATATAGCTTAGACATTTTTCTAATATGATTATAATTTAGGAGATACTTATGAATGAAAAAAATGACTTAACTAAGAAAAAGTTAGATTTATATGATACTTTATTTTCACAAGACACCATAGATGAAATTCTAAATCAAGCCGAAAGCTTTTTGCAAAATCCTATTTTTCTTTTAGATACAAGTTATAGAATTATTACCCGTTCTAAATATGCTGAAGCTGAAAATTCAAGCATTGAAACTCACAATGGAGAAAATTATCTTATATTTGATACAATTAATCTTATGCAAAAATCTAAGTGCATCGATACAATTTATAATACAAGTAACTCTTTCTTTCATTATTCTGAACAAAATTTAATTTTTTGCTCTGTCAAAATCAATAATATAACTATTGGTTATATTGGTGTTTTAGAAAGCATTCGGAAATTGAAAGAGAGTGATTTAGAATATACGGACATACTCTCCAAGGTTCTATCCATACAAATTCAAAAAGAAAATTTATTTATAAGCAACTCTGGCTTAGCGGAAGAATATTATTTAGTAGATTTATTAGAAAATAAAATTGATAACCTTGAATATTTCAAAAAGCGATTGCAATTTAGTAAATTTAATTTAGAAGAAAATTTATTAATGATCTCTATACCTTTCAAACAAAAATATAACGATTTTAGACATAATTTTGGATTACAGCAATTAATTAATCAATTAAAAAATATATTAGGAAATTCTATAGCTGCATATTACAAAGACATGATCATAATTCTAGTAAGTAATTCTAATGAATATGTGATCACTGCTGAAGATAGTCTCCTAGAATTTTTAAAATTAAATAACTTAAACTGTGGAATCAGTTTTGTTTTTAAAAATTTAAAGTTCATTAAAGACTTCTTTTATCAAGCTATATATACTTTGGAATTATCTTCATCCATGAAAAGCAACAAACATATATATTACTTTGATGATTACGTTGAATACTATATGTTTTACATGGCAAGCAATTCTAATAATGGTTTGTATAAGATAAGCTTAGAAAATTTAATCCATCCTTTTCTTCGAAAGCTTATAGATTTTGATAAAGAGAATAAATCAGACTTATATGAAACTCTTAAGACTTATATAGAAAATAATAGAAATGCAAATGAGACTTCTCACAAACTAAATATACATAGAAGTACCTTCTTTTACCGCTTAAATAAAATTCAAAATTTATTTGATATATCTTTTGATAGTACCAATAAATTACTAAAATTAGAACTTTCTTTTAAACTCTTAACATATAATCAATTAATTAATCAACTAATTAATTAATTAAAATTTATTTACAAGTTTTTTATAATTAAAAATCCATACTCATTTTAAATCTATATCTAAGAATGAGTATGGATTAAATTATTGTATCACTAAATTTTTCCTTACTAACGAATAAAATTAGTAAATGTTTTAGCTTCTCTTTCTGGAATCTCAATTCCAGCTTCCTTACCAGCATTAATACATTTTAATAGCCAGGCCATATTTTTTCCTAAAGTTCTCATTGTCTGCATTCCTTCTAAATCTTGTTTAACTTCTTCAGGAGTATTTCCATGAACCATATTCCAATATTGAGATGATACTATAGGCATATTTGAAATGGTAAAATATTTATTTAATTGCTCAAATGCAGCTGTAGAACCACCACGGCGACAGCTTACAATTGCTGCGCCAGGCTTATTTGCAAGAAATTTACCATAAGAATAGAAAAATCTATCTAATACTGAGGTTATTGCTCCAGAGGCAGCAGCATAATGTACAGGTGAACCAAAGATAAATCCATCACATTCTTTGGCTTTTTCTATAATCTCATTTACACAATCATCATTAAATACACACTTATTACTTTCTCTGCATCCACCACAACCTATACAGCCTCTTATTGGTTTATTTCCTACATTAAAAATCTCAGTTTCTATATTTTCCTCTTCTAATTCTTTTACAATTTCACTTAAAGCTGTATAAGTACAACCTTTATCCTTAGGGCTTCCATTAATAAGCAATACTTTCATTAAAAACACCTCTTCTTATTATATATAATTACATAATACCAAAATACCGCAAATTCAATTGAACATGCGGTATCAAGGCCCTTTTATCATCAAATTATGCCATACAATTTTATGTATTTGATTTTAAGTTCTCCATACATTCTTCACAGATAAATACACCTTTATATTGGGTAATGCTTTTCATATTACCGCAAAAAGTACATCCAGGAGCATATTTTCTTAATATTACTGTATTTTCATCTTTAAAAATTTCTAACGAATCTCCTACAGCAATAGAAAGTAATTCTCTTGTTTCTTTTGGAATTACAACTCTTCCAAGTTCATCAACTTTTCTTACAATTCCTGTTGATTTCATATCGTCTTCCCTCCTAATTATATTATATTATTACTATAATATATAAATTAGTATATTAAAAGTATTATTTTTTCAATTTTTGGTAAAACATTCCTTTTTTCAATAAAACTTAATAATTTATTAATAATATTCATCTTAAATTAATTATATTAATTTTAAAAGAATTTTTATTAAGTTCTATAAATAAAACCATACATATAAAATACTTTATAAGTATGGCTTAAACTTTTATAGTGATTTCTATAGTTATTTATCTCTAAATTGTATAGTCTCTAGATTGTTCTAATTTTTCTCCATTAGTACTATGAAATGCAATTCTTCTGTAAATTTCAAACTTAGTCCATTTTCTCAAAAAAGTTCCTGGAGAATTTTCATTACTATTTTTGTATTCTTCTAAGAAACTTGCTACTTCCTCAGTAGAATACGCGTTTACTCCAAAGCCTCTTCCATTAATTATTGGAATTTCCTGATACTCATAAGTATCGATTGATTTAATATCAGTAATTCTTTTATTTCTAACCTCAATTGCAATCCAATCACGAAGAATTAATATATCAAAATTCTCAGGATATTCATAACTATCACCTTTTATAGGAAGTTCATCACCAACAGTATAAATTTTTTCTTCTGCTTTATATTTAAATATAGACGAAGTTTCCGCTTCATAATAAAATTCCTCAAAAAGCTCTCCTCTTGCTTTTAGTTCTTTATATCCAAAAGTAAACTTTTCATTTTTAATCTCATTATTATTAATACCTTCTATAACACCACACGCTGATGTCATATTAGTAATACGATCTATTAAAATAAGCTCTCCTAAAGTTTTATGTGCATCAAATTTATCTACTACAATCTTTTCAGAAAGTAAAATATCACATGCTGCTATTTCGTTTTTAGTTAAAACATTAGTAGGCAAGTGTTCTCCTGTGTTAACATCTATTTTACATTTAACCTCTGTAACAACACCAGTTAACATCTTTGTTCCAACTTTGACAAAATACTCTTTCCCTGCTGTTAATTCTGAATCATCCATCCAAAGAATTTTTGTACTAAAGGATTTACTAGTTCCAATACTTGAGTCTTTTGTAAGCACACATCCTCTAGATACATCTACTTCCTTATTAAGTTGTATTGTAACAGCCTGTCCTTTTCCTGCACTTTGAGAGTCTTTGTTTGTAATATGAATGCTTTTTACTAAGGCCCTCTCATTACTAGGAAGAGTTACAATTTCATCTCCTACAGAAATACTACCAGCTTCAATTTCCCCTTGGAAGCCTCTAAAAGTATGATTAGGTCTACATACTCTTTGGACTGGCATATAGAATCCTTCTTCTGACTTTGTATTGATATCTACATTTTCTAAATATGGTAAAAGGGCATCTCCATCATACCATGGTGTATTTTTTGATTTCTTTGTAACATTATCACCTTCAGTAGCTGATACTGGTATTATATAAACATTCTCTAAAGAAAGTTCTTCTGCTAAACCTTTAATTTGTGCTTCAATTTCTAAGAATCTTTCCTCGCTATATCCTACTAAATCCATTTTGTTTACTGCAAACACAAAGTTTTTTACACCCATTAAAGAACATATTCTTGCATGTCTTCTTGTTTGTACTAATACTCCTTGCTTTGCATCTAACAATATTATAGAAAGTTCTGCAAAAGATGCTCCAACAGCCATGTTTCTAGTATATTCTTCATGTCCTGGAGTATCTGCTACAATAAAGCTTCTATTATCAGTTGTAAAGTAACGATATGCAACATCAATTGTAATTCCCTGCTCACGTTCTGCCATTAAACCATCTAATAATAGAGAATAATCTATTGCTCCACCTCTGCTACCAACCTTACTATCTAATTCTAAAGCTTTTTCCTGATCTGCATATAAAAGCTTTGAATCATATAAAATATGTCCTATAAGAGTAGATTTACCATCATCTACGCTACCACATGTTATAAACTTTAATAAACTCTTCATCTTAGAAATACCCCTCTCTCTTTCTTCTTTCCATACTGCCTGCTGCTTCATTATCGATAACTCTAGTCGTTCTTTCAGATGATACAGCACTAAGGGTTTCTTCAATTATTGCATCTAAAGTAACTGCATCTGATTCAAAACCACCTGTTAATGGATAACAACCAAGGGTTCTAAATCTTATCTTTTTGTGTTCTACCTTTTCGCCTGGTAATAACTTTAATCTATCATCATCAACCATAATGATATTTCCATCACGTTCAATACATGGTCTTTCTTTTGCATAATACAAAGGAACTATATCAATATTTTCACGCTTTATATATTGCCAAATATCGCTTTCAGTCCAGTTTGAAATTGGAAATACTCTCATACTTTCACCTTTATTAATTTTAGTATTATAAAGTTTCCACATTTCTGGTCTCTGATTTTTAGGATCCCAGGCTTGTGCTTCATTTCTAAAAGAGAAAATTCTTTCCTTCGCACGAGATTTTTCTTCATCACGACGGCCACCACCAAAGGCTGCTGTAAAGCCATATTTACTTAAACCTTGTTTTAAAGCCTGTGTTTTCATGATATCAGTATAAGCTGATCCATGGTCAAAAGGATTAATTCCTTGCTTTATACCATCGTCATTTGAATGAACAATCATCTCAATTCCTAATTTTTCTGCTGTCTTATCACGAAATTCAATCATTTCTTTAAACTTCCATGTAGTATCAATATGCATAAAAGGAAATGGTGGCTTTTCAGGATAAAATGCTTTCATTGCAAGGTGTAGCATAACAGAACTATCTTTACCAATAGAATATAACATTACTGGCTTTTCACATTCTGCTGCTACCTCTCTAATAATATAAATTGCTTCTGCTTCTAATTTGTCAAGATGTGATAATTCACTCATTAGTAATCCCCCTGTTTTATTAAAATTTATTATGCTTAATGCTTTAACCTGCATTTTAGGTAAAAAACTCCTAATTGTGCTGCGTACTTTTTTATATATAATATTTCCAATCTCTTTTCCAAAAAGCCCTAGGCTTTTCAACCATACCTATAAACTGCTTCCTAGTATTCGTTGGAGTTTTTCTTATTAACCTCTATTATTTTTTTCTCTCCATGACTCTTTTCAATTATCCAAGACATAATATCCTTATCTTCTTTTACATAAAGCAGACTTCCTTTTCCACCCATGTCAGCACCTAAATAGTACTTTATAGCAAGAGCTTTACATTCTTTTATACAAGATGCACAGCCCCAACAATCTTTAGGGTATTTGATGATTGCTTTATTATCTTCATCCATAGTTATTAAATTTCCTGGACAAACATTTTTGCATTTTGTACAACCTACGCAGAGATTTTTATCAATTTTAATGCTCATATTTATCACCACCATTTATTAAATCTCTAAAGATTATTTTTACTTT
The DNA here is from genome assembly GCF_022320955.1 of Clostridium sp. YIM B02555. Classification (NCBI taxonomy): domain Bacteria; kingdom Bacillati; phylum Bacillota; class Clostridia; order Eubacteriales; family Clostridiaceae; genus Clostridium; species Clostridium sp. YIM B02555. The sequence continues at coordinate 431,650 of NZ_JAKJJY010000003.1, read as the reverse complement.
TCCATCTTCAAATTTAGAATTAACATACTTTAACCATTTGTCATCATCTTTTTCTGGATAATCTAGGTTTTCTCCAAAGCTATGCCATCTAGTTTCTTTTCTTGCTCTTAAGTGAGCTATAACAGTTTTACAAACTGTTAGTCTCTCTTTTAATTCAAAGACTTTCATCAACTCATACATATCTTCAGCTTTTAAATTTTCACTTAAAGATTCAAGGTTTTCTATTTTTTCTTCAGCTAAGTTTAATTGCGTCTCATTATATTGATAATGACTTCCTATTCCACCAGCATAAGTATCCATTACTTTTTGCATAGCTTCTTCTAAGTCATCAATACCAAATAAATCTTTTTCATTATTTAAGAACTTATTAATATAATTAACTTTATCTTTTATAACTTCTTCTTTAATCTCTTTATTTTCTTTTCCATCTATATAATTTAAAGCTGCTAACGCTGCTATTTCACCTTCAACTAAAGCTCCAGTTACATATTTTTGTGGACATCCTCCTGCTACATCTCCTGCTGCATAAAGACCTTTAATTGTTGTGCTTCTATCAGTATCAACCCAATATCCACTTGCTGTATGACCTCCAACAATATATGGTTCAGTACCTTCTATCTCAACATTATCTTCACTTGGTCCCTTGCCATTTTCAATCCATTTTAAAGTTTGGCTTGGAGACATGTTAAGATATGCCTTCATTAAATCTTCATCTTGTTTCTTTGTTATTCCTTCAGTTTTTAAATAACAAGGCCCTCTTCCTTCTAAAGTCTCTTTAACTGTTCCATATACTCTTTGAGCTGTAGTATTTCCGTATTTATATTGATATTCTTCGCCTAAAGCATTTACCTGTTCTGCTCCAACTCCTTGAGCTAAAGTTCCAGTAGGCGATATAGTATCCTTACACCTTAAAGCTATAAATCTCATTTCAAAAGTTGTCATTTCTGCTCCAGCTTTTATTCCCATAGCAAAACCTGCACCTGTATTAAATGGACTATACCACATTTTATGTCTTGAGAAACCAGGATTATTGGGTTTGTATAATCCAGCTGCTCCTCCTGTTGCACAAATTACTGCCTTTGCTTCTATTACATAAAATATATCTTCATGGACTGATGCAGCATAAGCACCTACTATTTCATTGTCTTCTACTATATACTCAATTGCATTTACTCCATTTAAAACATTAATATTTGAATGTTTTGTAACTTCATTTGCTAATAATGGTTTTATATTCTCACCATTAATTTTTATATTTCTGTTCCCTCTAGCTACATATTCGCCATTTTCATCTTTTAATATTACGAGTCCAAAGTCTTCAAGTCTTTTAGTAACCTTATTTAGATTTTCTGACATTGTTAAAAGCAAGTCTTCTCTAACTATTTCTTCTGCATCTTGTTTTGCATAATCAACATAATCCTGTGGATTTCTTCCCTTTACAATGTACGCATTAAGTGCATTAACACCAGCTGCTAAGCAGCCACTTCGCTTTATGTTAGCCTTGTCCAAAACTATAACGCTCTTATTAGAATTTTCAGCTATGGTAATTGCTCCATAACATCCTGCTGTCCCACCACCAATGATTAAGACATCAGTTTGAAGTTTTTCTATTTTCATGCTTTATCCTCCTTAGGAATTTTAAATAAATACTGACATCTCTTGTGTCTTTATTTTATTTTCAATTACTTTTGCATTTTTATCATTGAAAGCATATACCCTATGAATTAAAACCAAAACTTCTTCTCCAATTTTTAATGGTTCTTCTTCTAAGCTTCTGTATCCGCTTAATAACTGCTCTCCAATTTGAACATCTACTTCAATATTACTTCCTCTAAAGGCTGTTCCTTTTACAATTCCTTTTTCAGCTGCAAGAGGAGTTAATATTTCAGAATCATTTTTAGCCAATTGTATAAACTCAGGTCTAACTATAGCTTTTGTTTCTCTAACATCATCTTCAAAACCTTTTAATTTGGTGTAATCTTCTATAAGATTAGATTCTCCTATAAATTGTGCTACAAATGGTGTTTTAGGATTTTTATAGATTTCAACTGGAGTTCCTTTTTGCTCTATTTTCCCTTTGTTTGTTATTATTATTTCATCTGCTACTTCTACAGCTTCATCTTGATCATGGGTTACAAAGATACTTGTAATTCCAAGCTTGGATATGGTTTCTCTAAGCCAGCTTCGAAGTTCTTTTCTAACCTTTGCATCTATGGCAGCAAAAGGTTCATCTAATAATAATAATTTTGGATTTGGTGCAAGGGCTCGTGCAAAAGCTACACGCTGTCTCTGTCCTCCAGATAATTGGCCAGGATATCTTTTTTCAAGCCCTTTAAGTCCAATAAGTTCTATAAGCTCCATAACTCTTTTCTGTATTTCATCCTTTTTAGCTTTTTGTATTACAAGTCCAAATGCTACATTATCATATACTGTCATATGTCTAAATAAAGCATAACTTTGAAACACAAACCCAATGCCTCTTTTTCCTGGTTCAACATCATTAACTTTTTCCCCATTTATAATAATGTCACCGCTATCTGGAGTTTCAAGGCCAGCAATCATCCTAAGTATTGTAGTTTTTCCACTTCCACTTGGACCTAAAAGCCCTATTAATTTGCCTTGCTCTATTTTAAAGTTAACATTATCAGACGCTTTAAAATCTGCAAATGTTTTATTTACATTTTTCAGCTCAACATACATCCATTAGCCCTCCTTTTTACTTTTCCACTCGACAAAATTTCTTAATATAAGAATAATCACTGCAATAATTACTAAGATAGAAGCTACTGCAAATGCAGCTGCATATTGATAATCATTATATAGAACCTCTACATGCAGTGGCAAAGTATTTGTCCTTCCTGCTATATGCCCTGATACTACTGATACCGCTCCAAATTCTCCCATAGCTCTTGCTGTACAAAGAATTATTCCGTATATAAGTCCCCATTTTATATTAGGTAGAGTTATTTTTCTAAAAATATAAAATCCACTTGCACCCATCATTGCTGCTGCTTCTTCTTCATCAGTTCCTTGAGTATTCATTAGTGGTATTATTTCTCTTGTTACAAATGGAAATGTTACAAACATCGTAGCCAGAACAATTCCATAAGTTGTAAAAATTATTCTTATATCATAATTTTTCAAAAAATCCCCTAATATACTTCCTCTTCCGAAGGTTAATACAAGTAATAATCCAACTACTACTGGAGAAATTGCGAAAGGCAAATCTATAAAGGTTCCAAGTAAATTTTTCCCTTTAAATTTAAACTTAGTCATTACCCATGCTGCACATAAACCAAATAGAGTGTTAAATGCTACAGAAACTATTGTAGCTACAAAAGTAAGCTTTATAGCTTTCAAAGTATAATTATCTGATACTGCTTTAATATAAACCCTCACACCTTCAGACATAGCACCTGAAATTATAGTTATTAGTGGTATTATTAACATTAGGATTAAAAATAAAATACTTATAGTTATCAGCGTGTATTTAATAATATTATTTTCTTTTTGATTTAACCTGCTTTCCATATCATCTCACCCCTTATATCAGCTTAACCTTATTTAATCTCCATTGAATTACGTTAATTGAAAATAATATTAAGAATGATATAAGCAACATTCCTAATGCTATTGCAGTCGCTCCATTATAATCATACTGTTCAAGCTTAGACATAATTAAAAGTGGGGCTATTTCTGTTTTCATAGGCATATTCCCTGCAATAAAAACCACACTTCCATATTCACCAACACCTCTTGCAAAGGCAAGTCCAAATCCAGCTAGCAGCGGTGGAAGAATTTCTGGAAATATTACTTTAAAAAATATGCTTATTTTGCTTGCTCCAAGCATTAGTGCTGCTTCTTCATATTGATTATCCAAATCTTCTAATACAGGCTGAATAGTTCGTACAACAAAAGGAATTCCTGCAAAAATAAGTGCAATTGTAATTCCAAATAATGAAAATGCTGACTTTATTCCTAATGAGTATAAATACTGTCCTATTAGTCCATTTTCAGAATATAAACTTGTAAGAGCTATACCAGCAACTGCCGTCGGTAATGCAAAGGGTAAATCAATTAAACCATCAACAAACCTTTTTAATGGGAAATCATATCTTACTAGAATCCAAGCAAGAATTATTCCAAATACACTATTTGATACTCCCGCAATCAGCGCACACATGAAACTTACCCAATATCCATGCAAAACTCTTTCTTGAAATATAATGTTAAAAAAACTCCCTATTCCAATTCCTGCTCCCTTCATAACTAGTATAGATAAAGGAATTAATACGATAAGCCCCAAATACAAAAGACTAAAACCCATAGTAATTCCAAAGCCAGGAATCACCCTTTTGCTCCTCCCCATTTCAAACACTCCAATCCTAAAAATAATTTCTATTTATTCCTTTTTACTTATTGCACGTTTCTAAGAAAAGTCCGAAGATTTTTCTTCCTAAACTGTGAACTGTAAATTGTAAACTGCCATCAACTCACAACTCATAACTCCTAACTGATTTAAGGTTTGTATATTTGATCAAAAGTCCCCCCATCAGCAAAATGTGTTGTCTGAGCTTTAGCCCATCCTCCAAACTCCTTATCCACTGTAACTAGGTTAATATCTTGAAAGTTACCTTTGTATTCTTCAGCCACTTCCTTATCTCTAGGTCTATAATAATTTTGAGCTGCGATTTCTTGACCTTCTTTACTATACAAGTAATCTAAATAAGCTTTAGCTACCTCACGCGTACCTTTCCTATCAACTACCTCATCAACAATAGCAACTGGTGGTTCAGCTAAAATGCTAAGTGAAGGTGTTATTATTTCAAACTCGTCTTTTCCAAGTTTATTAAGCGCTAAATATGCTTCATTTTCCCAAGCTATAAGTACATCCCCCATTTTTCTCTGCACAAAAGTTGTTGTTGCTGCTCTAGCACCTGAATCCAATACTTTAACATTACTGTATAATTTTGAAACAAAATCCTTTGCTGCTTCTTGATCCCCATTATTTTTGTGAGCTGCATAGGCCCATGCAGCCAAGTAATTCCATCTAGCTCCACCTGAAGTCTTTGGATTTGGTGTGATGACAGAAACATCATTTTTTATTAAATCATCCCAATCTCTTATATTCTTTGGATTTCCCTTTCTTACAAGAAAAACAATTGTAGATGTATATGGCGCACTATTTTCATTAAATTGATTTTGCCAATCTTTCTTTATAAGACCCGTTTTACTAATCTGATCAATATCATTTCCAAGTGCCAGTGTAACAATATCAGCATCTAAACCTTGACTAACTGATCTTGCCTGCGCTCCTGACCCACCATGTGATTGATCTACAGACACATCCTGCCCAGTTTTTTGTTTCCAATATTGTGAAAAACTCGCATTGAATTCAGAATAAAATTCTCTTGTAGGATCATAAGATACATTTAAAAGTTCAACCTTTGATTTCCTGTCAGCTGCATTACTTTTTGTCGATTTGTTTAAACTAACAAAAATACCAACAAATAAAATAATACAAATTACTAATATAGCCCCCTTATTTTTTTTCACAATTCCCTCTCCTTTCAATTGCTATAATTATTCTTATATGTTTAATAGGTTTTGACCGTAAAAAATATAACAGAAAAACTTAATATATAGCTTTTTCTATCAATATTGCACTGACTTCCAAATATAATTTAACTATTTAACTTATAACTATTTTAAAGTTTCTTATTGAAGCATAGATGCTCCTTTTATAGGGGCATAACTACTTTAAGTTCCGTATTGCAGCATAACTGCTCTCTTTATATATGCATAACTGAATTAAATTCCTAGTATTTTTATAAACATTATATGAAAATAACTATAATGTATATCTATGCAATTGTCAATAAATTTGTTCAAAATATATATTCAACTTATCAAATACCAACTAGTTACTTAAATTACAAATAGAAACCTCATGTTTCCATAAAATTAAGCGCATATAATATTTTCAAACTTAAACTATACTTTATATATTCATATTTGCCATTTTTTAAATATTGTTTTAAAATAAATCATGAAAATAATAACAAGGAGCATATTTAAATGATTGATTTACATATTCATACCACTTCATCAGATGGTTCTGATGAACCTAAGAAAATTCTAATTGAAGCACAAAAAGCAGGTTTAAAATATATTTCCATTACCGATCATGATTCAATTGGTGCTTATAGAAAACTTAACGATATTAACATACATGATTATTTCGATGGCGAAATTATACCTGGGTGTGAATTTTCAGTTGTACATAATGGTACACCAATTGAGGTATTGGGATATGGTATAAATTTGGAGAAAATAAATTCTCTTGGCATAGTTTCTGGAAAGAGAAAATACTTATCTTAGAAAAATCATGGAAGTATGCAGGAACCTTGGAATTAAATATAGTGAAAGTTTATCAATTAATGGAAAATATTTCGCAACACAAACAATGCATGCAGATATAAAAAAATATCCTGAAAATGAAAAATTCTTTTCTAAAGAAATATGGGATAAACTTAATGCCTTTTATAGAACTTGTGTAAATAATCCTGATAGCCCATTCTTTCTTGATCAAACTAAAAGTTATCTTACAGTTCCAGATGTGGCTGCTTTAATACATAAGGCTGGAGGTAAAGCTTTCCTTGCTCATTTATATGGATATTACACCAATAACCATGAAGAATTTCTAAATTCAATAGTTTCTTTAAATGCTCTCGATGGAATAGAATGTTACCACTCTCTCCACTCACTTGAAAAAACTAAATTTTTACTTGATTACTGTAGTTCAAATAACCTTTACTCTTCAGGAGGAAGTGATTACCATGGCAAATTAAAGCCTAATGTAAAACTAGGAGAAAGCATTTCTGGAATTAAAATTCCGAGTGATATAATTTCCAGTTGGCTTCCTAACAATTTCTTCAAACTGAGAGCTTAATTTTTTAAAACTTACCATGACAAACTAAATTTCATTATTTTATAATACTTTCATAAATAATTGTCAAAAAATTACGACCACTTATATTAAGATATTAGTATCTACATATAAGTGGTCGTAATCAATTTTCACTTTAGCTTACAGACTTTGATTTATTATTATTTTTCTAATAATTCCTCAATTAATTCTTTAACATTTTCAACACAGCCACCACAGCCAGTGCCAACATTAGTAACTTCTTGTACTTCCTCAAAAGATTTTGCCCCATTTTTTATGGCATCTTTTAAATCTTGTACCGAAACATTCATACATGAACATATTATCTCATGGTTATCCATTTTATTCTCTCCTTAAACTTTGAAATTTTTTAAGAATTTGCAATGTCATAACTGAGACTTTTATAAACCTTGATTTTCAGGCATAAATGTAGCACAATCTGTTTCTTGAGTATCATGTGCATTTTTTGGCTGTACCTCTATTTGTTGTGCAGTACAATGATCTCCTGACATATAATAGTGACATGTGTTAACAACACATTTGATTCCTGTATTAGGTGAACTCATTTTTTCTGGTTTCATAATTTTTTCCTCCTAAAATTATAATTTATTTAACAATAATAGTATTGTTAAAATAGCTTTTATTATACTGGTAACTTTAGGAGTAATTAATTACTTAATTATATTTTTCTTCAAGTGATTCTAATAATTTAATATACTTGTCTTGAACTCCGTTTTTTGACATATCTTCTTCAAAAGCTTCACATTCCATATTAACTTTATTTAAGGTATCACTGCAAAGTTCTCTCTTTGCAAAAGGATATGCAACATTATCTTCTTTATCTATATGTCTATTTAGCAGATTAGCATATCCTATAGCTGAAGCTATTACATCAAGTTTTGCATCAGCATCACCTAGCTTAACCTTTGTAAGTGCCTCTTCAAGCTCTTTGATATGGAATCTACCCAAATCATGTTCTACAAGCATTCCGAATTTTACTAACTTTTCAGCTGGTCCACCAATTTCTTCAACCATTCTATTAAACAGGAGTTTTTCTTCCTTACCATGATGGTGATTATCAGCATAATTTCTTACAAAATCTATTATTCTTTCAAAATCAGCATAATCAATTTCTTTTCCATTCATAATACCAAGACACGCTTTTCTAATTACTAGCAACATTCTCTTTATATTTTTATGCTCTTCAATCATTAAGTTAATTCCATCCATTAAAATCACTCCTATTTACTTATTTTATTTATCCCGCCTTCTGCTCTAGTATATTTATATCCTGTAGCACTTGCACTTAAAAATCCATTAATCCAAGCCTCTCTGAAATCATGATAATTATTTATATCTCCTCCTACTGCATCCCAAAAACGCTTGTGAAGATCCATTGTTGTTTCCCATGTAATTGCTGTTTCGCTATTTTCAATGATATCATTCACCCTATCACAAGGCATCCCTTCAAGCATAAAATCAAATATTAAATTAAATAGTTCTTGAGGAGTAGCTTCATTAATTCCTATTTCTTTCATTGCAGCGATTCCATTCTGAGAGAATATATAAGTAATCTCTTCCTTTGTAACTATATTTTCTTTTAATAACTCAGTTACAACGTATGCCAATCTGCTTTCTACACTTGTAATTCTTTCTTGAAGCCAACCATGAATATTAGTATGCTCAATTTCATCTTCTAATGAACCTGTTATTGGTGCTCCGTATTTTGCATAACTATCATTTATTAATGCTACACTATTATAACCATTCTTATTTGCTAATTCAGCTATATTAACTACTAATGCCTCATGTAATTTTATTTTATCATATAACCAATAATGTATTTTTCCTAAAAATGCGCTCATATTTTTTTCCTCCTAAATCTAAATGGCTTAATGTATTGTAATTAAGTCATTATTCTTTTTTTATTAATTTCTTTAATGTGCAAAACACTATAAATTTATTCATTTGTTTTTGACGATTTTTTGACGAATTCATTTTTTCTCATATATATAATTAGTATTATGCTTCCTGTATGATGTAATAATACTATAATTATCATTTATTTTATGTATCATATGTTACAATCATTAATTTTTACAATATTCTAATATTTTCTCTTCTTCACCTTTAAATATTTCCGCTAACTATAATATTACTTCTTGTTCACCTTCTGGAAGATCTCTTATTGTATTTTTGATTTTATCTATAGTCATATTCTTCATAAAATAAAATTACCACCTTAGTGTTATTGTGGAATATTATATTATATAAAACTAAAATAATCCATAGTATAAATATTGGGAATTTACTAATACTATAATTGCTAATCTTTTATAGCTTGGCAGGTTGCCAAAAGACAGCGAATTAATTAATAATTTACTGTCTTTTGTTCTTTTTTCTAGAATACCTATATAATACTAGTAACCAAACATTATTAGTTCATGTATATACTTAAAGGACTCATATTTTATGTATGATTCCTATTTTTTTATTAATTCATAATTTCAATAACTCTATATACCGAGAACTCTTCTTCTCTACAATATATTTATTAACATAAACGACATTTTCTCCATGTTATTTTAATCCTCTATGTGCATTAACAAAAAAGTTCATGTTACATTTCGTTTTTATGATATATGTCCATTAAAATAAAAGCAACAAGGATTTCAAATACTTGCTGCTTTTATTTTTTCATTCATTGGTATTAAGGAATGTTATTTAATTTTAATGCCATACTAAATATGAAAGGTGGCTTTGAAATGAAAATATTCAAAACTCTATTCTTATTTCTCATTATAATTATAGTGACTATCATGTCACTATCTTATACTAAGATACATGCTAATTCACAGGTTATTCCAAAAAAACAAATTAAAACTGCTGTATTATTATTTACTTTTGATGATCCTTATATTTCTTTAGTTCGTAAAGGACTAGAAGAAATTCAAAATAAAAACACTAGTAGTGTCAATTTTACATTTTATGATGGTAAAAGAAATCAAGAGATACAAAATACTCTTTTAGATTCTGTTCTTCAAAGTGATTATGATCTATTGTTATTAAACTTAGTCAGTTTAGATCAAGGTACAATTGAATCAGTTATCTACAAAGCAAAGCAAAAAAATATTCCAATAATCTTATTTAATACAGTACCATTTGAAATAAGTCCTATTAAATCTTATAATAAAGCTCTAGTCATATCGACTGATGCTATTCAATCAGGTATTTTACAAGGTAATCTTGTTATAAATAAATGGAATTCAAGCAAAAATGATATTGATAGGAATGGAGATAATATATTGCAATATATTATGCTAACTGGTCCAGAGAATATTACAGTGACAATTGCAAGAAGTTTATATTCTATTTCAACCATTAATCAATCTGGAATAAAAACTCAAGAAATTCTATCCAAGACTTGTAATTGGGATGAAAAATGTGCAGAAGATTCCATTAAACTGCTATTTTTAAGCTATGGAAAAAATATAGAAGCGATAATTTCAAATAATGATGCTATGGCCATAGGTGCTATTAATGCATTACAATCATATGGCTACAATAAAGGAGATAACTCAACATATATTCCTGTTTTCGGGATTGACGGAATACCAGAAGCTATAGATTTAATTGATAGAGGAATTATGTCAGGTACTGTATCACAAGATCCAAATCAAACAGCTGAAGCTCTTTATGTTGTAGGAATGAATTTAGCTAATAATTTAAACCCGCTTCAAGGTACAAATTATAAATTTGATGAAACTGGGGTTACAATTAATATGCCTTATCATGAATATATACCACGTAAACAGTAATCAAATATTATATCAATAATAGAGTTATGGCTGACACTTTTATTCAAAATACTTAAAACTAAGTTAATACCACCCGTAACCGGTGGTATTCTAAATACAACAAAAGGCACCACACTTCAATTGATATGTGATGCCTATGTTACTAAAATTACGTATTAAAAAATGCAAATTCATTTTCTTAAATAATCAAGGAGAGACTTTTCAATCCCTCCCCTTTTTCTACTTGTCTACTTTGTTAAGTAAATTATTATACTCATTCAAAGCTTTATCAAGTTCCTGACTTGCTGTGACAACTTCTTGATCTATCAGAGTTGGTTTTTCGTTGATTAAATCTAACAAAGCTTGTCTCATTTCACAAATCTTTTGATTGATTACTTTCACTTTCTCCATTATATCCCTCCTTTCGCTACTTCATCATAGCAAAAAAAGAAATACAGTTTATATTGTAATTATTAACAATTTATTGCATAAAAAAGACACCCATATTTCTATAAATGTCTTAAATATTTTATAAAAGGGTTTGAGAATTTATTAGATGTTACAGTTTTTCTTCTTTTCCCAATTACTATTCTATCTCATTTTAACAATGTGCAAAATCCATTATGTGATACTTTGCATTCCTCCTCTGATTCTCTATTCCATTCATTATTACAGTTATGCATTCACTTATTAATTTATTGCAAAAACATTTATGATCTTCTCCATTATACTCGGCAATACATTCCAATACAAGAACTTCTGTTCGTTTTTTCTTATATTGTTAGTTTAACTTCAAACTTAGTATAGAATTCATATAATGTTATGTACCGCAACGAATAAATTCTATGAATTATAGAAAGTCTATAACTATACCTTTTAATAAAGTTAAAGCTTATGGAGGACTAAAATGAAAATATTTAAAGAAATTTCACTATTTATTGTAACTTTTATATTACTATTGCATAGTATTGAAAATAGTTCATATGCAAGCCCAAACATTCCTACTCAAAAAACAATTAAGGTCGGAGTCTTCTTAGTTGATCTTAGTAATGTATTTAATTCTGATTTAAAAAAGAGCTTAGGAGAACTTCAAAAAGAAAGTGGAGATAAGATCCAATTCACTATTTTTGATGGAAAAGCAAATCAATCTGTTCAAAATGCAGATATTTCTAAAGAACTTAACTCAGGTTTTGATGTTTTTGTGGTAGCTCCTATCAGTTCCAATGAATACGAAGTCAGAGATGCTCTTAATAAAATAATTACAACGAAACACCCATTAATTTTATTTTTCCCTACTACATCTTCATTAACAAACATTGTTAAATCTTATCCTGCATCTGTTATTATAGTTGGTGACACTGAACAAGGTGGAAATTTAGAAGGTGAACTCCTAGCTGATGAATGGAAGTCTCATAAGAACACTTTAGATAAAAATAAAGATAATACAATTCAATATATCATGTTAAAAGGTCCATCCAACAATCTCTTAACACTTGACAGAAGTAAATATCCTATTAGTGCACTTAATAATGCTGGAATAAAAACTGAGGAGCTTTTCTCAACTTTTTGTAATTGGCAAAGAGATTGTGCAAAGACAGCAATTGAGTCAGAGTTCTTGACTTTTAATGGTAAAATCGAGGCAATAATTTCTAATAATGATAATATGGCCATAGGTGCAATTGAAGCACTTCAAAAGTATGGATTCAACAAAGGTGCCAGTTCAAAATATATTCCTGTTGTTGGGCTTGGTGGTGCACCTGAAGCCAAGAAATTAATTGATCAAGGTTTTATGACAGGTACTGTTGTTCAAGACTCTAAACTTCATGCAAAGGCAATTTATGATGTAGCAATAAATCTAGCATCTGGAAGAAGTCCTATTGATGACACTGATTATAAATTCGACGAAACAGGCATTACAATTAAAATACCTTATTATAATTATGCTAAATAATTGTAATATTTAAAAATATTATTTTTCATAAGTTCATACTTTAATGAACTTATTTTTTATTTTATTCTACGCACAATTCACATAAAGTGTACTTTGTATATATTTCTTTATTTTCAAATAATAAAAATATGTTTTTGTTATATTTTAAAATCTTAGATGTTGAAAGGCGAATAATGAAATACTAAAGAAAGCTACTGAAAAAATAAAAGTTCTATTATTTTAGAATATTATTAAAAATTTTTTATATGAAAATTAACCTTTATATTCATGATATGGTAATCTAACTGCTACATCAGTATCATCAAATGAATATGGTATCCCATCAAGTGGTTTTTTCTCCAAAACAAGATTCATTCCCATTTTATATATTACTTCAGCCATAATATGCGGATCCTGAATAACAGAACCTGTCATGATTTTTTCCTGAATTAACTTTCTGGCTTCTGGCGTAGCATCAACTCCTACTACTGGAATAGTAATCGTTTTATCGCCTTTATTATATCCATTTTTCTGTAAGGTTTCGATAGCACCTATTGCCATTTCATCATTATTTGAAATTACTGCTTCTATTCTATTTCCAAATAGTAAATATATTTCTTCCATGGCCCTTCTTGCATTTTCTCTATTCCAATCACATACCTTAATAGCAAGTTCCTGAATTTCGATTCCAGCACTTTTAATTGTAGAAACAGAATATCTTGTTCTTTCAATTGCCTCAATATTACCTTCTTCCCCCATCAACATTACATATTGAAGCACATTATCACCATTTCTATCCATATTCTTATTTGAATTCCATTCATCTATTATAATTTTTCCTTGCATTTTCCCAGCTTCAGCTGCATTTGTTCCTACAAAATACGCTTTGCTATATGATTTAATTGCATTTATATCGACTGGCTCTCTATTAAATAAAATAACAGGTAAATTCTTAGCCTTAATTTTATTAATAGCCTCCATTGTTGTATTAGTATCTACTAAATTTAAAAATATGAGATCAGCATTTCCCCCTTTAAGTACTATGTCAAGTTCATCATCCTGTTCTTTCTGATTATTTTTTCCATCATAAAATGAAAACTCAACTTGTCCTTGATTATTTTTTTGTATTTCTTCAAAATTTTCACGAACTAAAGAAATATATGTGTCCTTGAAATTATATAAAAATACCGCTATTTTAACTGGTTTTTCTCTAAATAAAACTCCTTCTGCCTTTACTTTAATATTAATAAATCCTACTATCATGGAAATAATGAAAAATACAATTGTAAAGATTGATAATAATCTTTTTGATATCTTCAATAAAAATCCCTACTTTCATATAACATAATAGTAGTATTATCATAAGATAATAGAAATATTTATTTGATTTGATATAAAAATTTTTTTAATTTCTCTTTAATTTTAAAATCAGCAAAACTTGCTTTGATAGCATTTAAATAAATATGTTTATAATCTTCACTGCTAATATTAAATTCCTTTGATATTATCTCAAATTCTTTTTTCATGTTAGTATTAGAAACGCTTCTGTTATCTGTGTTTACTGTTACCTTAATTCCATCTTTATGGAAATTATATATTGGATGCTCACTAAAGTTTTTAACTGCTTTGGTTTGTACATTACTTGTTGGACACATTTCTAATACAATATTTTTATCCTTTACTATTTTATAAGCTTCCATATGATCTTTTATAAAGACGCCGTGTCCTATTCTTTCTGCTCCCAATAGTTCTACTGCATCTAATACATTTTTACCTATTCCAGTTTCACCTGCATGGATTGTAACTTTATATCCGTACTTTCGTGCTAAACTTATAGGCTCAATAAATTTTTCACAAAAACCCTCTTCTTCATTTGCACATAGATCTACAGCTACTACACCTTTGCCTAAAAACTTTTTTCCCTTTTCAATTACTTCCCTTGCAATATCGTCTGACATATTTCTCATACAAGACAATATTAAGTTTCCATTTATCTCATATTTTTCTTCTGCCTCATGAATTCCTTCTAAAACACTTTGAATTATCTCTTCAATTTCCAACCCATTCACTGTATGAAGAACTGGTGCAAACCTAACTTCCATGTATTTTACATTTTCCTTTGCTGCATCTTCAAAAAGTTCAAAAGTCACCCTTCTTAAACTTTCCTTTGATTGCATTACCATATTAGGAATCATAAAAGCCTTCAAATATTCATTAAGAGATGGACATTCAAGAGGAACAATTACTAGCTTCTTAATTTCATTTATATAAAAAGATGGAATATCAATGTTTTCTTCCTTCGCTATAGCTATTATTGTTTCTGGTCTAAGACTACCATCTAGATGACAATGTAAATCAATTTTTGGTAAATCAAAAAATTTCATAGTATTCTCCTTTTTGTATATTTATTTATAAAAAAAATTCCTAATCACAAAGAAGACATACCATAATAGATATATCTTCTTCGTAATTAGGAATTATTGGTTCCTAGTAGAGACCTCCAAACCATATTATTGGAGTTATACGAAGCTACAATTAATTTTAATTATTAATTTATAAAATTGTACTAAACTTTTCTTTTAAAGTCAATGTAAATATTTATGGCAATTTGTTACCTGCTGAAAGATAAATTTCATACCATTCTTTCCTAGATAAGGTGACATTAGTAGCTGTACAAATATCTTTTAATCTACTTTTATTTGTAGACCCAATTATTGGTTGAATTTTAGCTGGGTGCCTTAGAATCCATGCAATTGCTAGAGCAGAATTTGATATATTCTTTTCTTTAGCAATTCTATCAAGTACCTTATTTAATTCTGGAAATTTATCATTATTTAAAAAGGTACCTTGAAAAAAGCCATATTGGAATGGCGACCAAGCTTGAATAGTTATATCTTTTAAGCGACAATATTCTAAAATACTACCATCTCTATCAATTGCTCTCTCACCTTGAGTATTTACATTTAGTCCAGAATCAATCATTCCAGTATTAGTAATACTAAGCTGCATTTGATTAGCTATAATCTTATGACTAGTATATTTCTGTAATAATTCTATTTGCATTGGATTATGATTACTTACACCAAAATTTTTAACCTTTCCACTACTATGTAATTTATTGAAAGCATAAGCAACTTCTTCAGGTTCCATAAGGGTATCTGGTCTGTGAAGCAGCAACATATCAACATAATCTGTATTTAAACGTTTTAAACTATCATCAACAGAAGTAAGAATATGTTCTGCTGAATAATCATAATATCCTTTTCTTATACTGCATTTTGTTTGAATTTTAATTTTATCCCTTAACTCAGGAGTCATTATTTTTCCAAAGAGTTCTTCACTTCTTCCACCGCCATAAATATCTGCATGATCAAATAAGTCAATTCCACTTTCAATTGCAGTTTCTACTAATTCTTTAACTTCATCTATTGATAGATTAGCAATTCTCATACACCCTAAAACTAATTCAGATGTCCTTAACCCACTTTTTCCTAAATCGAGTTGTTTCATATTTCTTCCTCCAATGTTTTATTTGCTTTTATTCTAACATGTTTTAATTAAAAATTATATATTTAACTTTTAGGTAAAAATATTGTTATTCTAGTTCCAATACCTTTCCTGCTTAATACAGAAAAATATCCTTTATGCCCATCTATGATCCATTTAGCTATAGACAAGCCTAATCCAGTTCCACCATTCTTTCTAACTCTTGCAGTATCTGCTCTAAAAAATCTCTCAAATATATGTGGAATATCTTCTTCACCCATTCCTATACCATTATCCTGAACAGAAATGAAAGGCTCTCTTTTATCATTTTTTCCAATTTTTAATGTTATAACTTCATTTTCTTCAGTATACTTAGCTGCATTTTCAATTAATATTCTTACTGCCTGCTTAAGTAAACCAACGTCTCCATATACTATAATTTTCTCTGAATTATCACATTTATATATATGCTTTTCATCTATCATTTTCGATTCTTCTAATACTTCATTAATCATATCATTTAGTAAAAATTCTTTATAGTCGATCTGCGTAGTACCATTAATACCTCTAGCTAAAAATAGTAGCTGTTCAACTAAATTCTTCATATTTTCAGCTTCACTTTTTATAGCAGCAATAGATTCATTTAATACACTTTCATCATTTTTTCCCCAACGATCCAACATATTCGCATAACCTTGAATTACTGAAATTGGCGTCCTAAGTTCATGAGATGCATCAGAAACAAACCTTGCCTGCTGTCTATAAGAATCTCTCATTCTTTCTAAAAGATTATTTATTGCCTCTTCCAACCCATTAAGCTCACTATCTCCAGTATAAATTCTTTCATTTGAAGTTACTGAACTAATTTTAGAAATAGCTTCTTCAAGATTTTGAAACTTCTCTTCATCAAAATTCATATTACTAAGTCTACTTGCAGTTTTAGCCATTTCATCAAGAGGCTTTAGAGTCTTTCTTATTTTTATTGTTCCAAATACAATTTCTTTTAATACAAATAGTCCTTCAATAATCCCTATAGCAGCAATTACTCTTTGAACCATATATAAAAAACTACCTGCATCTTTAACCATAACTTTGCCATTATCCCAAATCACAGTATAATTTGAATTTTCTAAAGGAAAAAAGTTAAATATTCTTCGAGCATTCATTATAAAGTTTCCATAATAATTAATTTCGTTATCTATGCACCAATAAACGATAAGAAATACTATTAAAAGTATATCTATCCATAAAAATTTAGCAAATAATTTTCTTACAAAAATAGAATTAAGTTTTATTGCAATAGATGTTACATTTTTTGTTTTATTTTCCTTATTCATCTTTTATAACATATCCTACTCCACGTATTGTTGAAATTATCTTTATTTTAAAGATGTCATCTATTTTAGTCCTTAAATATCTTATATAAACATCTATTACATTTGTTTCTCCAATAAAATCATAGCCACAGACTTTTTCCATTAGTATATCTCTACTTAGTACTATATTCTTATTTTCCAATAAAATTTTTAATAACATAAATTCTCTGTTTGTTAATTCTATTTCCGTATTATCATACATAACCTTATGCCTTATCTTATCAAGAGATAATAATCCACAGCTTATTATCTCTGAATCTCTTTTTTCACTTCCCCTTCGCCTCTTTAAGGCTGATCTTATTCTAGCCAATAACTCTTCTATTGCAAAAGGTTTTGTTACATAATCATCTGCACCTGCATCAAGTCCTGAAACCTTATCCATAACAGCATCTCTAGCCGTTAACATTATTACAGGCAAATCTGAAACTTTTCTTATTCTACGTAATACTTCCAAACCATTTATTTCTGGAATCATTATATCTAAAAGCATTAAATCGACTTGCCCATTTTCTGCAATTTCAAGACCAGTTCTTCCATTATCTGCTTTTAATATTTCATAGCCTTCATGTACTAGCTCTAATTCTACAAATCTTGCCAGCTTTTCATCATCTTCAACAATTAAAATCTTAACCATCTTAATATCCTTTCTTAAATTTATCTTTTACCCTTTTCACATTTAATGATATAGTTTTAAGAACTCGATTAATTTTATTGATTTCTATTCTTTGTCCTGAAAGTGAAAAATCTATATCAAAGAAAAGACCTAATATATATAAAGGAATAAAAATCCAAAAAGCAAATATTACTAATACAAGAATTACTGTAATAGGAATTCTAAGAAAAGTTTTATTCTCTTTTCCTATTTCAAGAAAAATATTATTGCAAATATCAATTAACTTGCATACTTTTAGAAAAAAGCCTTCAAAATTATGTTCCCTATTTTCCCGATTTTGTTTGTTTTCTTGCTGCTGTATATTAATTATTTCGTTACTATTATAATTTCTATTATTTTCATTGGTATAAAATATATTACTAGAAGGTCTTTGAATCTTACCCTTCTCTTCTAAATATATAACTGCATCCAAAATATCCCAATCAGATCTTTCGAGGGCAATTTTTGCATCTTCATAACTTATATTAGCTTCTTTCATTAATCTTTCTATAAGCTTATGCTCTTCCATATGTCTTCCTCCATATCTATCTTATAAATTATACCATCTTTCTCAAGCTTTTAATATAAATAAGAGGTTTCGAATAATCTCAAAACCTCTATTGGTTGAACACTTAATTCTATCCCTTATAACTTTCTTTAAAATCACTTTTTACATTATCAGCTGATTCAGACGCTTTGTATAAAACTTCATTAACTTTATCACTACAAATGTCTGAACCTGTTAAAGAATATTTATATCCTGTAAATAAACCAATTACTAATAATATTGCAACTGGCCAAAATGCAACTATCAATAATAGTGCCGATATAGTTAAAGATATCTTTATAGGTTTTTTATTTTCTTTTTTGATTTCAAAGTAGTTGTCATTACCTTTACTTATTACTTTACCTATAAACTTAAAGATTCTGCCAAAGATTTCACCAATACCTCCACTTTTCATCTTTTCCTTTTCCTCACTTTCTTTTTTATTTTCATTTTCTACTGTTATTATAGTATTTGTAGCATCATTTTCAATTTTGCCGTTTCTTTCTAAATAAATTATAGAATCTAGAAGATCCCAATCACATTGTATTAAAACTTTTTCTGCCTCTTCATAACTTATTTTAGCCTTTTCCATCAAAATTTTAATCATTTCATTTCTTTCCATATTAATCAACCTCCATATTTTTTGTTTATCTTGCTTATATAATACTTAGTAAAAATTAATCTAAAATATAAGAAAGATTAAAATTAGATTAAAATCTTATTATTTTATAATGCGTATTTTTTAAGAAATTTTTTATTTAACAAAACAAAAATCCTAATCACAATTAGTAATTAGGATTTTGCTATCATATTTTTTCTACTTTTTCTTAACTGGTATCCAAATTTCACTTTTATAATCAAACGAATTTGAGTTCCCTTTGGAATACCACTCAATATTCATTCCAGCTGCAATTTCATAATCAGGATTACCCGGAAGCCATTCTTTAAAGATTTGAGTATTTACAGATTGTAGTGCTCCTGGCATAGGGCCAGCACATTTGAACTTTGCCCATTCAAGTGTAGGAATTTCATATACTTTCATTTCTTCAGGTACATTAATTCCATTGTACTTTCCTGCAATCATATAATGAAATCCATTTTGCTTATCATCATCTTCAATGCAGATTCCAAACTCCCCAATAGAACATTCTTCAATTGCTTTTTGTTTATCTTCACTATCTTTTCCGTTTATACAACTATCACAAAACTCACTCCAAAACTTTGGAATTTCTTGATAGGCTGCCTCATATGAGAAGTCCCTCTCATATCCTATCACTTTCATTTTATTCATCTTTTCCACTACATAATCCATATCATTTCCTCCTTTAATTGATACATTAATTTTAAGAGGTAAAAATGTCCGTATTTTTTTTGCATCTCCTTTTATTTGTTTTGGAGATACCCCATGGAACCTGGAGAATGCTTTTGTAAAACTTTCTGGAGTGTCGTAACCATACTTATATGCAAGTTCTATAATTTTTTCTTTATCTGCTAGAACATCTAATGCTGCCATATAAAGTCTTCGACATCTAATATACTCACCTATTGAGTATCCTGTCATAATCTTAAACCCTTTCTGTAAATAAAATGGCGACATATATACAGAATCAGCTACTTCATCTGCATTAATATTTTCCAACAAATGTTTTTCCATATACTTAATTGCAACTTTTAGTGCTCCAATCCATTCCATTAATTTCACCTCTCAATAATATTCTATATCTATGAAATTATTTAATCCTGTCATTTTCAGTTTTTTATTGTCTGTGTTAATTTCATAGTAATTATAAAATACTATAAAGAAATATAATTATTTAAGACCACTATTTCCAGCGCTCAAGAGTCGGAAATAAAGTTGTCATTTCTTTTCTTGCTTTCTCTTCCCCAATTTCCCTGCCTAAAATAGGAATAAGTAACTCGATCATTTCTTCCATCGATATATTACGATGGATAAACTCCCCATTTCTATAACAATTTGTACAATAGATACTTTTAGTTCCATCTTGTTCTATTCCTATAAAATGTTTATGCTCTTCATTAAACGGTAATCCACAACTTTGACACATTGTTACTTCGTGCATTTTTATCATTCCTTTCATTCGCTTAGAATGCTTAATATATAACAACTTATTTATTCTTAATCTTACTTAATTATAACATAATCATAAATATCACAAGTTCCTATTTTAAAATCAATCTAATTGAATCTATTATTTAAAAATTTTCTTAATAAGATTTAATTGCCTCTCAGTAAAAGCTGGATACTGAACCGAATTACTTATACCAGAAGGCTTTTTTAATATTCCTTTTCTGTGTGAAAATGTTAGGAAACTATCCTTCCCATGATAAGAACCAATTCCTGAGTTACCAACACCCCCAAATGGAAGATATGGGTTTGCAACATGAGAGATTGTATCATTTATAGATACATTTCCAGCACTTATCTCTCTTATAACTTTACTTTCATCTACTTTATTTTTAGTAAACAAATAAAGTGCCAAGGGTTTAGGCAACTTTCTAATTTCCTTTATAACTAAATCTAAATCTCTAAATGTCATAATTGGTAGCACAGGCCCAAATATTTCTTCCTCCATAGTCGCTGCTTGCCATGAAAATATTTCTATTAATGTTGGTTCGATGTACTTTTGTTCTTCTAGACAATTTCCTCCAAATACGATTCCCTCTTTATCTCTCTCAATCATTGCTTTAATCCGTTTAAAATGTTTTTCATTAATAATTCTTCCAAAGGATTCGCTCTTTTCAATATTCTCTCCAAAATATTTATTAAGAGCCTTCTTCATTTCTTTAATAAGTTCATCTTTTACCTTTTCATGTACTAATACATAATCTGGTGCCACACAGGTTTGGCCTGCATTAATTGTCTTTCCCCAGATAATTCTTTTTGCAGCCTGTTCTATATTTGCACTTTCAGTTACAATAACTGGGCTTTTCCCTCCTAGTTCTAAAGTAACTGGGATTAAACTTTTCGCGGCTGCCTCCATAACTATTTTTCCCACAGCAGTGCTTCCTGTAAAAAAGATGTAATCAAATTTTCCATTTATTAATGATATATTTGTTTCTATTGCTCCTTCCACACATACTATATAATTTTTGCAGAATGTCTCATCAAAAAGTTTTTTGACAACCATTGAAACATTAGGTGCCATTTCAGACGCTTTTATAATTGCTGTATTACCAGCAGCTATTGCACCTACTAATGGTTCAATAAGTAATTGAAACGGATAATTATATGGTCCTATTATAAGTACTATTCCATATGGCTCATTGACAATATAGCTCTTTGCAGGCATTAAGTAAATTGGAGTCTTTCTTTTTTCTGGCTTAGACCATTTCTTCAAATTTTTTATTGCAAATTCTATACTGTGATAACAAAATCCAATTTCAGTCATATAGGCTTCATTTTTATGCTTACCGAGATCTTTATAAAGTGCTTTTGAAATTTCAGCTTCATATTTTTTTATTCCAGCTTTTAAAAGCTTTAATTGCTCAATTCTGAATTTAATATCCTTTGTAATATGTGTATCAAAATATTTCTTTTGTATTTCAATAAGCATTTCCACATCTTTTTGACTTATTTCCCTGCTACTCATAAGATTTCTCCTTTCATCTCTTTATAATTTATTAATTATAATTAATTAATAAACATACTCTAAATTATAAAACTATTACCTATAATTTATTCACTAATTAATTCTATTTTTGAAAATAATATCATATTAATAAAAATTATGTAACCACATAAGACAATTTGTATTACGATTATGTTTGAAAACAATTACATATATATATTACAATATATTTACAGATAAAGTAAAAATGAATAGGAAGAGGTGTTATTATGACTAATTATAATTTATTTAGACTAAGAAATAAAATCTCATTAAGAAAGTTCTTGCTAAATCTTTTGTTATTTAGCTTATGCCCAACCAATAAATTTATAGTTTCTTTATCTCAAAATTTGGACAAGTATATTGTTGCTTATCAAAATGAATTGCTTTTATACTATTATTCAACAGTAATTAATGAAGTACCACCTAATCATATTTCACTTATAAATTATTAGCTAGAATTTTTGCAATTAAAAATAGGCATTTGGATTTATTTTCTTAATAATCCATAATACCTATTTCTATTACAATATTAAGCTATTTTTTCAAGAAATCCTTAATTATATAATTCTTCCACTCACTTGTTCTACACTAAAACTTTTATCACTTAAAAACTTCAAATATTTTTCCATTTCTCCAGGTACTGCTCTTTTCATTCTATGCATACTTTCATAAGCATCATATATAAATAGAATATTTAAATTTATATTTTTTATGTATTCATTAATTTTATTATTTAAATCAAAATAGTTTTTCTGTGTTGTGGAATTTCTTATATATAAAGGATCAACTATCCAACTGATCCCATTATATTTCTTATCATCATGGTAAAAAAAATCTCTTACTTCTTTTTCTAGGTTAACATACTTTAAATCTTGATTTTCTAATGTTACCTCTTGTAATGATTTAAATTTCACATTATCAATGTCAACCCTATTAATTAATAATACTTCTATTAATCTCTCATATACATTTTGTTCAGTACATATGTATATAATCTTTTTATTTCTTATTCCATCCATTATATACAAATATAAATTAATAAACAAATGATTATTCCCATAATAATATAAATTTTCATTTGAAACTATTCCCTTAAAATAAGGCTTGTCTTCTTCACAATATACACAATTATAAACCAAATCATCAAGAAATTCGCTTAATGAAATAACCTCATCATTTAATAAGTTATAATTTTTTTTGACCATTATACTATCTAATCGTTCCTTACATTCATCTAAATGGCAATTTAAACCACATCTTTTACATAAAACTCTCATATACTTCCCCCATCTATATTTACAATTCCCTATAAATACATCATTAAATAACATTCCCTTTCCTTAAATTCCCTAATTTATTTTTACTATTCCCATCTATTTCTCAACAAATAACTATTCAAAAAGATAACTTATAAATATTATAATAAGTTATCTTTTCATGAAAGAATAACTATCTAGAGAATTATGACAACCCTCTTTTGAATACATTTACAATTTTAAAATTATATTATACACTCATTAGATATTTTCCCAAATCCATATCTAATTCTTTAATATGCTTTTTCCACCAACCACACATGCTTTGTTGTAAATTAATAGCAAGCATAGCAGATACCCCTTGTTCTTCTAACTTCATTCTTAAATCCTTTAGTGCCATTTTAAATTCTTCATGTTCTTTATGTTGAATTTCAAATTTCGGATAATTATTTTTCCTTTGAAGTTCTTCTTCATCTGAAAAATGTCTATTAACATATTCTTCTAAAAAATTCAACGTCCCCATAACCTCATTTTTCCCTTTACCTTCTTTCATTGCATCCATTAGGCTGTTGATCCTGTTGAATAATTCCTTGTGTTGATTATCAATTTTATCGACACCAACTGCTAATTTACTGTCCCATAACATTTGCATAAAATCACACCTCTCATAGTATTTTTTACCCACCTTAATTTTACTATTTTTTATCATAATTCTCACTTATTTTCATTTTACTCATTACTGCTTTTTTTTCTCCATTCCAATATTTTATTATTATTTTCAACATTTTACGATATCGATTGTTGAGTTTTTTTGTAAAGTTTAGTAATAATATAAATTATGAAATGTTTTGCCAAAATATTTGTTGTATTTTATAATTAATTTAACCCTAATTTTTAATTCTGTAATTTTTTTAATGACTTATTCCCCCGAGTAAGTCATTCTTTTTGTCTAAAAAACAATATTTTTCTCTACAATCTTTTTATATTGATAAAAATAATTATTTAGAACATATCAACTTTGGCTGAAATCCACTGATTAATGCTTAGTTATAATCATAATAAAATTATATACAAAATAGTCTCCCATATTTAAATAATATCTATAGAAAGTCGAATTCACTAAAAGCTTTTATAAATTCCTTAATTCCATAATTTTCAAACTCCACTTCTATCATCATTTCATCTTCTTTTAAAACTTTTCCTGTTCCATATTTTTTGTGAGTCACCTGTTTAGATGACGCATCTCTTACTATTTCATTAACCACAGATTCATTTTTATCAACTTTAGTATCTAAAAATTTCCCTTCACTACCTTCATCATTTAAAGATACCTCTTTATATACTTCAACATCCATTAATAGATCTTCATTTTCCGAAATAAGTATATTTTCTTTTTGCTGGTTTTCACTAAATACTGTTTCTATCTTTTGTTCTTTTAAAATTGTTGCTTCTTCTTTATTTTCTTTACTCACTTTACTTTTCTCAATTATAGTATCATCAATCTTCTTTGTATTTCGTGCCTCTTGAATCTGTTTCTTAAGTTCTTGTAAATTTACACTTTCATTTTTAATTTCATCATTTTCTATAAGCTTTTCTGGAATCATACGAATATATCTACTTTCTCCAGGTGCTACTTTTTTGTAATCTGGATTTGTATAATAAGAAAGTTCTAGATAATCTTTTGCTCTTGTAATCCCAACAAAAAACAATCTCATTTCCTCTTCTTCCTCAAAATCTCTAGTCTGTAGTGGAATTAGTCCATAATTTACCCCTGTAATAAACACATAAGAAAATTCTAACCCCTTCGAAGCATGTAGCGTCATTAATTTAACCGAATCTGCTTCATTATTTATATCCTTTTTTAAGATATTCACGCCATATAATGCAGAAGAATTTATAAAATCTTTAAGACCAGATATAAATGGCATATGTTTTTCCTTAACATACTCTATAATAATATTTATAAGTGTGCAAATTGATTCTTTATCTTCAGTATAAGTAGATGATGTTGGTTTTATATATTTATCAAATTCAAAATAATTATAAAGCTGTTCTGAATCTTTAGGTTCAGAACAGGTATTAATGAATTCATGCATTTTAAAAAGTAACTCTGACCTTATTGTATTCTGTTCTTTAACTATTATCTTAGCAGTTTTTTCTGTCATTCTTTCACCATACTCTTTATCACTAAGAACATAAACTCCTGATGTAAAATCATTATTATTTACACAAAATCTAAATAATTTAATCACCCAATTTAAGACTGGAATATCTCGTATAGTTTTCTTTAAAGATACTTCATATGGAATATCATTTTTAAAAAATACATCTTCGAAAGCTTGCGATTGTTCCTGTAATCTATAAAAAACTGCTATTTCCTTATATGAAACACCTGATTTATGTATCTCCTTGATTTTATCCGCAAGATAACAGGCTTCATTAAAGGAATTGTATTGCTTTTTCACTTTTATCTTATTTCCAGCTTCTCTGGCTCCTATTAATTCATTTCCACTTTGCTGAAAATATCTTGCTGCACTTAAAATAAAACTGTTGGAGCGATAATTTATTGGAAGTGATAACTCTTTTGCATTATATTTATGCTTTAAAGTGTAAACCACATTTAAGGAGCTCCCTCTCCAAGTATAAATAACTTGATTTGGATCACCTACTGCAAATAATTTTGTATTTTCACCTTTTAGTTTATCTATAAAATCAAGCTGGATTTTATCACTATCTTGCACTTCATCTATTATAATCCACTTTGATGAAAGCTTATTATCTTCTAATAAAGTAGTGGCATTTTTCAATATATCTAAAAAGGACATCTTGTTTTGTTTTATCTTTTCTTCTTTTAATAAGTTGGCCAACTTAAATATATCATCATCATCATAAGGCGAAATCTTTTCTTCTTCCTCTTCAATAGACATAGCCTTTTCTAATCGCTTTTTTAATCTATTTTTATATTTAATTTTAAGCTTTTCTTCCTGTATTATCTGCAGAGCAATATCTAACTCTTCCTCAGGCTCTATTACTAGAAAATCCTTTGTATATCCCATTTCTTCAATTGAAAATTTATTTTTAAGCAAATTAAGAGCAACACTATGAAAAGTTCCAAATCCCTCTAACTCTTCAGGCTTTATAGTACTATCAGAAACCAGTAACCTTTCTCTAATTTCATTTGCTGCTTTATTAGTAAAAGTTAGCACTATCATATCTTTGTAACTAATATTTTTTGCATAGTGAAGGTATATAATCTTTGAAATTAAGACTGTTGTTTTTCCACTTCCAACATTAGCATTTACAACACATGCATCACTTTCATCAAGGACTGCTTCTCTTTGGTATTCATTTAATCTTTCTAAATCTTTTTCATAATGCATGATGCCCTCCTATTCCACAAGATCTTTATATCTTCTTTGTAATTTATTTTTCACATTGTTTCTGTCTTCTTCTATTTTTTCAATTCTTACTCGCAGCTCAATTCCTACTGGAGCATAGGTATTAAAGGAAATAATGTTTATTATGCTCTTTTTATTACTTTCTTCCATTACCCATTCTTTATAAAAAGTATTATTCAAAACTAGGATTAAAGTACGATTTTCTATTTCAACCTCTGGAATTGTGCTCAAGAATTTTCCAAAGCTATCTCCATTTTCTTTAATATATTCACAGAATTCTTTCCATTTTTCTTGTAACTCTACAAATTTAAATGGCTTTCTAATGAAAGTTGATGGTGCATATTCTATTAACTTAATATCTTTAGGTGCTTCTATTTCTTCTAATAAATTCTTTAATCCCCATAGAACCATAGCCTTATTTAACTGATAATCCCCAATACAAGCAGCGCAGCCATTATCACATTTGCAGCCACTGACCATTTTAATTGCTTCTTTAATAATATCTGCAATTAAGTCGAATACTTTTTCTGCATATCCAAGACCACCTACATATTTATCATAAACAAACATGTATACTTCTCCATCATAATTTTCACGTATTTCTACTGCATTATTAGACATTGTAACTCCAATATCCTCTTGCTCTGTCATAGTAGCCATCATTGCTGCATTTTTTATAGCAAAACACACACCTTCAAAATGATTATTTCTTATAATCATTCCATTTTGACTTTCTTGAAGCAATCTTCTATATACATTGACAACATTGTCAGGAATTTTTATCCAGGTGCTTTCTGTATCAAAATCCTTTGATAAAGGTTTATCTAACTGCTCAAAACCTAAATTTTGATGATTATGAAATTGAAGCTTTTTATACATATAAACTATATCATCAACATTTACATCTCCAAAGGTAACTTTAGTTCTCTCATAATCTACATCCTTGCTGCCTTGAATTATTCTGATATTTGTAATACCTCCTGGCATAGTATAATAATTGCCATTAAAAGGAATTGCAAAAGCAGTTCTACTTTCTAAATCAAGTTTTACCACCTGATATTGAACACTATCATGCATGTAGATTGCGCCATTATGAACTTCGCGGAAGGCCTGCATTTCATCCATTTCAGTAATTTCTTTATTATTTTCTTTATTGATAAGTTTATATCTTTTTTTATCTATATTCCTTAAACTAAAATCTCCTGCTGGAAATGAGTTTCCACACCACGCAAACTTCCCACTTTGATTAGCTAATTCACTTGCTCTAATTAAAACAGGAATCGTCTCCCCAAGGTCAGGAAAGACAGATATATCATCTAAGGTCAGTGGTATTTCAGCAGCTGCAGCACGTATATGAGCAAGCTCTATTAATAAGTTATTCTTATCAATAACTGCATTTTCACTTCCACCTTCAAAGATCCAGTCAGGATTTATTGCTATATATTGATCAAAAGGGAGATTATCAAAAATCATATAATTTGTACTTTCCATTCCACTTCTACCAGCTCTTCCGCTTTGCTGCCAAAAGGATGCCCTAGTTCCTGGATATCCAACAATAACTGTAGTGTCAATCTTTCCTATATCTATTCCAAGCTCTAAGGCATTTGTTGATACAAGGCCTCTTAAAACTCCTGTAATCATTTTATTTTCAATTTCTTTACGTTCTAGTGGAGTATAGCCTCCCCTATATCCAGATATTTTATCTTTTAAAGATCCACCAAAAAATACTTCTGTTTCTAGCTTATCTCTTGCTTCCTTTAAGATTACTTCCACATTCCTTCTTGATTTAGCAAAGGCAATAAAACTATTATCATTTTCTACTAAATCAGGTATTAACTCAGCAGCAACTGAAGTTGATTGCAACTGACCATAATATTTTTTATCATTGCCCATAATCTTAGGTGGTTGGACAAGTTTGAAATTTTTCTTTGGAGCTGGAGAGCCATCTTTATGAATCTCAATAAATTTCTGTCCACAGATTTCTTCTGCAAGTTCAACTGGATTTGCTATTGTTGCCGAACTACATAAATACTTCGGTACTGAATTATAATACCTGCATACTCTTCCAAGTCTTCTAAATACATTAGCAAGATGTGATCCAAAGGCTCCTCTATACGTGTGCAGTTCATCAATCACTACATATTTTAAGTTAGAAAATATAAAATCAAAACCAAATTTACTATGATTCGGTAAAAATGCAGCATTAATCATTTCTGGATTAGTTAAAATTATATTTGCATTTTTTCTAATTCTGCTTCGTTCATTTACAGGCGTATCTCCATCGTAGACTCCTGCCGAAATTCTATTAGCTCCGAAATATTCTAAGTATGGCAGTATTGCACGGTATTGATCACTTGCAAGTGCTTTTGTAGGATATATAAAAATTGCTCTTGCTAGAGGATTTGATAAAATTTCTTGAATAACTGGCAGCAAAAAACTTAGAGTCTTTCCACTAGCTGTAGATGTAGTTATTACAATATTATTCCCCTCGTCTGCTTTTTCAAACATTTCAGCTTGGTGACAATATAACTTTTCAATGCCTTTTTGAGAAAGGTAAGTGCATAATTCTTGTGATAAGTTACTTGGGTAATTCACATAAATTGCTTCTCTTTTAGGAATTGTTTTATTGTATATTATTAACTCATTTATATTCATAAGTATGGCTCCTATTCTACTAAATTACTTAATATTATATAATAAAGTATAACTAATTACAGCTTAGTTTGATATGTAAACTAAGCTGTGCAAAAACTATTTCAATTTTTTTCCAATAAAATCTACTGCAATAGCTACAGCTTTATCCATATTATGCGAAAAGCTATGATCTTCTCCTTCAAGCAAATGTAATTCACTATCTGAATATACTTCGTGGTATTTTTTAGATGCATTACAACTAACCACACCATCTTCTGTTCCATGGATAAGACTTACAGGCCCATCATACTGCGATGATACTTCATATATTGGAAGATGTTGTGCTATTCTAAAGTATAGACTTCCTAAGCGTTTATTATCAAATTCAACATATTCTGGGATATGCTTAGTATTATATTCTACACCCATTAGCGTTCCTTTTATTGCATCATCCTTTAAAGTTGCAGCTGGTGCCATTTGCACAAGACAAATAATATCATTTGGATAATACCCTGCTGTCATACCAGCTACTACACCTCCCTGAGAATGTCCAAGTATACTAATACTTTCTGCAAAATCAAGCTTCTTTGCATAGCGTAAAATTTCCCTAGCATCCTCAACTTCACTCATAACTGTCATATCCTCAAATAATCCATCGCTTTCCCCATGTCCATTGAAATCAAATCTTAAAGATGCAATACCATTTTTAAGTAATTCATCTGATATCTTAACAAGAAGAGGACACTGATAATCCGATGTAAAACCATGCATAATAATAACTAGTGGACATTTTTCTCCATCTTTAAGTTCTGGTTTTTCGATTATTCCTGCTAGATTTAATCCAGCTCTTTTAACTTTAATATACTCTGTCATACAATCACTCCTAAAAAAATCTACTCCATAGTACTCTTTATTATTAAAATAATTATTAACTTTATACAATAGATAAATATTTTTTTAACTTTATAATCAATTTATCTATATTTTACTCTAAACTTTATAGTATGACAAAATTACTAAATTATAAATAAATGTCTAACTTAAAAATATTAACCTAAAAAATATATGACTTATAACTAACTATATTTTTCAGTATATAACTAGAAACTCGAATCAAAATATAAATATTTAATAATATTTTAATACAAATGTATTGAAAATAGTTTGATATAGTACTATAATAATCGAAATATAGTACTATATCAAACTATTTTTTGAAATATGGAGGTAAAAATGAATATTATAAAAGGAGCTTCTGTTTTATTATCCGCATCAATAGATGCATCACTGGATAGGATTTTATCAAAAAAACATCGTGAATCAAATGTTGATACTTTAACCGCTGCACAATCACGACTCTTGTTTTTACTTTGGCAAAAAGATCAAATATCTATAAAAGATATTACAAGAATTACTCATCTTCAAAAATCAACTTTAACAAGTACACTTTCTAAACTTGAAAAAGCTGGTCATATTAAATTAATTCCATGTGAAACTGATAAACGTAAAACTATTGTTAAGGTTGTAAATCGAGATGAATTCCTTGTAAATTTAAACAAGAGTATTATAGATGAAGCTGGTGAAATATTTTATAATGGCTTTACTGATGATGAAGTAGTCTTGTATGAAAGTTTCCTAAAAAGAACTTTAGATAACTTGATCAAATTTCAATCTGAAGAAAAATAAGTTATAACAATATTGTTTAAAGTATCAAAACCATGACTATTTATAAATATTAGGAGGAAAAATATGAATAAAAAAATTAAAATTATATCACTTACACTTTTACTAACAGCAACTTTTGCACTACCTTTATCTGGTTGCGCACAAAAAACAACTGCTGCAACGACTGCAACATCTTCATCTACAGATCAAACAAGCATGGCACCTACATATAAAGACGTTGTTTTTGCTTCTGTTAATAATGATAATGGAGATAAAAAAGATTTAAAAATGAACATCTTTAAACCACAAGGTAAAACTGAAGCAACTCCTGTACTTGTATACATTCATGGCGGTGGTTGGGCTATGGGTGATTATCAAGGTGATGATGCACCTAAAGATTCAAATGTTCCAAAAGCCCCTGCACAAAATCAAGCAGGTCAACCTACTAGCCAAATGTCTGGTGATAATACATCTTCATACAAAATTTTTAAAAGTATATTAAATAATGGAATTGCTTTTGTGTCTATAGATTATCGTTTAAATTCAGAAGCCGCTTTTCCAGCACAAATCTATGATGTTAAAGGTGCTATAAGATATATACGTGCACATGCAAAAGAATATGGTCTTGATCCAGATAAAATTGCAATATGCGGTACTTCTGCTGGTGCACATTTAGCTGCTGAGCTTGCTACTACTGGTGATATAAAAGAACTTGAAGGAGATGAGGGTGGTAACCTTGATTATTCAAGTAAAGTAATGGCTTGTGTTGATTTTTATGGTCCAACTGATTTATTAACAATGTCAACTGAAATGGATCCATCACTTCAATCTCATGTAGATGCTGTAGCAACACATGATTCTACAGATGCAAACGAATCTAAACTACTTGGATTTACTCAAAAAGGACAAGGTGTAGGTGTTCTTAGAGAAATCAGAGATAAAAATGAAACTAATTCTCCTTATTGGGATAAAGTTAAGTTAGCTGAACTTGCTAGTCCTGTAAATAATGTAACTTCAGATGACCCACCAATGTTCATAGCACATGGAGGACATGATACTTTAGTACCAATTCAACAAAGTTTAAGACTTAGAGATGCGCTTATTAAAGCTGTTATTGAAAATATTTTTATGTCTAACTCTAAAGCTCCACATGGATATCAAGGCGAAGATGTAAACAAAGCTGCTTTAACTTGGGTAACAAATAAATTACTTGTTAAATAATACTTACTAATTATATTTAATATAAATGGAAATAAGTGATATGTTAAATAATATCCACATACATTTGTTTAAAATGATATTTACATAAATAACTTATAATATTTTTATTAAATTCCTAAAATAAAAACTGGCTACAAATGCTATTCTAAAATATCTGTAGCTAGTTCTCTTATTTACTTAATTGAGGATTTTAAATAATAATTTGAATCAATAACATTAATCTTCAATATATAGTGTAGTTAATCAAATTATATCTGCTGTATATTGATAAAAATTAGTAAGTAACTTAATTATGAAATTTTCTCAATTAAGTAAGCAAATATTAATATAGAACATTTAAGTAACTTTTCTTTTTTGTATTTTTAATTGTAATCCAACATTAAAAACTAAAGCAACAATTAACAAAACTAGTGCGACTAACATTATATTATGTAATCCACCATACATAATCTGTTTCATAAGTGGTAATAAATTTTTTGGTAAATCCCCTGAGGTTTGTGAATCACTTAATTTATTCAGCATTTCAATAGTAACTTCTCCATGAGTTTCGGCAACACCTTTATTTAAAGCATTATTTAATATTACTCCATATATTGAAGACATAAATGTTTGACTCAAAATACGCAATAAATATGCAAAAGATGTTGCAATTGGAATATCTCGTTTTTCTGCATCCTGCTGTACACTTATTTGTAAAATGTTAAAGCTCAAACCTAAACCAAAGCCTTCAAAGGCTCCTGCTATTAATAACCCCCACATCGGTATTGTTATTCCAGCCAATACCATGATGCCAAATGAAATTATAAAAGCTAATGTTCCTAAAGCAACAGTGCGATATTTTCCTAATGCTGGCTGTATAGCTGGTCCAATTACTGACCCTCCAAAATTCGTAATAGAACCTGGAATCTGAGTCACTCCTCCAATCAAAGCACTTACTCCTAGTAATCCTTGTGCCCACATTGGTATGTATATATTAAAAGCAACAAAAGCTCCCCATAAAAGAGCAAACAACATGAAATCAACTACTAATGGACCATTTTTAAAAAGTCTATTAGGAATTATAGGATCAGCTGCCTTTTCTTCAACTTTAAATAATATTATTAATAAAATTAGACCTACAATAAGTATGATACTAACAAAACTTATGGATGCTGTCTCTATCATTTGAATTCCTGTTAAAAGTGTAACTAAACTTATTACCATAATTCCAGCACCTAAATAATCAATTTTTTCACCTTTAGAAATTCTTTTACTCTCTTTAAAGAAAAACTGAACACTCACTATAGAGATTAATGCAATTGGTACATTAATATAAAATACCCAATGCCAGCTGAAAGTATCAACTATCCACCCACCAATTAACGGACCAATAATAGCAGCTGCACTAAAACTTGCTGTAGCATATCCAATAACCTTTGCCCTCTTTCTTAAGTCTGTATATAAATCTGCATAAATGATAAATGGAATGGTATTCATTCCACCTGCTCCTATTCCCATTATAGTTCTTGCAATCAGGAAAAAGATAATATCACTTGATAATGCTTGAAATATTGAACCAATTGCAAACAATAAGGTGGCTATTTGATAAGTTTTTCTATTTCCAATCCTTTCTCCTAATTTACTCCAAAGAGGAGTTACTACGGCCATTCCCAATAAAAAGACCGCTACTATCCATCCCATGTATTGAATTCCATGTAAATCACTTATAATTGCAGGTAATGCCGTGTTTACAATTGTTCCATCTAAGCCAGCCATAGCATTTGATAGCAATAATGCTAGTGTTACAATGAAAATTCCCTTCTTATTCATATTTTAAAATTTCCTCCTAAACTATACTTTAATTATTAATAAATCTACATATCTATCCTATCACTTTGAGTTAACTGCAAATTAATACAATTTTCTTCTTTAGCTGTAAAAATATAAACCTCCAACACTTTTTGCATACAAACAAAGTGTACAGAGGTTTTAATTTATAACTTAGCTATGCATGATATTAATAATCTAATTTTCTGGTTTCATTAGTATACTGTCTTTAGCAACTTCACCATTTTCATATCTCTCTATTTTATAATCTAAACGCTCTAAGGTTTTTTTCATATCTTCAATCTTTTGTACTAATTGAGCACGTTGATCTTTTAATATTTCTTTTCTTGCATCAATTGTTTCATTTCCTTGTTGAAATAAAGTAACATATTCAATCAAAACTTCAATTGGGAGGCCAGCATTCCTCATACATTTTATAAATTCTACCCATCTCAAATCTTCCTCATTATAGTCTCTAATTCCACTTTTATTACGATTAACTTCTGGAATTAACCCTATACGTTCATAATAACGAAGGGTATCTTGAGTAAGTTCAAATTTTCTACTTACTTCAGCTATTGTCATGGAAATCACCTCCTTTTTTGATATTATAACATCTATAGTTCACTCCAAGTCAATAGTCAAAGTCTACTTAGTCTACTTATTTGTAATAATAATGTTTCTATATTATCAAAAGTCCACTCTCCATTTCCTCCCATTATTTTAGCTAATAACTCACTAATTCCCATAAAATCTTGATGAATAATTTCACTTTGAACCTCGTTACCATTTACATTTCCAAAAGCGATTCCAGCATAATTACTTGCTAAAAGAAATTCATCTAGTAAAGTATTAGTAGTATTTTCTCCATCAGCTATAATCTTTTTATATCCATTCAATATTATTTCAATAGCTGTCCTTGAAAACATCTTAGTGTATGTTGTAGCTTTATGTGATAAATGAGCATCTATAGCATTAGTAAGGGCTTTTTTCGAACTAGCAATAAAGGCTTCAAAAGGAAGGCTTTTCAACACTTCTGGAATTATAATAACACTATCTGCATATAATTCATCTGATTTTAAAACTGCTTTAAGATTTTGCGCCTTCAATTCTAAGCTCGAAACATTAGTAGCTTCACTTCCGCTGCCACAGGTTGTTGGAACTAATATGAGTTCTTTTTCCTTTATAATTTCTAATTTACGAAAATATAAATCCTGTACTGGTGAAATGTGCTTTAAAGCAAATAACTTCCCGATATCTAAAATGGATCCACCTCCAATAGCTATCACTCGTTCATAAGCTATTCGCTTTATATGTTCATACATTCCTTCAACAATTTCATCCGATGCATTTCCATTCCCATAATTTTCTTTAAGCAAAACCGCTGCTTCCTTTATATTTGATTTTAAATAAATATCATAAATCCTCTTATGTGTAATTACTAAATCACCTTTTCCAATTCGAAATTCTCTACAAAAGCTTTCACAATTCTCATATTTATATATTACAGGAAATAATATAAATTGTTTCATATACATAACTCCTTCACATGGAAGAAAAGATGCTATATAAAAAATATATAACATCTCTCACCTAAAATTTATTCATATAAAAGAAAGAAATAACTCACTGAAAAGGGGAATTTTCAATTTGATGACTTATAACTTTCAAATAATATGCTTTATAAGTTAAATTCCTTTTTAGTATCTTCTAAAGCAGCATCCATTCTTTCTATAACCTTGTCCATATCTTCCTTTGTTATTACAGCCGCAGGCTCAAAGCGAATGCATTTTGCATTTACTAAAGTTCCAGCTGTCATAACGCCTCTCTTAAACATACCTTTTGCAACGTCATATCCAACTTCACTTTCACAAAATTCTACTGCTAGCATTAATCCCGTTCCTCTAACTTCATTAATTACTTCAGGATATTTCTTCCATAATCTTTCTAACCCTGCTTTTAAATATGCTCCTTTTTCTTTACATTGTCCTGGAACATCATTTTCCAACATATATTTTATAGTTGCAAGAGCAGCAGAACAGCATACAGGATTTCCTCCAAAGGTTGGAGAACCTAGCAGCCATGGATTATCAATTAATTCTTGTGTCCACATTTTTGGCCTGCAGATAATTCCTGTGATTGGCATAATCCCACCACCAAAAGCTTTACCAAAGGTCATAATATCAGGTACTACTCCTTCTGCTTCACATCTCCACATTGTCCCTGTTCTACCCATACCAGTTTGAATTTCATCAAAGATTAATGCTACCCCGTATTCATCACATATTTTTCTAACTTCTTTTAAATAGCCTTCAGGAGGAATAATTATTCCTGCCTCGCCTTGTATAGGCTCAACTATTACTGCCGCAACTTTTTCTCCTACTGCTACAAGATTTCTTATTACCTTTCTCATATCTTCAGCATTACCATATTCAACGTGTTGAACTTGTTGTACCATTGGTGTATAAGGGACTCTATAAGTACTCTTTCCCCCCATAGAAACAGCTCCCATAGATTTTCCATGAAAGGCTCCTACAGTTGAAACATACCATCTTCCACCAGTTGCAATTCTTGAAAGCTTTAACGCCATCTCTACTGCTTCTGCACCTCCATTTGTAAAGAAACAGTATTCTAAATCTCCAGGTGTAATATCTGCAACAGCTTTTGCAAGATACCCTCTTAAAGGATCTAATAATTCTTGTGAATGTAATGCTTGGTGATCAAGTTGAGCCTTTACTACGTCAAGAATTTCATCATTTCTATGTCCGCAGGTGTAAATTCCAAATCCACCAAGACAATCTATAAACTCTTCTCCATATAATCCCGTACAATACGCTCCTTTATCAGTCCACTCAACAACTGCTGCATTTGTTGATACAGATTTTCTATATTTCAGCCAGCCCGGACTTACATAATTATCAAAATAATTAACCGTGTCCTTTGTTATTTTTTCTTTTTCCTCATTTGTTAGTTCATCACTCTTAATATATCCTATTACCTTCTTTAAATCTTCAATAATTTGAGCTTTTTGTTCCATAATAAGTACTTCCTTTCTAAAATTAAAATGGCGTATTATGTTAGTGTTAAAACATTAATACGCCTTTGTATTTCCTATATTTCTCTTATTGATATTATTATAAAATAAGGTTACTACTTATTACAATTATACTAAGGTATTGTTGTTGAATTATTTTAAGAGTACTTATACTCCTTTATAAGTAGATTTTTTCTTAGTTAGTATATGCTGCTCTCAATATTTAAGCATTTTTACTAATATGTACAATAAATACCTAGTGTGATAAACTATTTTTAATAATTTCATAATTACAGTGAGGTATTACTATGCAAAATAACGAATTTCTCTTAGTAAATAATATAATATATCAAATATATAGTATCCCAGATTTTGATACTATGAAGATTACATTTTTAAATTTACTTAAGATGCTAATTCCAAATACTGCTTCAAGTATTTTAATGGCTGATCATACCGATTCAAAAAATCTGCTTTGTGAGCCAATTTGTGTACCTGAAGTTTATTCAGAAACTGAAAAACATTATCTTTTAAATGAAGATGAAGACTATACTCGCTGGGTAATGCTAAGTGGACAATGCTTACTTATTCGTGAAAGTGATTTAATGCCAGATGAAGAAAGAATAAAAACTGCACTCTATAAAAAATGTTATGAACCTTTTGGACTTCACTATTCAATACAACTTAATTTAGTCTATAATGATTTGTTTTTAGGCGTACTAACAATTTATCGTTCAAAGGAAGAAGGAGATTTTACTTCTGACGAAATGTTTCTTGTTAAAGCTTTTAGTGATCATTTAAATCTTCGCTTTTATGAGTTCTACACAAAAGATGATAAAAACTCTTCTAGTACCTCATATTCAATAACTCATCTTGCTTCAAAATATAATTTAACAAATCGTGAAGAGGAAGTTTTGCAGCTTATCTTTGAAGATATGGACAGTGATCAAATTGCAGACAAACTTTTTATTAGCAGCTACACCTTAAAGAAACACCTTCAGAATTTATATAAGAAATTCAATGTGTCTAGTAAGAGAAATTTACTTGAATTCAGAAATAAGCAATAGTATATATTTCCCAAGTATCAATTAGCCTCTGGTTTTATTAAAAGTTTTAATTGGTTCTGTACAAGTAATTTAATTCATTAAAAAGTTTTCACTTCAACTTGTTTTGGATGTTGTAAATATTAGAAATATCTTTAACTAAAAATAACACTGTTTATTTACCATCACTTTCAATCAACTTTTTGATTTTTTTATCATATATTGAAAGATAAACCTTGATGGGGGTACAATATGGCATTAATTTTATCTGCATTATTATATAGTCTATCATCAAATTTGGATAATTTAGTTATAGGTATCGCATATGGAATTAAAAAAATAAATATAGGCATAATTGCAAATCTTGTAATCGCTACTATAACATCTATGGGAACTTTTTTGTCTATGTCACTTGGAATTTATATATCAAGTTTTTTCCCAATATCAATAACTAATTCTTTTGGTGCAATAATTATTATCCTATTAGGTATGTACTTTTTGTTCCAAAGCATTTTAAATATTATAAATAATAACAAAGCAAATGATATTGCATTAAAAAATGCTAAAGATATGGCTGAGTATGCTATAAAATCTGATTTAGATAATTCTGGTGATTTGAATATAAAAGAAGCATCCTTTGTAGGACTTGGATTAATGTTTAATAACTTAGGTACTGGCTTAGCCGCCAGTATAACAGGGGTAAACATTAATATAACAGTAATTTCTACATTCATATTTAGTATTCTTATAATTATACTTGGAAAATCCATAGGAAATAATATATTAGGAACATTTTGTGGCAGATACGCTCCATTATTTTCAGGAATATTGCTTATAATTCTTGGTATAATTGAATTTTTTAATTAAAAATTATATTATTATCTTCTAAAAAATGCAGCCAAATTTATGGCTGCATCTTAAATTTTTATAATTCAATATTTTTTTTTACGTTAATATTACTTCACAAAATATATTTGACCTAATTTTAATAATCAAAAAAAATTTATACAAAAATAAATGCCAATATCCAGTTTGTTTATTTTAATTTAAACACTTGCTTAATTACTTTGCTGAATTTAATGCATTTTCAATAGCTTTTAAAATCACCTTACTGCTATTCGTTGCTCCTGAGACTGTATCTACCTGCAAACTCTGAGCCTTCACAACATTTTGCAAAATAACCTCTGCAGGTTTACCTCTTTCATTCTTATGATTTAATAAAGTTATATTAGTAATTTTTTTGTCTTTAACTACAACTGAAACTTCCGCCCCAACATACTCAGTATTAAAAGAACCTGTGTACTTTCCATCATGAATATTTGATAAATCTATAGTGTCAATCTTTAAATTACTAATAATTTTTTGATATTGTTGTATAGATATTAAATACTTTAATCCCCAAATACCTAAAACTACAATAACAGCACAAATAACAATCACTACTATCTTCTTTATACTTATCAAGTATAGTCACCTCCACATTATAGAAATTTAACCATATGAAAGAATTAACAAAGAACTTTTATTTTGTTATTTTCTTTCATATGATTTACAGTATAATTAGCCCAAATCGTAATAATTACCTATCTTATGTCTTTAGCCAAATTAATACTAATCAGTTTTCTTTCAACCTCAGTAAGTACATTAATTTTTTCAAGCTTTAATAAACCTTTTTTACTTAATGTTGTTGATGACTTTAATTCTTTAAAATCTGGCTCTTTTAAAACAGAAACCTTATATTCTTCATTTTCAAAAGGATAAGTAGATAATTTAACTTTCTTCTCGTTACTAGCAAAGAACTTATTAGGATTAAACCTTACACCAAGAATATATAGCTTAGCAAATGCTTTTATAACACCTTCAATCGGATTACTATCAAAAGCCATTTCAACTAAATTAAATAATTTATCATCATAAATTTCCTTAGTCTTAATCTTGTGAAGGCTATCTGGATATATAACAACTTGATTCTTATTTACAAATCCCTTTAAGCTTTGAATATTTGCTTCAATATTTTTGAAAATATCCTCTTCACTTTCTATAATCCCTGCTGGTGTTAATATAGGGCAATTGACATATACTTCACTTTGACTAACTTTATAACTGTTATCACTTTCTATTATTGTTGTATCAAGAACATTTGCTATACCTTGTTTTAGACTTATCATACCTGCTAACACAGCTGCTGCTATAATTCCTGTTCCTTCTGCAATTATTCCATATAGCTTCACTTCAAACTTACTCAGCATAACACCTAGTGCATATTGCACTACAAATATTTCCACACGTTCGATTTCTTCACTGCTTAAATCCTTAAGTTGTTTACAGCTATCCATACATTCATTGTATGCATCAGCAAATATTACAATATGTGAGAATAAATCCTCTTTATAATTTTTAATATTCTTGATGCTATCATCTAAAACAAGATACGCTTCTGTTTGACGATTTGGATTAGATCTACCTTTGTAAATATCCTCAGTGTCAATATCCTTTTCTATGTTAGCAAGTACCTCTAATAAATGTTTCTTAGATTTTATCACTACTGCATTTTTAGTACTTAGCTCTTTTTGATTGTTATTCATAGTATAGCAAATCGATGAAACAGTTAAGTTTTCTTGCTTTTCAATATCTTTCTTTAAATTAGCAGCTATTTTTCGTACAACATTTTGATTTCTACCAGTTAACTGTAATAAGTATGGGAATTTTTCTTCATCCCTTTCACGATTACTTACTTTTGGAGCTTCTTCTAAAATCACATGAACATTGGTTCCACCAAAGCCAAAACCATTTACTCCTGCCCTTAATGGATCTTTTCCATTACTTCTCCATTCCTTAGGCTTTTCACTAGCAACATAAAATGGTGAATTTGGAAAATCAATATTTGCATTAGTTGTTGATTTGTCATAATTTATAGTGTGTGGTATTTTATTATTTTTAAATGCTAAAAGAACTTTAATCAAACTTGTTACTCCTGAGGCTGACAACATATGTCCTATTGAAGACTTAACTGATCCAATAGCACAAAACTCTTTTTTTGCTGTAAAGGAGCGGAAGGCTTGGCTCATACCTTCTACTTCAATTGGATCTCCAAGTGGCGTTCCAGTACCATGAGTTTCAACATAAGATATAGTTTCAGGATTAACCTTTGCTTTTAAATAAGCTTTTCTTATTGCTTCTGCCTGTCCTTGAGGTCTTGGCGCTGTTATACCTTGAGAATGTCCATCATTGTTAATAGCAGAGCCTTTAATTACAGCCATTATATTATCTCCATCACTAATAGCCTCCTCAAGAGGTTTTAATAATATTGCGCTTGCACCTTCTGAAAGTACCATACCATCTGCCCTGTTATCAAATGGATAACAAGTTCCTGTTTTAGAAAGCGCTTGAACTCTGCTTAAGCCTACAAAATTTGTTGGAGTAATATTCAAATTTACACCTCCAACTATTGCCATCTTACTTTCTCCTGTTCTAATGCTTTCACAAGCAAAATGTAATGCAGAAAGTGACGATGAACATGCAGAATTAAAGGTCAAGCTCGGTCCAGTGAGATTTAAGCAATGACTTACCCTTGCTGCAACTTCATTTAAGCTATTCCCAGCAACTGCATCAGATACCATCTTTGCTGGCTGCAATACATTAAAGATATTATTCATTATTTCACGTTTTTGCTCTTCACTCATATTATTAAACACCTGATTTTGCAATAGACTGTTTTTTAATTCCATGTAAGTTCTGTAATTCGCAAAATGCTCTGCATAATTATTTTGTTCACAACCAACAAATACACCTATATTATTCGAGTTGTATCTTCCTCCATAACCTGCCTGCTGTAGTGCTTCCCATGCAATCTCTAAGAAAATTCTCTGTTGAGGGTCAGTTACAGAGGCTTCACTAGGAGACATTCCAAAGAATAATGGATCAAAATTATATGGATTTTCTATAAAGCCTCCATATTTACAATACGAAGTATGATCAGCGTTTTGATCTGTACTAAAGCTGTTCTTTCCACCCCATCTTTCTTCTGGAATTTCTTTTATTACACATTTACCTTGCTCTAAGATTTTCCAATATTCATCTAATGAATTTGCTCCAGGTATTCTAAGACTTGCTCCAATTATTGCAATATCTTTAACTTTTTTATCCTTAGCATTATCTTCATTGATGGTTTCTAGTTTATCTGCTGCCGCTTCATCAAAATCTTGAGTATAAACTTTCTCAATATATTCTGCCAAGGTTTCTGGTGTTTGGTATTCAAATATCAAGGTAGGATATAATTCCATTCCAAGTTTGTTTCCTAACGTCTCCATAACTTTTATAGCACCAAGAGAATCTAAACCTAATTCAAGGAAATTTTGACCAATATCCAAATGATCCTTTTCAATGTGTAATTGCTCAGCAATAACACTATACACAACCTCCTTAACATTATTTACTTTTTTAAAATTAAATTTCACAGCCTTTGTTTTAGAAGCTTCTTTTTGATTAGAATTTTCAATCTTATCTATTATATGAACCACGCTTTGATTTCCATCTGACAAAACTCTCATAAAGGCTTCAACAGCTTTTTTGGGTGCAAGAGGATTTAATCCTTGTGCTTTTAAAGCTAAATCAGCACCTTCTCCTAAGTCAGCTCCCATTCCAATGCTTGCCCACAATGAATAGTTTATTGCAATGGATTTTCCTGGTGCATCCTGACCTGCTCTATAAAAACTATAAGCAGATAGGAAGGAATTTGCCGCAGAATAATCTCCAAGCCCTGCTGACCAAATCTTTCTTGAGCAAGATACTGATGAAATCATAACAAAAAATTTTAAAGGTTCTTTCCTTGTAACTAAATCAGTTATTACAGCCCCTTGAAGCTTAGGTTCAATAACGTCGTTCACTACTTGAATTTCTTTATTTAGAAGCTTATAACTAGATGAATCAACTGTTCCTGCTGCATGAATCACTCCATGAATAGAACCATATCTATTATTTATTCTAATCATTAAAGCTTTCATATCATCCATTTTAGTTACATCTACAACTTCATAAGAAACACTTGCTCCAAATTCTTCAAGTTCCAAAATCAACTCAATCTTTTTAGAAATTTTAGTATTATTAGCAATTTCCTTATTCCATTCTTCTCGTAACGGCAATTCCTTGCGTCCTGTTAAAACTAGGTTTACTTTAGCTTTCTTTACAATTGCTTTAGCTATCGCACCCCCTACTGCGCTTAACCCTCCTGTAATCAGGTATGTTTCACCGTCTTTAAATTTAATTTCCGAAGTCTCATTTAATTCTATAACATTTATTAAATCTCTAATATATCTTACTCCATCTCTGATGACAACAATACCTTCGCTATTTGTTTCACTCATTATTTCATTAAACAAAACTTTAGCTATTTCTCTATTAGATTCAAACTCATTTTTATCTAGATCAACACAATGTGCATTTATAAAACTATTTTCTTGATCTAAAGCAAGAGTCAAGGTTATAGCAATAGATTGGTGCGGAGCTGAAATTTTATGCTTTTCATCTATAGGAACACCTAAATTTGTTGCTAATAATAACTTAATACCTTCTACATTTAATTTCGACAAAGCTTTTCCTATATATAAAACACTATAAAGATTTCCATTTATTACGCTTTCATTGAATACAGCTTCCAAGTTAGAAATCTCCTGTTTTAAGTTCCAAAGATGTATTACTGTAGCTATTGACCCTGGAATAGCATTAAAAACTTCAACATACTCGCTTTCTATTAATGGATTAACTACAAATTTTCTATCGCCATCATATGAATATGTTTCACCTGCTCTAATAGAATAAACTTTGTTTTTATCTGGATCAAGGAGTTTTTCAACTTCTTCATTAATACCGCTTCCATCATCAAATATCACTACATTCCCTGCTTGCAATGAACTAAATGCTTCTTGAAATCCAGGCGCCC
The DNA here is from genome assembly GCF_022320955.1 of Clostridium sp. YIM B02555. Classification (NCBI taxonomy): domain Bacteria; kingdom Bacillati; phylum Bacillota; class Clostridia; order Eubacteriales; family Clostridiaceae; genus Clostridium; species Clostridium sp. YIM B02555. Next base: position 387,286 of record NZ_JAKJJY010000003.1, on the reverse strand, counting down.
ACTTCCAATTATAGAACCATTCATTTGGAACTTTTATACTTTCTCTTCCGAAATCAGGTTTATATGTCTTTCTTTCAAATGGATATATAGGTAATTTAACTCTCTCATAGTAGATACCACTTTCAAAATTTTCAAAACTTATATCAATTCCTAAATTAAAAAGTGAAGATATTGTTTTTAAAATTATCTCTAAAGAATCTCCTTTACGATCTGATGATGATAAAATTGTTTTATTACCAACATTTTGTATCCCTCCTGCCATTCTTGCCAGCACCTTATCAGGCCCACACTCAATAAAAATATCCACTGAATTGCCTGCTAAACACTTAATACTTTGCTCAAATTTTACAGATGAAAGGATATGTTCTACCCAATATTCTGTATCAAAAGGTTTATCCATTATTTGTCCAGTTACATTTGATGCTATGGGGATATTAGGAGTCTTAAAGTTCACCTTGTTAAGAACTTCTCTAAATGCATCCAGCATTGGATTCATAAGCGGTGAATGGAAAGCTTGAGAAACCTTAAGTTTTTTCGTCCCTACTCCTTCTTTTAATAATATTGTACAAAATCTATCCACATCTTTTGTTTCTCCAGATACAACCTGATGAGTTACATTATATGCAGCTATCCATACATTTCCATCGAAATTTTTAAGTAATTGCTCAAGTTTATCTCCTGATGTAAATACTGCACACATACTGCCTTCAGATTGTAATTCACCCATAAGCTTTCCTCTGACAGTTATTATTTCAGCAGCTTCTCGTAAATTTATTACACCCGAAAGACAAGCTGCTGCCCATTCTCCAACGCTATGTCCAAGCATATAAGCAGGGTTAATGCCTAAATCTAAAAGAAGTTTTCCAAATGCATAATCCATAGTAAATACTACAGGTTGAGTTATATTAGTCTGTTCAAGAATTTTTTCATCTGCGTCAGCGCCATAAATTAAATCGGTTATTTTTTGGTTCAGATGAGGATAAAATGCTTCTGTACATTCATCAACATATTCTCTAAAAATAGGTAGCTTTTCATATAACTTTCTTCCCATACCAACATATTGAGAACCTTGTCCAGTAAACATAAATGCGATTTTGTGCTGACCATCACAATTTATATTATCTATTTGAAGATTTTCTAGTTTGTTTATTAAATCCTCAATTGACTCTGCTATAATACTTGAGCGGTATTTAAACAGTGTTTTGCATGTGTTTTCTGTATAGCATATATCACCTAGATTCATTTCCTTGTTTGCTTTTAAATATTCTACAAAATTGTTAATCTTCAATTGAAGAGATCTTTTCGAATTTGCCGATAATGCTAGAATATGCTTATCACGCTCATACTCTCTTGCAGTTTCCTCCTTACCAATTTCTTGAGCTTCTTCAATAACCATATGACAATTAGTACCACCGAAACCAAAGGAATTTACTGCTGCTCTTCTTACTTCTCCTTCTTGAACCTTCCAATCTTTAGCTTCAAGCATAGTATAGAATGGAGTTTTGTCAAATTTAATTGAAGGATTAAGCTCGCTTAAGTTTACATTAGGAGGCATTATTTTATTATTCATAGCTAAAACTACTTTAATAAAACTAGCTATTCCAGCACCATTTAAAAGATGACCAATATTTGCTTTAATTGATCCTATAGCTATAGAATTGTTTTTAGGCTTCCATCTATTAAAGGCACTTGTTAAAGCTCTTACTTCACTCGGATCTCCAATTTTTGTACCAGTACCATGAGCTTCTACATATTGTATTTCATTTGGATCAATATCATTATTTAAATACAAGGCTTCAATTACTTCACGCTGACCATTTGGATTAGGTGCCATAACCCCTATTGAATGTCCATCATTATTTATAGAGCTAGCTTTTATTACAGCTAAGACTTTGTCCTTATCCTTTAAAGCTTTTTTAAGAGGTTTTAATAAAACTAAGCCTGCACCTTCTCCTGGAACAAGTCCATCAGCCTTTGCATCAAAAACTCTTGATTCCCCACTTGTAGATAGTGCTCCAGCATTACTAAGATAAATATATGGAGTTGGTGTAAGTAATAAATTTACTCCTCCTGCTATAGCTAATTCACATTCACCTTTTTTAAGTGCTTCACAAGCTAAATGTATAGTTACTAAGGAAGAAGAACATGCTGTATCTACTGTTATACTAGGCCCCTTTAAATCAAACTCTTGAGAAGCTCTTGCAGCAATCATGTTTATAATATTGTCTACAAGTAGATTAGGATGAAATTCAGTTACTCCTAATTTATTTTTCCATTCATTAAGTATTGATCCTTGTTCTTCTTCTGTAAGTGAACTGAAGCTTTCAAAATTCTTAAGATTTGTCATATTCAAAGTATTTAAATGATACTCTTGATATGTATTGGTACCAGCACCAATATACAATGCTAAACGCTTTCCACTTACAGTTTTTCTAGAATATCCTGCTCTTTCTAATATCTCATATACTAATTCTAATATAATTCTTTGCTGAGGATCCATAACTGCTGCTTCCTCATCAGAAATATTAAACAATTTGGCATCAAAATCAAAGGCGTCATTTATAAAGGCACCTGTTCTACAATTTGTCTTTGTAAAATCATTAGTTTTGCTATAATATTGATTTATGTCCCATCTATCTTCTGGCACTTCATCAATACTGCATTTACCAGCTACAATATTATTCCAAAATTCTTCTGGATTTGATGCTTCTGGAAAACGGCAAGACATTTCTATTACTGCTATATCGTCTTCTTCATTAATTCCATTAGAAGTTTTTTTGATAATATTAACTCCTGATATATCACCTTTCGATAATCTTATCAGATATTCATCCATTTCTTTTATTGTCTTACAATTAATAAGTATATCGTGACCTAACTCTAAATTGAATTCATCTTCAAGCATACCTAAAATCTGAACTGCTTTTATAGAAGTTCCACCTAAGGTTAAGAAGGATTGATTATATCCAATACTCTCAGCTGGCATTTCTAATACTGTTGCCCATATTTCTCTTATTTTATCTGCATTGTTATTTAATATTAAAGATTCTATCACAGTACTTACTTCTGATTTTGCTTCTACTTTATTTTCTTCTATATCTATTAATAATTCATTTGCTGTAAAGGTTGTATCTTCATATTCCTTATCAAGTAAAGCTTGTATCATCATGAAACGCCTTACTTTACCACTAGTAGTTTTAGGAATAGCTTTGACTAGAACCACACAATCAACCATTATACCAAAGGCTTCATTTACTTTTCTTAACATATTTCCATAAAATTCTTTAATATTCTCTTGTTTTACGCGTAGAGCTGAAAAAATAGCTGTTTTTTCTCTTCCTTCTTTTTCATCATGCCAACCGCCTATTACAACTTTTCCCGGCTCTACTCCATCCATTTCTTCTAATTTAAACTCTATATCATATGCAAATAAATTTTGTCCATTCACAAAAATTATATCTTTAATACGTCCTGTTACACATAGCTTTCCATCAATCATAAAACCAGTGTCTCCAGTTTTAAGCCATCCATCTTGAAAGGATTTTTCAGTTGCTTCAGGATTATTAATGTATCCAGAAGTAACATTATCACCTTTTATTTGTATTTCTCCTAACAGCTTTTCTGGAACTACCTCTCCATCATCATTTACGATACGAATCTGCATACCAGAAATAGCATATCCCTCATCAGCAACCTGCAATGCATCTTTATTATCTTCAGTAACTTCTTCTGCTAAAGACTTGCTTATAAGGCTATTTCTACTAATAAAACGACTTTCTGGTTTAGTCCCTACCCTTGGGAATGCAACTGCTAAACATGCTTCTGCCATACCATACACCATATACATGCTTGTTTCTGGCAGCTTGCATACAGATAGCTTTTCCATGAATTCTCTAACTAATGGTACTGAAATAGGTTCTGCTCCATTAAAAATCAATCTTAAACTGCTTAAATCCCAACTTTCAAGATGTTTATCGGTAATTTTTTTGAGCAGCAACCTATATCCAAAGTTAGGACTAGATGTTAGATTGATTTTGTATTTTGAAACTAAATCCATCCAAAGTGTTGGTCTTTTTACAAATTTCATTGGGCTCATATTTACCTGTAACATACCTAGTGTAACCATCGTCAAATGAAATCCTATCAATCCCATATCATGATAATACGGCATCCATGAAAGAACTTTATCCTCAGAAGTCAGCTGAGCACTTTCGATTATTCCCGTTATATTAGTTAAAAGGTTTTTATGTGTTAAAACTACTCCCTTGGGTGTATTTGTACTTCCTGAACTGAATTGTATAAAGGCAGGCTTATCAGTTGAAGTCAAATTAATGTGACCTTTTTCTGTACTTTGTCTTAAAACTGATATATCAAACATATCAATTTGTTGACACTCAGGATAAATATCATTATTTTTCATATTAGTTATCATTGAAGCATCGCAAAGCATTATAGGCTTTTCTAGTGTATTCCATACATTTATAAGCTTTTCCAATGAAGCATTTTTGCCTTTAAATGCTGAAGGTGGAGAGATCGGAACTGGTACAAAACCACCTAGTACACATGCCCAAAAAGCTACGACAAAATCAATATTATCTTGGAATGACATCATTACAAAATCATCTTGTTTTAAATTATCTTTTTGAAGTGACCCTAAGCAATACATAGCTTTTTCAAGAATTTCTTCATAAGTTAATAAAATTTCTGAATTGTCATTTTGAATAAATATTATACCTTTATCTCTTGAATTTTTAGCTGAATCTATTAATAAGTTAGCTATATTCTGTTTACTTGTATATTTATCTGATATATCTTTTCCACAAGAAATCGACATTTTCACATTATTTATATCGCTCATCTTTACATCTCCCATACTATAAAAATAATCTGCTATTTTAAGAAAAGCCCACGGCTTTCCCTCCTAAACTCATAACTAATTTAACTCAAAATCTCTGTCTTATCTTTAATTCTTTTAATAAATGTTATAAAAATAAAAATACTAAAAAGAAGTAAGCAAACAGTAAAAATATGATCATCTCCTAATAAGCTCATAGCTATTGAAGATATAAGTGGTCCAATAGTTGATCCCACACCATAAAAAGAAGTGAATAACGAGGTTCCAAGAGCTATTTCTTCCTTATTAAGCTTTTGTATTGAAACTGCTAAAGCCACTGGATATAATGGTCCAATAATAAAACCTGATAGAAATGAGAATATTAATCTTAATGTAAAATTACTAAAGATTGAAATTCCTAAAATTGTAAATATAGATGTAAAAATGCTAAGCAATAAAACTCTTTCGCGTCCAAGTTTATCCGAAAGATATGTTATAGGTATAGTTCCTAGAATACTCCCTACAACAAATACTCCCAAGGCATATCCAGTATCTTGTAAACCATAACCTTGATATATAAGAAAAACAGGATAAAGAGTTGTAAGAGTGGTTTCTGTAACTCCATACAAAAATGCCCCTTGAAGTCCTACAGATATTTTTCTATGCATATTACCTTTCAGCATCACTGGAAATAACAATTTTTCTTTAAAGCTAAAATTAACAACCATTGGGCATAATAAAAGTGCAACCATTGCAATCATAAATGGAATCCAAGGTTTAGTTTCATAAAGCACAGGACCTGCTACAGAACTAAATACAAAACCTATAGCAAAGTTAAGTGAATAAACTCCACTTATTACTCCCCTTATTTCTTCTTTTATTAACTCCTGAAGTATAGTTTGAATTCCAACCATATTTAATCCTATTCCAAACCCTATAATCAGCATCAATAAAAGTAAAATAAATAAATTAGACTCCAGTGGAAAAATGATAGTTGCTACAGCTGCAATTATTCCACCTATAAATATAGTCTCCTTAATACCTTTGTTTCTTAACTTCCTATTAATAAACATTGATCCCATTGACATAGCCAAGAAAAAAGAAGACGAAATTATACCTATCCATAAGCTTCCCACATTATTTTCCTTTAAATGGGTGGAGGCAAGGGGATTAATAATCCCCATTGCAACACCAATAAGTAAACCTATCATATAAATAATCCATTTATTATCTAAAAACACTAACTGTATTTTGTCTTTAAAATGCATTTTTGCAAAATCTCCTTTATTTTCTATTAACTATTGCTCTGATAGCCTGCATCTGCTTAGCTCCAAACCAATACATGTCTTGCTTACCATATATTTTAATTGCTTCACCAGTTATATAATCAGATTTATCCGAAGCTAAGAATATAGCTAAATCAGCTACCTTTTCTGTTGGCATAGCACTATTTCTTAAACCACCTGGAGTCATATCTGTCTCTACAAAAGATGGACAAATTGCGTTTACCTGAATATTGTTTAGCTTTAACTCTTCTGCTAAGGATTTTGTAAGTCCTAGTACGGCATGTTTTGAAGCTGAATATGCACTCATTAAAGGATATCCAATAAAGGAAGAATCAGAACCTAAATTAATAATTTTTCCTGACTTTTGCTTAGATAAATAAGGAACTATTAATTTGCACATATTATAAGTACCAAACAAATTCACCTCAACTATCTTTTTCCATTCCTCCATATTAGTATCAGTAAAACCTTCTAGTTTTGTTATTCCTGCATTATTTACAAGAACATCTATTTTACCAAATTCTGAAATAACTTTATTTACAGCTTTCTCAACTGAATTATAATCACTTATATCAGCTGCTATAGAAATAGCCCTTCCTCCAAATTTTTCAATTTCTGATTGAGTTTCCTTAAGCTGGCTGATTGTTCTAGATATAATAACAACTTGAGCATCTTCTTTTGCCATCTCAATTGCTATAGTTCTTCCAATACCTCTTCCTCCTCCAGTTATTATTACCACCTTTCCTGAAAGAGTACCTTGTTTTTTACTTTTTGATCTAAAGGAAATAGGCTTTAACGTTTTTTCTTCCATTGAATTTTTTTCATCTTGTATATAATTAATCATTTCCTTAACAGTGTTAATATACGCTTCTCCAAGCTGTCTTATAGTTGACTCTTCATACATATTTTTAGAGTATTCTATTTCTAAAAGTAATTCCCCATTTACAATAGAGAAGAAGAGTTCAATTGATGAAATTCTCTTTTGCTTAGGATGTGAATACCTTCTGTCACTTCCCTCTTTTGAAAACTCAAATACATCATAATTTGTAATATCTCTATTTCCTAAATAGTTAGCTCTTATAGATGTTAAGTTCAAATCTGGATACATATATGAAGGTAATTCATCTGAAACCAAATCATAACTTATTCCCTTTAGCGGAACCTGATTCATTCCATTTTCAATCTTTTTAACTGTTTCTGACCATTCTTCGTTATATTCCACCTTGATTCCAACTGGATAATTTATGGCAAAATTCCCTACTGTTTCAAAGAAAGTTTCATTTCCTAACTCCCTACCATTCATCCTGTGACTTACAACAACCCATGATTTGTTATATTTTTTCTGTAACATTTTATAAAGTGGAGCAAGTAATATGTTATATAAACTTGTTCTAAAAAACTTTTTCGCTGTGGTTTGTAACTTTATGGTCTCAGCTTTGTCTAAAGTAAATATTTCTGACTTAGCTGATACTTCAGTGTTTTCACCTAAATTAAAATCTTCCGAAATCTTGAAAGCTGACAATTCTGAAGGAAATTGCTCTTTGTAATATCTTACAAATTCTACTGCTTTATTCTCTTTTTCTTTATTTACCTTTACAACAAAGTCCTTATATGATTTCTGCTCTTCTAGTTTGACCTCATTAGCTCCAGAAATAAGCTGTCCATAAACTGCCCATATTCTCTTAAACAATAATTGATTTCCTATAAGATCAGACATAAGATGATGACCTATTACAGAAATATCATAAGCCGAATCACTTAACTTAATTATTACAACCTTCCAAAGCGGCCACTTATCAACTTCTAATTCTCCAATAATCTCATTAATTAAATTATTAACAGCTTCATCTCTTTCCTTATCATCCATATGAGAACCATCATAATAATCTGCTTCTACTTCTTGATTTTCTAGTAAAAATCTCTGCATCCACTTGCCAGCTTCTTTTACCAACACACATCTTAATGCATCATAATTATTAGTTACAATGGTTAAAGCTTTATTAAACATTTCAAAGTCTAATGGCTGCTTATATAAAAATCTTGTATATCCAGTCCATTGATATGGATAATCAAAATAATTTATCAAAAACTTTTGTGCAGGTGATAAAGGAACTTCATTCATCACTACTTCTTGTGTTTCAGGTTCTTTGGCTTCCAATTCTATACTACTAGCTCCAGTAGTGCTTTTATCATACATTTGATTTAATGCTTTTCTATCTAATTTTCCATTTGGTGTCTTAGGTAAAATTGCTAGCCATTCAAAACGATGAGGAATCATATAATAAGTCAGCTTCTTTGATATAAATTCTTTTAATTCATTGTCATCGACCTTATTTCCAGAAACCCATGCTATTAATTGCTTCTGTCCATCAATATAATCAACTGCTATTACAGCCGCTTCATTTATAGAAGGATGGGCTCCTAGCACTGCTTCAATTTCTCCAAGTTCTACCCTAAATCCCCTTATTTTAACTTGATTATCAATTCTTCCAAGATAATCAAAACTTCCATCTGATAACTTTGTAGTTAAATCTCCTGTCTTATATAAATATTCTCCAGGGATTTCCTTGAATGGATTAGGTTTAAAGGCTTCCTCTGTTTTTTCTTTATTATTTTTATAACCTTTGGCAAGTTGAATACCACCAATCCAAAGCTCTCCAATTTCTCCATCTGGTACTTCCTTCATGTTTTCATCTAAGGCTTTAATAAACACATTTGTAATTGGTTTTCCTATTGGAATGGTATTTTCCCCTTTGTCCCCAGGTCTTCTATCAATAATATGACAAGTAACATCAATTGATGCTTCTGTTGGCCCATATAGATTTGCAAGTCCTGTAGCCAATCCATGCTTATCTATCCATTTTTGAATTGTTGGCATAGGAAGAGCTTCTCCGCTAAAAATAAGCCATCTTAAATCCTTAAACTCATAGTCATCATCCTCTAAGGAATTTACAAATTCACCAAATAAAGATGGAACAAAATGCATTATATTTATTTTAGTCTCTATAAGCCACTTTGCTAAGCCCCATGGATTTTTTACAATTTCTTTTCTGACTGGACAAACTACTCCTCCATACATTAAAGGCCAGAAAAGTTCCCAAACAGAAATATCAAAACAACAAGAAGTTTTTTGAGCAACACGCTCTCCTTCTTTAAGTTTAAATGTATCTTGATGCCATATTAATCTATTCATATAGCCTCTATGTGCAAGCATAACCCCTTTAGGATTTCCTGTTGAGCCAGAAGTATATAAAATTGTCATTAAATCATCTGGAGAATTTATATATTTAGGGCTAGCCTCAGAAAATTGCAGCCACATCTCTTTTGGGACTTGATTATAATTGCCCATTAAATCCATAACCTTGCCATAATCTAAATATACAAGGGTATTGATTGGTGAATCTTTTTCTATAAGTTCACTCAAGGTTTCTTTTAAGTCATGTTCCGTAAGCAAGATTTCTATACCAGCACTTTTCATTATGTATTGAATACGATCTGTTGGATAAGCTGGATCTACTGGTACATAAGCTGCTCCTGCCTTCATTATCCCTATCATACCAATTAACATCATTGGTCCTGGAAATACCATTATTCCAACAAGTGAATTTCTTTTAATGCCGTTATTCATCAAATAATTAGCAATTTTATTAGATTCTTCATCTAATTCTCTATAAGTAATTTTCTCATCTTTATATAATATAGCTATTGCATCAGGTGTCAATTTACATTGCTTCACAATTTTCATATATGGAATTTCTTCATTATCTGTAATCTCTGCTACTGGTTCAACCTTACTCTCATGACTAATAATATTTTTTTGAATTATTAAAGCCATTTCATTTAAAGTTCTACATTTAAATAGAGCCTCTCTATCAATTCCTTTATGTAGCTTAGATACTTTTGTAATTATGCGGATCACCTGCAATGAATCAACACCAAATTCCGCGCCTAAATCTTTATGAATATCTTCTTTAGAAATTGACCTTAAACAAACCTCTTCTGATATCTTCATAAGTTCATCAATTAGCACGTTATTTTCCGAAATTTCTCTATTTAAACTTTCTGCTTTATCTTCTAGCTGTGAATTGGCCATATCATTAAGATTATTTATGAGTTTTTCAATTAATAACTTGATATTATCTCCATCAAAACATACACTATCATAGTTTGATGTAATCATAATTTGATCTTTAAATATCTCTACAAGATTATCTATAGCCCCAGCATTAGTTGACGTATATGCTTCATAATCAACTATCTTTAAAGAACCATAACTTTCTTGAAGCTCTGTATTACCAACAAAAGAAAGATATAAATTAGATTTTAAACTTGAACGTATTATTGCAGCTGTCATTTTGGACATTTCTCCATCTTCAAGCATATCTTGTTCTCTAGTTACTTTAGCTGTACTGTTTATTTGAGCTCTATCTATTCCTTCATATATTTTTTCTCTAATTTCGTTATCTATTTTCTCAACTACTGTCTTCCATTCCTCTTTTGTAGCATCTAAATTAAAATTTAATGCCATATTTTGTGCAAAGCATCCTATAATTCCTGTAGCATCAATGTTAGGGTAAACTTTACCACTAGTTGGTAAATTTATAATAACTTCATTGTTTTCTTTGTCCATATCATTTATTGCTTTTAAATAAGCAGCCACCATAAGTGTAAATAATGAAACTCTCCAAGCCTTAGATTTTTCTAATAAGCGCTTAGTTATATCTTTATTTACCCAATATTTTTGAGTTTTCACAGTAGCAAATTCATTTTTCACTTTTTCCTTATTAAAAGGATTAAATCTATATTTTGTTTTTCCATAAGCTTGTATGTATTTTTCTAAGTTTTTATTTTCTTCTAGACTATTCCAGTTATTTATTTCTGAAACTACTTTATTGTAATTCTCCACTGATGTTCCATGTGATAAATTTGAACTTTTACCACTTATTTTTGAAGAATATATCTCAATAATTTCTCTCATTATTTGTTGATTTCCAAGACCATCAGAGACCAAATGATTGTTTGCAAATATTAACTCGAATTTATTATTATCTGTTTCAACTACTAAGAACTTGTGAAGTGGAAATTTAAATATATCAAATGGTTTATTAATAATATCTTCAATAATTTCCTTTATTTTTTGAGTTTGTTCACCTACAGGTAACCTTCTTACATCTTCTACTTGAATTTTAGGTAATCTTAGATCACTTTGAATTTCTAGTTTGTAATCTTTGAAACTCTTTACCCCTGCTTCCTTTGTAAAACTACCACTTAAACTTGGATGTCTTTTAACTAATTCAAGCCAACTATCCTGTAGAAGCTCTAAATTCAATTCACCTTCAATTTTTACTCCAGAACAAATAGTTAAAGTGCCAACTGACCAATACGATGCTAAGAATGGATATTGAGCATTTAAAATTTCCAATCCTTTTGATTGACTTTCCTTTGATGATTTTTCACCAAAAAATTCTTCGAACATAGAAATAATTTCATCTACTGTCTGCAAAGACATTAAGTAAGTCATAGGATATGTATCAGTAAAATTATTCAATTCCTCATCTGGTATTAGCTTAATTAGCTGATTCATTAAGTTAACCATTTTAATTGAATCGATTCCCAAATCACTTTCAAGAAACATTTCCAAGTCAAGGTCTACAATTTTGTGACCAGTTACATTTGATATAATTTCAAATACTTGTGATTTAATATCTATTTCAATTATTTTATCAGTATTTTCATTATGCATTTCCTCTTCTGTCCCAAAAAACGCCTCAAACATTGAAGCAATTTCTTCTATTGTTTGCAATGACATTAAGTGTGTCATAGGATAAACAGTTATGAAATTATCCAATTCTTCCGTTGGAATTAATTTCATTAACTGATTCATCAAATTAACCATTTTTATAGAATCAATTCCTAAATCACTTTCAAGAAACATTTCTGAATCAAGATCCTCAACTTTATGACCTGTCACATTAGATATAAGTTCGTAAACTTGTGCCTCAATATCCATTGACTTAATTTTATTAACATCCATTTCTATGTCCCCCTTTTATTATTTTATGTAATATGCTTTGTGATAATATATATTTTGGAATTATCACTGAATGGTGATTTCCTTCTGAAATCCTTATGTCTTAAATGATTATTTTTACAACATATATAGTATAAGTTTAATTTAAATTTTATTTTATTTTTTTACATTTATTCAATTATAATCCATTAAATAATTAAACTAAGCTCAGCCCTTTATTATTTATTCTAGCTTAATAAAAGTTTCCCATTTGCCTGAACTTTTTATATCTATCTTCTAATAAAAGGTTAACCTCTCTATTCTTTAATTCTTCAAATGCATTTTCAATTATTTCTTTAATATTTTTTGCTGTTTTACTAGGAGTTTTATGTGCTCCACCTCTAGGTTCTCTAATAATGTCATCAATTATATTAAAATCTTTTAAATCTTTAGCTGTTATCTTCATAACAGCTGCTGCTTCTTTTGCTCTACTTGAATCTTTCCATAATATTGACGCAAAACCTTCTGGGGAAAGAATTGAATATATAGAATGTTCCAACATAAAAATCTTATCAGCAACTGCAAGTGCTAAAGCTCCACCACTTCCGCCTTCGCCTGTTAAAATAGATATTATAGGTGTTTTTAGTCTGCTAAGTTCAAAAAGATTATTTGCAATAGCTTGTCCTTGGCCTCTTTCTTCAGCACCAATTCCTGGAAAAGCTCCTGGAGTATCTATAAAACATATTACAGGTCTTTTAAACTTTTCAGCCTGCTTCATAAGTCTTAATGCTTTCCTATATCCTTCAGGATTTGGCATTCCAAAATTTCTTTCTATATTTTCAACTGTGTTAGATCCCTTTGTAATTGCTATTACTGTAACACTTATGTCATTAAGTGATGCAATACCTCCAATTATAGCTTTATCATCTCCATAAGTTCTATCACCATGAAACTCAATAAAGTCTTTAAATATTGTTTCAATATAATATTTTCCAGTTGGTCTATCTTTATGTCTTGCTATTTCAACACTTTCCCATGGTGTTACATTTATCTTTATCAAATCCTTATTCATAGTTTTTCACCTCATGTAAAACAAGAATTTTATGTATTAATCCCCTCATATTTCTTCTCGGTACAATTCCATCTATAAAGCCTTTTTTAATTAAAAATTCTGCTTTTTGAAAATCATCTGGAAGACTTTCTTTAATTGTATTTTCAATTACTCTTCTTCCTGCAAAGCCAACAAGTGCATTCGGTTCACTTAGGATAATATCTCCCTCCATAGCAAAGCTTGCTGTCACCCCCCCAGTTGTCGGATCTGTAAGTATGGTTATATATAAAAGTCCAGCTTCATCATGCTTTGCAATAGCTGCACTTATCTTTGCCATTTGCATTAATGAAAAGATACCTTCCTGCATTCTAGCTCCACCTGAGGTTGTAAAAATTATTAATGGCAGTTTATTTTCTGTCGCATATTCTACAAGTCTTGTAATCTTTTCTCCAACTACCGTTCCCATACTTCCCATCATAAAGAAACTATCCATAACTGCACCTGCTACTTCAATTCCATATACTTTTCCAATTCCAGTAACAACAGCTTCTGTACTATTTGTTTTTCCACCCTTTAGTTTTTCTTCATAATCTTTAAAGTTTAACGGATTTGTAGTTCTTAAGTTTTTAAATAATTCTCTAAAAGTATGTTTATCAAAAAATATTTTTATTCTATCTTCAGAATTTAATCTAAAATGATAATCACAATTAGGACAAACATATTTAGACTTTTCTAAATCTTCAATATAAAGCATAGAATTACACTTATCACATTTTTTCCACATTCCCGATGGAATATTAGGCTTATTATCGGAATGGTTCTTTTTTACTATTAAATGTTTAACTACACCATATTTCTTCTTTTTGAATAAGTCCTTAAGCATTCTTATTCACCATCTTTTCTGCTAAAAATGAAGTATCGTAATCCCCTTCTAGAAATTCTTTTGTTTCAAGTATAGATAACTGAAAATCAATATTAGTCTTAACTCCACCAACTGCAAATTCTATCAAAGCTCTATTCATTTTCACAATTGCTTCATTCCTATGATTTCCGAAAGTAATAAGCTTAGCTACCATTGAATCATAACAGTGTGGTATTTTATACCCACAATATATTGCTGAATCAACCCTTACCCCCATCCCCCCTGGAATGCAAAGTTCTTCTATTTTTCCTGGACAAGGTCTAAAGTCATGTTCTGGATCTTCTGCATTGACTCTGCATTCTATTGCATGCCCTTTTATTTTTATATCATCTTGAGTAAATTCAAGTTTTTCTCCTGCTGCTATCTTTAGTTGTTGCTTAACTAAATCAATACCTGTAATCATTTCTGTAATTGGATGTTCTACTTGTATTCTTGTGTTCATTTCCATAAAATAAAAATTATTATCTTTATCAAATAAGAATTCTATAGTTCCTGCATTTTTATAATCTACTGCAAGAGCTGCCTTTTTTGCAATTTCACCCATCTTTTCTCTTAATTCTGGCGTAAGTACATTAGATGGAGCTTCTTCTAAAACCTTTTGGTTTTTTCTTTGCATAGAACATTCTCTTTCACATAAATGAATTACATTTCCATGTTCATCTGCTAATATTTGAAATTCAATATGCTTTGGTTTTTGAACAAATTTTTCTATATATAAAGAATCATCTCCAAAACAAGCCTTTGCTTCTGCTTTAGCAGTTTTAAAGCCTAATAAAAATTCTTCATCATTATGAGCAATTCTTATTCCTTTTCCACCACCACCAGCTGATGCTTTTATCATTATTGGATATCCAATTTCTTTTGCTATTTCTAAGGCATGATTTTCATCTCTTATTTCGCCCTCATATCCAGGAACGACAGGAACTCCTGATATTTTCATTATCTTTCTAGCTTCTGCTTTGTTTCCCATCATTTCTATTGTTTCATAATCAGGCCCAATAAATTTTATGTTACATTGTTTACACATCTTTGCAAATTTTGGATTCTCAGATAAAAATCCAAAGCCTGGATGTATAGCATCAGCTCCTGTTAAAACACATGCACTTAAAATATTTGTTATATTTAAATAGCTATCTTTAGGCATTGCAGAACCAATACACACAGCTTCATCAGCTAATTGAGTATGTAGAGCTTCTTTATCTGCTTCTGAATAAACTGCAACTGTACTTATTCCCATTTCTCTGCAAGCTCTAATTATTCTAACTGCAATTTCGCCTCTATTGGCAATTAGTACCTTCTTTAACATTGCTCTCACCTATCCTACTTCAATGCAAAATACTATCTTTCAATTGATTAATATTAAGCATATCTTATTCCCCCTTGACTTTAAAAAGCGGTTGCCCATATTCTACCATTTGGTTATTTTTAGCTAAACATTCAATAACTACACCATTAACATCACTTTCTATTTCATTCATAAGTTTCATAGCTTCAATAATACAAATAATCTTTCCTTTATTTATTGTGTCACCTTCTGTTACAAATGCTTCGCTTTCTGGAGAAGCTGAAGAATAAAAGGTTCCAACCATAGGTGAAGTTATAACCTTTAAATTTTTATCTTCTATCATAGTTTCCTTTTCAGACTTTTCTAATTCATTCACTTCAACTATCTGAGTTTCAACTTTTTCTTTTTCAATTGTTTCTTTAATTACTGGCATGTCAGCAATACTATTACAACTCTCAAATTTAGTAGAATTATTGGAAATACTTCTATTTAATGATTTATCCATTCTTATATGTTCATTTCCATTTTTAATCTCAAAAAAAGCCAAGCTTGAAGCATCTACCAATTTAATTAACTGTTCAACCTTCTCAAAATCCATAAAAACCTCCAAATTAATCAGTTATGAGTTAGGAGTTAAGAGTTTTGAGTAATTTTAGATATATTCTTAACTTTTATCCTAACTTCTTACTTCGTATCTAGTGTTATTTCCATTTTTTTAATAATAATGTTGCATTATGACCGCCAAAGCCTAAGGAATTAGTCATTGCATATTCCAAATCTTGCTTTCTTCCTTTGTTAGGCACATAATCTAAATCTAACTCTTCATCTTTTGTTTTATATCCAATTGTTGGTGGTATAAAACCATCTTGAAGTGCTTTTGCACATATTATTGTTTCAATTGCACCTGCTGCTCCTAAAAGATGTCCTGTCATAGATTTTGTTGAAGATACTGGTATTTTATAAGCGCCTTGTCCAAAAGTTTTTTTAATAGCTATGGTTTCAAATTTATCATTTAGTTCTGTTGAAGTACCATGAGCATTTATATATGAAACTTCTTCTAATTTTATTCCAGCCTCTTCTATAGCACACTTCATGGCTCTGGAAGCACCATTTCCTTCTGTGTCTGGGCAAGTAATATGATATGCATCACAAGTTGAACCATAACCTACAATTTCAGCAATAATATTAGCCCCTCTCATTATTGCATGTTCTAAGGCTTCAAGGATTACGACTCCAGCTCCTTCTCCCATTACAAATCCACTTCTATTTTTATCAAAAGGAATAGATGCGTTTGCTGGATCATTACTAGTATTCAAGGCTCTCATGCTATTAAATCCAGAAATGCCAAGTCTGGTTATTGCCGCTTCAGTACCACCTGAAAGCATTATATCTGCATAGCCATGCTTTATTGATCTAAATGCATCTCCAATATTATTTGTTCCAGTTGCACATGCAGTTACAGCTGATGTACATGGTCCTTTTAAACCATATTTTATAGCTACATTTCCTGCTCCTAAGTTTATTATTGACATTGGTATAAAAAATGGAGTTAATTTGTTTGTTGCACTCGTATAAAGCTGAGTGACTCCTTGTTCAGTAGTTTCATAACCTCCAACACCAGACCCTAACATCACTCCAAATCTCTCTTTATTTATTTTATTTAAATCTATCCCAAAGTCTTTTATAGCTTCGTCAGATGCGGCTAAAGCAAACTGAACAAACCTATCTAACCTTTTTACTTCCTTTTTTCCAAATATAATTTCAGGGTTAAAATTCTTTACTTCTCCCGCAATTTTTACATCCATCAATTCTTTATCTATTGCAGTAATGAAATCTATCCCCAACATTCCTTCTTTTGTACTATTCCAAAAGGTATCAACATTATTACCAATTGGAGTTAAAGCACCCATTCCAGTAATAACAACTCTTCTTTTCATATTTAAAGTTTTCCTCCATTATATTGACACTTCGACATCAACTTATACTACTATATTCCTGCCCTTATCTATATCCAAATTGCGTGAACAAAACTTTTGCTTCATCAAATAGTTCTATAATCATTTCTTTACAAGTTTGTTCTCTATTAATAAGCCCAGCTATTTGACCAGACATAAGTGATCCATTATCAATATCTCCATCAACAACAGCTTTTTTCAGCGCGCCCACACCAAGTTTTTCCAATTCTTCAATTGATGCTCCTTCTTTCTCTAACTTAAGAAAATTCCTTGTAAGCTTATTTCTAAGAACTCTAACAGGATGACCAGTTGGCCTTCCTGTTACTTCTGTGTCTATATCCTTAGCACTTAATACTTTGTTCTTGTAATTTTGATGTATTGTGCATTCTTTGGCTACTAAAAATCTTGTTCCAACTTGAATTGCTTCTGCTCCAAGCATAAATGAAGCTGCAACCCCTCTACCATCTCCTATACCACCTGCTGCTATAACAGGTATATTAACAGAATCAACAACTTGAGGAACTAGGGCCATGGTTGTTAATTGACCTACATGCCCTCCTGATTCAGTTCCTTCAGCTATAATTGCATTAGCTCCCGCTTTTTCCATTCTCTTAGCTAGTGCTACTGAAGCAACTACTGGTATAACCTTTATGCCATGAGCTTTCCACTTCTCCATATACTTCCCTGGGCTTCCAGCTCCAGTTGTTACTACTGGCACTTTTTCTTCACAAACTAGATCTGCTATTTCATCGGCATTTTCTGTCATTAGCATTATGTTTACGCCAAAAGGTTTATTTGTTAGTTTCTTAGTTTTTTGTATTTGTTCTCTTACCCATTCAGTTGGTGCTGCTCCTGTTATTATTCCTAATCCTCCTGCTTCACTTACTGCTGAAACTAAAGAAGCATCTGCAATTCTCGCCATAGCCCCCTGAAATATAGGATATTCAATTTCTAATAGGTCGCAAACTCTATTGTTTTCCATTATAAACCCTCCTAAAACTATGTAAATTTTATTAGTATGATCGCCATCCGAACTACAGACAAAATTGAATCTAGTATTATTTACTTTTTTCTACATACTCTATAACATCTTTGATTGTTTTCAATCCTTCCACATCTTCTATTTGAATTTCATACTTTTCTTCAAGATCAGTTATTATTTGAAATAAGTCTAATGAATCAGCACCTAATTCTTCAAAAGTTGTTTCTAAGCTCACCTCTTTCTCTTCAATCCCTAATTGTTCACAAATCATTCCCCTAATTTCTTCAAATAACATAGTCAATTCCTCCATTTTTTTAATTTAATAATTCAACTCTATTTATGAAATAATATAAATAGAAATAAACCTATAATTTAACATGAAATTTATACAAATTTTAAAAATTTATGTTTTAATTGGATTATATAATAACAAAAAACATAATGCAACAAATATTTATTATTTTTGTTGCATTATGTTTTTTTAGCATAATATATTTTTTGAAAATAAAAGTTTTTTTAATTTCTTGTTAATTAGTGTTATAATCATTTATAATAACTAGTACAAAATTCAAATTAAGGTGGTTAAAATGAAATTCTTAACTAATGGTCAAAAACTTAAATCAACAAGAAAGTATTTAAAGATGAGGCAAGAAGATTTAACTGATGATAACATTACTAGAGGACTAATTAGTATGATTGAGATAGGGAAAAGAGATTTGAACAGCAAAGTTGCTTCAACTCTAGTTGAAAAATTTAAAAAAAGAGCTGAGGAACTTGATATTTCCTTAGACATAAGCTCTGAATTCTTACTACGATCTCCAGCAGAAGATGCTGAATTATATTGTTTTAAAAAAATTGAAGAAATTAATAATGTTACAGAAATAAATCAACTTCTAGAAATAGCTGATAAATTTAATTTAACAAGTATAAAAGCTATTTGTAATGAGAAATCAGGAGATTATTATTATAGTGAAAAAGATTACTATAATGCTTTTTTTTATTATAATTGTTCAATAGACATTTTAAAAAATATAAATCAAAATGAAAAAATAGCTCATCTATATTTAAAAGTTGGACTTTGCAATGCTATGTTATTAAGTTATGCACAAGCATTATCATTTTTTCATTTATCAAACGAATATGCAAAAATGTATAAGGATAAAACAATAGAAAAAAGATCGTTATACAACGGCTCAAAATGCTATATGGAATTAAAAAAAACTGAAGAAGCTTTAAAATATATTAATCTTTACCTGACTTTAATTAACAAGGAAAATGAATTTATTGACTATGTTAACGCTATCATCCTTAAAGCGAATTGCTATGAGGCTATGTTTAATTATGATATTGCAATAACTACATATCAGTCCTTATTAAATGAAATTACATCTGATATTCCTCCACTAGGATACATTTATAACAATCTAGGATTAGCGTATTTAAACAAGGATGATCTTACTAATAGTCTAAAATATTTTAATATGGCCGAAGAATTTAAATTAAAAACTAATACGACAAATTTATCTCATACAATCATTGAAAAATCAGGAGTTTTTATTAAGCAAGGTCTTTTAAATGATGCAATAGAATTAATAGAATCGGGACTAAGGCTAGCTGAAATTTATATTGATTATGAATATATATTAAAAGGAATTTCTGAACTTGCACGTATATATGAAATTCTTCATAGCACTTCAAAATTAAAAGAACTGTACTTTAATCTTATTAAGATCCTTAACAAACTTAATAAACATAAAGAATTAACTATAATTTATAATAAGCTATCCATTATATATTTGGAAGAAAATAACATTGATGAAGCCAAAAAATATATATTAATGACATTAGAATTAAATAAAAATACGCCACTTACAAACTATATTTCATAATAATTTAGATTTTAAATGTTAAATTTTAGTTAATGCCACAAAATTTAAATTATAATTGTTGCATTTTAAAAATATTTTGTAGTATAATGCAATTGAGGTGATAATATGAAAAAGAAATTAATAAAAGGCGTATCTCTATTTTTATCTTGCTTTGCGCTAACTCTAGTCTTAAATGCTACTACTGCAAAAACTAATAATTCAAACCCAGCAAAGGTGCATTTAGACGAAAGTGCTCCATGGGGCTAAAATTATTTAAATTTGTTAATACATATTCAAATAATTTTCAAGTCAATTATAACTAAGGATTTATGCCAATATACTTGACATAAATCCTTAGTTCATTTTTACATTTCTGTTATTTGGAAGGATTTAAGTTAATAATGAAAATATATGCATTAAAAATAAATCAAACCATTCCACAACCATTATTTAATAATTTATTATCTTTTTTATCTGAAGAAAAACAAGAAAAAATTAATAAATTCATAAAAACAGAAGATGCTGACAGGTCATTAATTGGAGATATCTTAATTATGGAAGCTCTACTTTGTGATTTTCAAATTCGAAATATAAAATTTAACTACAATGCATATGGTAAACCTTATTTAATAAATGGTCCTCATATCTTTTTTAATATTTCACATTCTGGCGACTGGGTTGTATGTGCTATTAATGATTGCGAAATAGGTATTGATATAGAGAAGGTTGATAGATTTGATTTAGATATTGCAAAACATTTTTTTTCAGAAAAAGAGTATTTTGACCTTATTAAAACTGCTCCTCTAAAAAGAATAGAGCATTTTTATGATTTATGGACCTTAAAAGAAAGCTATATTAAAGCCTATGGTATGGGGTTAAATCTAGATTTGCGTTCCTTTTCAATTGAAATTAATAAAAATAAATTTATACTTCAGACAAAAAATGATTTTACAAATTGCTTCTTTAAACAATTTGATATTGATAAAAATTACAAACTTTCTGTTTGTACAATAAAGGATTCCTTTCCAAGAGAAATTATATTAAAAAACTTATACTCTTTAAATCTACTTGAACAAATAAAAACTTAAAATAAGTATTAGATTGTACTTAATATCTGAACATTTAGTAATAGTGAAAGGAAAAATATAACTATGAAAGAAATCAAACTTTTTTGTTTCCCTTATGCTGGCGGTTCCTCAGTTATATATGAAAAATGGAGAAAATTTTTATATCCTTCAATTAAATTAATTCCTATAGAATATGCTGGTAGAGGAAATCGATTTAACAAACCTTTATTAGAAAACATAAATGATATTTTAGAAGATATATTTCTTATTATAGAAAAAAGTTTAGATAAAGGAGATGAATATTCATTATTTGGACATAGTATGGGAGCTCTTATTGCTTATGAACTTAGCTATAAATTAATATCTGAAAATTTCAATTCACCTACACATGTTTTCTTTTCAGGCAAACTAGCACCTCATATAGAAAATAGCTTTAACCCAATCAATAATTTAAACGATCTTGAATTTAAGCAAAAAATAGTACAATTAGGAGGAACTCCAATAGAAGCTCTAAAAAATGAAGAATGGTCAAAACTTTTCCTTCCAATATTAAAAACAGATTTCAAAGCTGTAGAGAATTATATTTATTGTAAAAAAGACAAACTTTTACCTTGCAATTTTTCTATTTTATATGGTCAAGATGATTTTTTAACAGCTAATAAAATTGAAGAATGGACATATCATACAAAAAAACAATGTACTTTTTTAAAATTTTCTGGAGGACATTTTTTCTTAAAAGACCACACTTCAGATATTACAACTTTAATTAACAATACTCTTTCTTTTAAATATTAACTATTATTTATATATTCACTTTTAAAAAAACTATTTTAAAAGCAACATAAAATGCTATAAACAAAGGAACCCACAAAAGTGAGTTCCATCATCATTTATATCTCTATACTTATTATTAATGTGACTATACTTGAAATGTACTTATACATTTCTTTAGCTCAGCAGCCAATACACTTAATTTTTCAACTTCATTTACAATATTTTCACTATAAGTTGCCTGTTCTTCTGTAGACGCAGTTACTTCCTGTGTACTTGCTGCTGTTTCTTCTGAAACAGCTAAAATTCTTTCCATATCTTGCTGAATATTTTCACCTGCATCTTTCACTCCATCCGTAAAATTAGAAACCTCCCTAATCTCTTTTGCTATTAGGTTAACATTTTTCAAAATATCATTAAATATTATTGAAGTATTTTCTACTGATTGATTTTGGCTATTAATAATTTCAGTTGCATTTTTAACACTATCAACTGCGGTATTCGTTGTATTTTGAATATCTTTTATAATCGCTTGAATTTTTCCAATTGATGCTTGAGATTCTTCTGCAAGTTTCCTAACTTGATCTGCTACAACTGCAAAACCTTTTCCCTGCTCTCCTGCTCTTGCAGCTTCAATAGCCGCATTTAATGCCAATAAATTTGTTTGCTCTGCAACACTTTCAATTACTTGTATAATTTGTCCAATTTGAACAGTCTTATCATTTAATACAAAAACTACTTTAGCTACTTCCTCAACTGCATTGGTGCTATCCTTCATCTTCAAATTTTGTGTCTCAACAATTCCGCTTCCAGTCTTAACTAAATCTTCTGCTTTAACTGATGATTCAAAAGAATTTTTACTGCTTTCTGCAATTTCATCAATAGATTCAACAATTTTGTTAATTGCACCTAATGTATTTTGAACGCTTCTTGCTTGTTCATCTCCTCCCATTGCTAATTGTGTTGTTGTCTCAGCAATTTGGCCAGCGACCATTTCAGCTTGCTTCGACGAATCCAATACATCTTTAGATGAAACTGTTACATTATCTGCTGCTAAAGATATTTGCTTAACTAATATTATTAAATTTTCTCTCATATCTATAAATGCTTTCGATAATTCACCAATTTCTCCACCAATATTTGTATGAAAATCATACTTTAAATTCCCTTGAGATAATTGTTTTGCTGCTTGCGTCAATATTAGCAATGGTTTAACCATACTTTTAGATAAGATAATTCCAACTATAATTGTAATTGCTAAAATAACTACTCCTATACCTATCATTTTAATTTTAATATTATTAATTGTAGAAAATGCATCATCTTGAGTTTGTCTTACTACAACTGCCCACCCAGTAATTGGAACAGCAGTATAACTTCCGAATACTTTTTCACCTCCATATTCATAAGAAATTGCTCCGGCTTCACCACTTAAAGCTCTCTTTACAACTTCCATATCCGAAACATTAGTTCTCTCTTCTTTCATTTTTTGATCGGGATGTACTAATATTTGACCTTGTTTATCAGTTACAAACGCGTATCCAGTTTCTCCAATTTTAATTTTGTTTCTCATTTCATCTATTACAGCTAAATCTAAAGTCCCACCTAAAACACCTTGAAGCTGGTTATTTTCATTAAATATTGGTACAGCTATAACTGCTGCAGGTTTTCCTGTTGTTTTCGAAATTATAACATCACTAACTACTGTTTTTTTACTTGATAATGCTGTTTTTATGTAATCTCTATCTGACAAATCATCAAATTGAGTTTTTCCATCTGATCTTGCTATTTGCTTCCCTGAAGCATTAGTTACAAAGATAAGTACAAAATCTGAATGTTTTTTATTTATTTGAGCAAGAAGTTTTGTTTGCTCTTCATTATTGTATAATTTTATGTCATTTGTTACTGCTGCAGATTCCAAGACTGAAGTATGTTCATTTAAAAACGCGTCAATTTTCTCACTTAATCCTGCTGATAATTCTTTTGTTGTATATGTTAGATTATTAGTGATAATAGAAACTTGTGAATTTGTTGAAATTATTCCTATTGTCACTGTAGATACAACAACAAGTACTATAAGTAATGAAATTATTTTTGTTCCTAATTTTAATTCCTTTATCAAAAAATTCATCTCCCCGTATTTTTAATTTCTGTAAAATCATATTTAATAAAAATAATAGGCCTAATATGTTATTGGCCTAACTGCAGTTAATGCAAACACAGGAATAAGTAAAATTGTAATCAATTTATACCCTAATTTAGTATTATTTAATAATTTAACCACTTTTCTCACCTCTCATAAATAAATAATTTTAATTTTAAAAATTTTCAGACACTTAAAAACAAAAAAATATATTTATATATAAAATATATCATAAAAATACCCATATTAGAATACAGCCTATGTATATTATAGTTATTTTTTGTATTTTTTGAACTCTTGATGCAAAATGTGCAATAATTAGTAAATATTTGATCTAATACTTTTTACCAAAGAAGAAACCGCAAATTTGCGGTTTTTCTTTCTAAATCACAAGAATTATTCCAATAATTGAGAACAAACCTATAGTTTATTTATAACTTTATCAATAAATATCCTAACTAATTTAGGATCAAAATGACTTCCAGAGTTTTGTAATAATTCTGCAATTGCCTCTTCTTTTTTTAATTTTTCTCTGTATTTTCTACTGTTTACTTCTGTTTCATAAGCATCTGCTATGCTTAAGATTCTTGCCATTAATGGTATTTCCTCACTTTTAAGACCTTTAGGATAACCAGTACCATCATATCTTTCATGGTGTGCAAGAACACTTTCAGCTAAAAATGCTATATCACTTGAAGAAGAAACTATATGATATCCTATTTGTGGATGCTTCTTCATTTCTTCCCATTCTGCTTCATTTAACTTTCCAGGTTTATTTAAAATATCCTTTGAAATAGCTACCTTTCCTATATCATGAATTTCCCCTAAAATTTCAAGTTCTGAAATTTTTTCTTTTGTCATTCCAATAGCTTCCCCTATTAACCTACAAATTTTTCTTGTATTCTTTGAATGTAATCCATCCTCTTCACTTTTTTCATGTAAGGTATTAATTATTAACTTAAGAGTCCTGCTCTTTGTACTTTTACTTTCAAGCATTTTTACTTTATACATCATTTCCTCAGCATTAGTAACTATCTTCATTATGTCTTCATCTTTGTCTTTTTTTGTATCATAGCCTAAAGAAATTGATATATTTAGTAATTCTATATTTTCCTTTAGACATTCTTCCTTTATTCTCTCACTTATTTGGGCAACATCTTCATATGAAGTTTTAGGTAGTAGAATAATAAATTCATCGCCACCCCATCTAACTAAAAGGTCACTTTTCCTACAAATTCTTTTCATAATATCAGCTGCTGATTTAAGTAATCTATCTCCCATAAGATGTCCAAACGCATCATTTGTAAGTTTTAAACCATTTACATCTCCCATTATAATAGATAATGGATAATTATCCATTTTATCTATATTCTCTATTTGATTATTGAAAAAGGTTCTATTATAAGCTCCAGTTAAACTATCATGATAAGTTACATAATCAAGTTCTTTATCTTTGCTAATTTTTTCAGTTATGTCTTTAAAACTAATTACAATTCCATATATATCCCCATTACTATCTTTCACTGGAGATATACTATATTCTATTGGAACTTCTCTTCCTGTTTTTGATTTAATAATATTCTTTCTTTCCTTTAATACTCCACCTTTATTTATAAAATCAAAAATGTCTTTTCCAGTACCATCACATATTCCTATAATCTCAAATATATTTCCATCAGCCAATTCATTTTCCTTAAAACCTGTAATCAACTCCGCTGTCTCATTAATAATCTTAATTCTTCCAGACAAATCAGTTGCAATTATTCCTTCAGTAATTGATACAAGTATACTTTTAAAAACTTCTCTTTCCCTTATTTGATTAGCTACATCAATATAATAAGCAATAAAATAGTATTTCTTTGGTGAATATGCTTGTACTTTATACCATTTTTTCATTTTTTTAGAATACTGCTCAAATTCATCTTCTAAATTGTTTATAGCAACATTCCCATATCTTTTTATTAACTCTAAATCACTATTATCCATACAAGGAGATAATTCCGTTATTTTTTTACCAATAATATCTTTTTTCTCTAAACCAATAAACTTTTCAAAGGCTTCATTAACCTCTATGTATTCATAATCAATCGGAACACCTTTGGCATCTAAAATTATTTTATGTAATGCATATCCAAAAGATAACTTTTTTAATATTTTCTTATGTTCTATACCCTCAATCATATTTGTTCATCCTTTCACTTTTTACATTTGTTTTTAGGCTATAATTTTATAATATTTAGATGCTTTTCTTATGTGCCACCAATACCTACTTAAATAAACTATTATTTTGTCTAATGAATGATTATTTTAGAAATATTTTCACTGGCAGCAATTTAACGGATTTTCTAGTAATATATAGGTTTTAAAGATAATTTTTATAATAATAAGATTATATCTTAATGCGACATAATATTCTATATTTTTTATTATTATTAACAATACTTAACTTAATTTAATAAATTAAAAAGATGCCATAGCAACAGCATCTTTCCATTTTCATATTTACTAGGTATATTTTAATGTTCATACCATCCAATAGGTCCTGGTGTTAAATTAATATTAATTTGTTTGATTTCTTGATATTCCTCTAAACCATGCACACCTAATTCTCTTCCATATCCACTCATTTTATAACCACCCCAAGGCGCTTCATTAAATGTTGGATTATAGCAGTTTATCCATGTGATACCAGCTCGAATTTCTTTTATCACCTTTAAGGCTCTAGTTCCATCTGATGTAAATACAGCTCCAGCTAAACCATAAACTGTATCATTTGCTAAAGCTATAGCTTCTTCTTCTGTCTTAAAGGTTTGTATTGTTACTACTGGGCCAAAAATTTCTTCTTTAACAATAGTCATTTCCGGTGTGCAGTTATCAAATATAGTTGGTCTAACATAATATCCTTCTGCACATTCTCCTTCTGTATAGCTTTCTCCACCACAAACTAAAGTTGCGCCTTCTTTTTTTCCTATTTCAATATATTTCAATACAGTTTCCATATGTTCTTTCGAAACCAATGGCCCCATATCAGGATTATTTACAGGATTTCCAATTGTCATTGCATTTGCTTTTTCTGCAAGACGAGCTACGAACTTATCTTTTATTGAATCCTCAATAATTATACGTGAGCCTGCTGAACAAACTTCTCCTTGATTAAAGAAAATACCAACCATTGCCCATTCTACCGCTCCTTCAAAATCAGCATCAGCAAAGATAATATTAGGTGATTTACCTCCTAGCTCTAAACCAACTTTTTTAAGATTTCCAACTGCTGCTCTTGCTATTCCTTGCCCAACCTCTGTGCTGCCTGTGAAAGTAACCATATCAACCTCTTTACTTTCAGCTATTTCTTGACCTACAGTTCCACCTGATCCTAAAACTAAATTTACACACCCCTTTGGAAGTTCAACTTCATCAAAGATTTCAAATAAAGCAATAGTTGATAATGGTGTATTTGAACTTGGCTTAAATACAACACTATTCCCTGCAGCAATTGCTGGTGCCAATTTCCAAACTGCCATTAAAAATGGATAATTCCAAGGAGTTATTTGACCACATACGCCAACTGGTTCATGAATTGTATAAGAATGCATTTCGCCAAAGCCATCATTAACATCATAAACTCCACCATAAGGTTTTGTAATTAATCCTGCATAATACCTAAAACAATGAATTCCATCATCTATATCCCCCTCAGCTTCGCGAAGCGGTTTCCCATTATCTATAGTATCTAGCATTGCAAATTTGTCTCTTTTTTCTGCAATCTTATCTGCAATTTTAAGTAAAATATCAGCTCGTGACTGAGCATTCATTCTTCTCCATTCGCCTTTTCCATAAAAAGCTTCCTTTGCAGCAGCAATTGCTAATTTTGTATCTTCAGTGCCACCTTCAGTCGTAAGAGCAATAATTTGTCCATTTGCTGGATTTATTACCTCTCTTGTTTTCTTTGAAATAGCTTCTACCCATTCTCCATTAATATACATCTTTTTAATTTCCATAATACACCTCACTTATTCAGTTTACAGTTTACAGTTAACAGTTGATTTTAGACAGTTTAATTTTTCAATTTACAGTTTACAGTTGTAGGAAACTAGTTCTCAATTTAAGGCTTATAGTTATTTGGACCAGGTCCATAGTTCACATTTGGACTTTAGGATTTTTCCTGGATTTACTTCTAGAACTTCTTTTCCTTTTACTATCATGACTCCATTGACAAATACATATTCTATTCCTTCTGGTCTTGTGTCTGTTGCTCCAAAGCAGGGGTAATCTGCTTTGTCTGCTATAACTTTAGGATCGAATACTAAAATATCTGCATCTGCACCAATATCAATAATTCCCTTATTTATTAATCCTAGGCGCTTTGCAGGCATATAAGTACATTTACTGATAGCTTCAATCAAACTAATTCTATTTTGTTCTCTTACCATAGTTCTAAAAAACTTAGGATATGTTCCTGCATCTTGTGGATGTCCTGGAATCCCTTTGTCATACATTGTCCCTGCATCAGTAGACACCATCATATATGGTTTTTCTAATATCTCAAAGACTTCAGATTCCATACCTACCATACCTATTCCAGTATCCTCAGGAAAATCTTTTCTAAGCTCTTCATACATTTCTCTCGTTAACCTCTGACCTCTATATTTTCCAGTTCCAGCAATTAAACTATTATAATCACAGCCCCATTTTTCAATACACCCTTCGTCAAAAACTGCACTTCCAATTGCAGTTGCAAACCCACTATATAAACCACTATCCACGGATATATCTAAACCCTCTCTTAACCCTTCTTCTATCATATGAAGAGCTTCTGTTGCCATCCCCATTCCAAATTGATAAACTAAATGTGAAATATTCACTACTGCTCCTGTCTTCCTTGAAATATCAATGGTTTCTCTTAATGAAGAAAGACCTCCATAACAATCAGCTCTTGTATGAATAGATATTAACTTTCCATATTTTGCTGCAACTTTTGCTAATTCTAAAACTTCTACCATAGAACTTCCTGGTACATATTCAAGACCAAAGGATAAACCACTAGCTCCCAAATTAAAAGCTTCTTCTAAAAGTTCTTTCATTTTCTCAATTTCTTTTCCATTTGCAGCTTTATATCTATCTCTAACCCCAACCTTCTCTCTCAAAGCAGTATGTCCTATTTGCTCTATTTGATTTATCAAAAAACTCTCATTTTCCTTAAAGAATTCTTTAAAGTTATTTGGCGACATTCCACAATTCCCATTGTATACAGTTGTAACGCCCATAGCTGCCAAGACCTTTGCACAATCTAAATTACCTTCAACATGAGCATGAATATCTATAATTCCAGGACA
This sequence comes from Clostridium sp. YIM B02555, assembly GCF_022320955.1. NCBI lineage: Bacteria > Bacillati > Bacillota > Clostridia > Eubacteriales > Clostridiaceae > Clostridium > Clostridium sp. YIM B02555. The sequence goes on along the minus strand of NZ_JAKJJY010000003.1, from coordinate 357,779 downwards.
TACTATTTTCCCTTCCACCTCTAATTCCATATTACCCACAATATTTTCTCTTGTTATTACACTTATTTTTCCATCCAATATCCCAATGTTTCCAACAGTACTTCTTAACCCCTTCGTATCTATTATTGTCCCATTTTTTATAACAACATCATATATCATATTTATCACGTCCTTATGCTTTAACAGCCTTTAATTTCTTAACTTGGAAGGAAGTATTAATTATGATAATTACAATAGTAACTAGCATTATTACTGTAGATAAAGCATTTACTTCTGGTGTTACTCCAGTCTTTACCATAGAGAAAATTTTAAGTGGTAAAGTGGTACTTCCTGGTCCTGTTGTAAAGAAACTGATGACAACATCATCAATAGATAATGAAAATGCAAGCATTGCACCAGATAAAACGCCTGGCATTATAAGTGGCAAAGTTACTTTCCAAAAAGTCACAATTCTATTTGCACCTAAATCCATGGCTGCTTCTTCTAAATACTTATCAAAGCCTGCAAGTCTTGCTCTAACTGTAATTACAACAAAAGGGATACTGAAGGTAATATGAGATATAGTCAAACTTAATAACCCTAATGGAACACTTAATACTGAATATATTGATAGTAAAGCAACTCCTAATACTACTTCTGGAATTACAATAGGAATATATAATAATTTATCTATTATCCCTCTTCCTTTGAACTTATATTTACTTAATCCAATAGCACCAATTGTTCCAATAATTGTTGAAAAAACAGTACTTAAAATACCAACAATCAAGGTATTCATGAGTGCATCCATAAGCGTTCTGTTTTTAAAGAAACTTCCATACCACTGAAGGGTAAAGCTTTCGAAAACAATATTTAACTTTGAAGTATTGAATGAAAAAATAATTACATACAGAATAGGAAGATATAGAAACAAGAAAACAAGATAAATATATAAATTTTTTAAAACCTTAGTTATATTTCTTTTTTGAGTTTTTGTCATTTATATCCCCCCTAAATCATCCATACTTCCACCTGATTTTTGATATAACCATACTAAAATCAAGGTAATTACTATTAAGAAAATTGAAATTGCTGAACCTAATGGCCAATTTCTTGCTGTTATAAATTGATTTCTTATAATGTTACCTATAACCTGAGTCTTACTTCCCCCAAGTATATCAGTAACAAAGAAATATCCTAAAGCTGGTATAAACACCAAAATGCTTCCTGCAAATATTCCTGGCATAGTAAGTGGCAATGTTACCTTTAGAAATGCCTTTGCTGGTTTTGCTCCTAAATCACTGCAAGCTTCAAGTAAAGATTTATCAAGCTTTTCAATGGAACTGTATAATGGTAAAATCATAAAAGGTAATAACATATATACAAGCCCTATCATAACCCCTGTAGTGTTATAAACTAATTCCAATGGCTGTTGAATTAAACCTAACTTTATTAGTAAGGAATTTAATATCCCATCTTTTCTTAATATATTAATCCACCCAAATAGTCTTATTAAAGAACTAACTAAAAATGGAACTATAACCATTGCCATAAATACAGTCTTTTTTATGGTTGTTTTCTGAGCTATAAAATAGGTAAATGGATAAGCTATTAATATGCATACTATAGTTGTAAACAGTGAAATAAATATCGATTCTCCAAATATCTTCAAATATAATGGATCAAATACTTGTTTAAAGTTTTCTAAAGTGAAACCAAGTTTTACTCCCCCACTTGGATCTTTATACATAAAGGCCATGATAAATACATATAAAAATGGAATTGCAACTAGCAAAATCATCCAAGTAGAGACTGGTCCAACTGTTGTAATAAGAGGTAAATTTATTTTTCCTTTTTTATTCATTTAAATCCCCCCTAATGCTTTATTTGATTTTCTGCTGTAAATACTGGATTATCAACAATATTGAAGATTTCCTGACTTTGTGATTTAATAACCACAGCATCTTCTTTTTCCCAATAAACGCAGATTTCTGAACCAACTGGCAGCAATTCTACTTTTGGAGTAGTGTTCATTTTAACTTCCATGCCAGTTGGAAGCAGAATAATTGTCTTATTTACATTACCAATATATATGTGTTCTTTAACCTTTCCAAAAAGACTAAAGCCTTCTACTGGTTCTTTTGATAATTTTATATTTTCTGGTCTAACTAAAACATAAATTATTTCATTATTGCCTATTTGTGAATCTACTGCTAATACACTTCCATTTTCTAATTTAATATCTAATACTTCGTTATTTATTTTATTGGCAACCCCATAAAAAATATTTGATTCCCCTATAAAATCAGCAACAAATTTAGATTTCGGTGTTTCATATATTTCCTTTGGAGTACCTATCTGCTCTAAATTTCCTTCATACATTATTGCAATTCTATCACTCATAGTAAGAGCTTCTTCTTGATCATGAGTTACATAAATAAAAGTAATTCCTAATTTTTTTTGAAGTCTTTTTAATTCAAATTGCATTTGCTTTCTAAGCTTTAAATCTAAGGCTCCTAAAGGTTCATCTAATAATAAAACCTTAGGATTGTTTATAAGCGCTCTGCCTATGGCAACTCTTTGCTTTTGACCTCCAGATAATTGATCAGGCTTTCTATTTTCAAAACCAACTAATTGTACCAACTCAAGAATTTCAGTAACGCGTTTTTTAATTTCTGCCTTATTCACCTTTTTTACGGTTAAACCAAAAGCTAAATTATCATAAATAGTCATATGAGGAAATAGGGCATAATTTTGAAAAACCGTATTTACTTCTCTAGCATAAGGTTCGGTATTTTGAATTTCTTCTCCTTCAATATAAATATTTCCACTAGTAGGTGTTTCAAATCCAGCTATCATCCTTAAGGTTGTGGTTTTACCACAACCAGAAGGACCTAGCATTGTTAAAAATTCACCTTTTTTTATATCAAGAATTAAATCTTTAACTACATGATTTTCTCCATATTGTTTGTTTACATTGTCTATTTTTACGATAACCTCAGACATTTCATCCCCTCCAACGCGAGTTATTTTTATCCTTTAAACTTAGTCCATAAGTCAACTATCTTTGAAACATTATCTCCAATATCAACTAAACCTTGACTCTTTTTCATTTCTGCTTCTGGAATATTCTCAATTGTGTTATTTTTAAATTTATCTCCTAAAACCTCTCTAGCTGCTTTATTAGGATTTACGTAAGGGAAAGTTTTAGAAATAGTTGCACTAACATCTTTATCTAAAATATAATTCATGAACAAATCTACATTTTCAGGATTTTTAGCTCCATTTGTCTTCATCATCATGTCAAAAGTAAAATAAATACCTTCCTCTGGATATACTACTTTTATTGCAGGATTTTGTTCTGCTGCTAAAGCACATTCACCACCATAAACAAGCCCCAAGGAACATTCACCATTTAATAATAAAGTTTTTGGACTATCTCCATTAAAGGCATGAATATTTGGTTTTAATTGTGTCAAAAAAGTTTCAGCTTTCTTTAAGCCCTCATCACTTGTATCGTTGATTTTATAACCACTTGCCATTAAACCTATACCGATAATTGGTCTAGCATCTTCCACAACCACCATTGTGTCTTTATATTTTGGATTTAATAAATCCTTATAGGACTTTATATTATCTTTTATTTTATCAGTATTAACAGCAATCAAAATGCTTGTACCTAAATAAGGAATGCTATATTCAGCTTTAGGATCATTTGCTTCTTTTAAATATTGCTCATCAAGATTTTTGTAATTTTCAATTTTACTTGTATCAACCTTTTGAATTAGTTCTTGATCTTTTAAAGTTTTTATATCTTGTGCTGGTCCGATTATCATATCGTAAGTACCTTTAGCACCTGATTTCATCTTAGCTAGCATTTCATCTGGATCTGTAAAAGTTGTCAAATTAACTGTAACTCCATATTTATCTTCAAAGCCTTGTACAACTTCATCTGGCAAATATTCTGACCAACATATGACATTTAATTCCTTACTACTTGGAGCTGCACTACTAGAATCCCCACTAGCAGCTGGCTTGGAGCTTGATCCACACCCTGCTAAACTTGCTGTAATTATAGTCCCCATCATTACAACTGCCATAAACTTTTTTAATGTTCTTTTAATCATATAACTCACTCCTCTTATCAAATATTACTTATAGCTTATAAAATTTTCGTAATTGGTTATCTTTCTATTCTCTTTATTTCATTTTCACAACCTTAATTTCAAAAGGATCAAAAAGGCGCATAAAGATAAATTAATCTTCATGCGCCTTTGCATATATATAATTATAAAGCCTTTTCTCCTCTTTCACCTGTTCTGATACGAACAGCTTGTTCAATATTTCTTACAAATATTTTACCATCCCCAACATGTCCAGTTCCAACTTTGTCTATGACAGCTAAAAATATATCCTCTAAAACACTATCTTCTACAACTGCTTCAACCTTAATTTTAGGTAATAAATTAATATTTGTTTTAAGTCCTTTAATTTCATTTACGCCTTCAACAGAACCTCTTTGAGTTCCACACCCCATTGCAGTTGAAATTGTCATACCTCCACAGTGGTATTCATCTAAAATACTTTTTACAATTTCTAATTTTTCTGGTCTTATAATTAGTACAATTTCTTTCACGTAATATCCCTCCCCAATAATTTAATTATATGAAAATATGTTACACTCAGCCCTGATAACTACTTCTTGTGAATAATATACTATCAAAAACTATTTATAACAATTGTCCAAAAACACCATTTTAATTATACTTTTTAAGATACACCTACTCATAAAGTAGTACTTTATTCTTTTTCCTTAACCATTTTAAATAACTGAACTCTATTTTTTATGTTCAGTTTTCTATAAATATTCAGTACATGCTTTTTTAAAGTATTTGGTGTAATACATAATTTGTTACTGATTTCATTGCTGTCAGTTCCATTCATAAGTTCTTGCAATACAGCTTCTTCTCGCTTTGTTAAATTATAAGTCCTAGCACATTCAGAAACTGATATTTTTTCACTTCCAGCAGTATTTTTATTTAAATCCTGAAATAATCTAAATGCTAGATGTTCCTTTATCATATCTAGTATAAAAGAATCTTCGTAAGTATAATCTTCTTTTCCTTTTAACCTAAAAAAACAAACCACTCCAACAAATTGACCTTTATGAGCTAATATCATATTTAAAGTGTGATGCCAATTATTAGGCTCAAAATATTTCTTATAATACTCTGATTGAACTCTTTTTTCTTCTGAAATTATATCACTTTCCCTATATACCTTACTTTTTCCTCCAAACATTAACCCTCTACTATAATCTATACCATCATACTTATCCATATAATTTTCATCAGCTTTAGGTGTATAATTATAAAAAACAGGATTAATTAAGGTATGACTATTTAATTCTTCTGCAATATAAAAGTCAGCACTATCAAAATTTAAAATCAAAGCCATTTGAGTAAGGAAGTTTTTTCTCATGGTCACTGAATCCTCTATAGAATTAATTTGATAAACAATATTATTAATAACCATCCAATCATTAGTTTCTAAGTTACGCATATATAAAACTTCCTTCCTTTATTTAATAAAAAAAGACACATGATCTCTAAGCCTAGAGAATACATATGCCTCATTGCATTCTTATTTTTATATTAAATACATTTTACTCTCTCATGGTATTTATTTCAATATTATTATTTGACTATTTTTAATACCAAATCTACTACTTTAGTAGTAGGAAATTTCAATTTTCAGGGAATAATTTATCCTTGTAATAAGATTCCGCTTGATATATTGCTCCTAATGGATTATGTGCTAAAACTCTATCTTTTACAGCAAAAATAGTTATTGGAGCTTTCGAATATTTTATAAATAGCGAATCATGTCCTACACATAATCCTAAAAGGATATTTAAATCTGTTTTTGCTTTATTTAATAATTCAGCTTGTCCAATTGGATTGCACATTGGCACATTTGACTTTATATCAATAAATTCTTTTGAGATACTTCCATTCTTGCAGATGATAGAATTTACAGTAAATCCATTATATTTAAGGATCTTACTTAACATTTTAGCTTCATTAGCTAATCCTATACAAAACGCTATACCTATATTTTTATATTCGCATCTATTTGCAAAATCCATTATCTCTTCTAACCTTGTCTTTTCACAATATCCTTTACTTACAACTAATGCTGATGCTTTCGCAATTCTATAGTTTTCTTCCTCTTTATATATTTCTTTCATATCTTCTATATTTTCATCAAGACTTGGACAATTTTTTGGAGCTTTATCTAATTCTCCTTTGTTACATGCATGAATAGAACATAAGGCACAGTTATGCATATAAAAACCTTCTTTCAAAATTTTATTATTATTTGGCTGTTAGATATTTAATTACCGCTTTGCTATTTACTCTTAAATACTCAGGAAATTCATTCATCCTTTTTGATTTAAGCGCAAAATAACCTTCTTCTTCTAAATTTTCATTAATAAGTGTATTATCAAATCCTAATTTCATTATTAATCTTTTATAAAAGCTACTTTGATTATCAATATCTTCTGAGGCCAAATGGAAAATTCCAATCAATCTATTTTCTATAATATAACTTAATTGCTTTGCAATCATTTCATCTGAATTAACATTAAGAAAAAGTTTTGGAAATACAGTTATAGCTTCATTATTATTAATTGTATTTAATAGTTCTGTAAGCCTTGGAGAATCTTTTCCCCAAACTTGAGGAATTCTTAATATACATGAATTTTCTTTCAATATCTCAATAATGCTTTTTTCACATGCAATTTTAAATCTTCCATAATCGGTTCTTGAATTAGGTGCATCGTCTTCATAATGTGGCTTGCTATAATCATTATCAAATACATTTGTCGTAGAGAAGAAATACAATTTACCGTTATTTTCTTTCAAATACTTGGCAACTTTTGTATGCAAAATCAACTGTTTGTCAAAATCTCCTCTTAAACAAGATATAACAATCTTAGGCTCTATATTTTTTAAAATACAGTTAATATTCTCAACATCTTCTAAATCTAGCTTAAAACATAACTCTTTATTTATTGAAGGCAGATGTCCATAATAGGTTGTATAAATCTCATACTTCTCATATTTATCCATTTCCTTTATTATAGCTGTTCCTAGAAGTCCACTTCCTCCAAGTACCAAAACTTTATTCATATAATTTATCTCCCTTATATTATTAAAATAAACTCAACATTACTTCATTACTTATCTTAATAGTATTCGCTTATAATTTTAAGTGCAATTTCTTTTGCCATTTGCCCTGAAATATCCTTACCCTTACCATCACTCAAATGAACTGCAAAAGAATATTTTTCACTTCCATTCTCTAACCAACCAACAAACCAAGCATTATTCTTAAATCCTGTCCCTGTCTTACCATATATAGAAATATTGCCTTTTCTCTCCACTAACATTATTTCTTTTAGAGTTTCAATGTTTTTACGAGAGAAATCAGTTTTACCCTCAAAAATGATTGATAGAACATTTACTTGTTCCTTTGGTGAAATTTTCAAAGAAGATTCTAACCAAAAACCATTTAATTCACGTAGCAAATTAATGTTTCCGCCTTTCCACTCTCTTATATCACAATTCCCATAGTGAATCTCATTAAGTTCTGCCTGCATACTATCTTGACCAACTTTATCAATAACAGATCTAAAATACCAAACACATGATGTTTGAAATGCCTCTTTTAAAGTTAAATCTTTATTCCATGCTTCTAAGGGGTATTTAGTCCCATTATATTTCATTTTTGTATCAGCCGAAGTTAATATTCCATTCTTTAAGCCTATTAATGTTGAAATTATCTTAAATGAAGAGCAAGGTGATACCTCTATTTCACAGGCTTCTTTATTATAAAATTGATATTCTTTTTTATCGTTATTATAAAATACTGCACAGCCTCCAATACCATTAAATGCTTTACTATAATCAACAATTTTTGTTGTAGCATTCTCACTAGTAATTGAAGTTGCAAAACTACCATTATCACCTGATTTGTTATTCAATTTTACCTTTTGATTATTACATCCCATTAGCTGCATAAATATCATACAAATCAATAAACTATTATAAAAATATTTCTTTTTCATATACGCCTCAACTAATTAAATTTTATATAAATTAATTTGTATTATCTTTTTTATTTTCCCAAAACAACTAAATCATTGATTGAATTAAAGCCATTCTTTATATAAAAATCATAGGACGGATACCCTTTTTCTGTATTCAAAATTATGCTATTTACTCCTTTTAATTCATTCATTTTTTCTATTTCTTTTAAAAACTCACTTCCAATGCAATTCCCTTGCATCGAGTAACTTACACAAAATTCATCTATATAGTACTCCATTCCTTCAATCCAAGGTTTTTTCATTCCAATACTTAATGCTGTAATCTTCTCATCTATAATTGCAACATATCCTAAAAAGTAATTGTTTTTTATATGATTATTAAAAAAATTTAAAACTTGCACCCTTGATTCAAATACGTCATTCCATGGTTCTCTTGAAAATGTGTCAATATACAAATCAACGCATTCATCAATCATATATTCTTCTAATTTTTTTACTATCATTTGTTCCATCGCTCCTTACAAACATCTGTATCTTTTTACTTTATTTTCTATTATAACACATATCAATAATATGCTAGTCTCTTTTCCTCTTTATATTTAAATTGAAAAAATATATAATAATATTAGCTTGTACTAGTTAAATAATGATAATTTTAAAAAATAGGAGAAATTATGAATATTATTAATCATTTTAAGACTATAACGTATCATAAACTATTAGTTATGAAATATTGTTTTAAGGTAGGTTTATATAAACAAGGGTTACTTCATGATCTTTCTAAATATTCATTTATAGAATTTTCAGCTGGGATAAAATATTATCGTGGATATGTTAGTCCTAATGGAGTCCAAAAAACTGTTGAAGGTTATTCTTCTGCATGGTTACATCATAAGGGACGAAATAGACACCATTTTGAATATTGGATAGATTATGGTTCAAATGAAGCTGATGGCTTAATGGGAATGAAAATGCCTACTAAATATGTAGTAGAAATGTTTATAGATAGAGTATGTGCTTCAAAAAATTATTTAAAAGATAAATATTCAGATAATAGCCCATTAGATTATTATGAAAATAGGAAACACTACTACGTTTTACATAATGATGTCCGCATACTTTTAGAGACTTTGCTTAATAAGCTTGCAAAGGAAGGTGAGAATAAAACTTTTGCTTACATAAAAAACAATATTCTAAAAAATACAAAATCATAGATTTTGTATTTTTTATTAAAATTCTTTTTACATAAATAATTCGTGCTTGAAACTAATTGAATGACCTATACTACTATTGCTTGTAGTATATCTATATCCTCTAGATACCTTAAAATATGTATCTCCATTTCATTTTTTATTTTTACATTTAATGAATTTTTATCATCTTTAATAAATATTACTCCTTTTTCATGTATTTTTTTAATTTGACTTCTTGATACTCCAAGTCTATCACTTAAAAGCTTATCCAATCTCAATTCTATTGGATATTTACAAATAATTTGAATAATTAACTCATTTTTATTTACACTATATTCTTTCAATTCTTTTTGAATAACTTCATATCCAATATCGTCTAAGACAATTTCAGCCTTATTTTTATTATATATACTTAGATTAAAAGCATATTCTCTAGCTAATGTCTTTTCATTAGAAAGAAAGTTTTCATATTCTTCATTCTCAATATCACTTGGTTTTGTTCTTTCATATATAGTCATATTAAAAGTGGATTTACATTTTTCACATTGAAAAATTAACCAAATATCAATATTATTTTTATTTGCATTTACTCTGAATTTTTCACTATTAATATAATGTGTTTTTTCATTACACTTAGGACAATTTCTTTTAACTAATGGTAAATCTTTAGGCATTAATTCCCACTCATATTTTTTTAAATAGCTCATTTTGCTCCTCCTATTTCTGGTTTAGGATTTGCAAAGGCTATTTCATCACATTGTTATAATAATGCAATAGCCTCTGCTATGCATTAAAAATATCTACTGTCATAAATCATTACCTCCAATATTTTTTAAATTAATATGTTATCAGTCTAACATTTTATGGTATTAAGCTAAAGCTAATGTTTGATACAGACCAAATCTTTATCCTAATATTATGCTAATTAATTTCTCTTTATGACTCAGCTAAAAACATTATTTTTACTCATTTAATATAAATAATTTTATCTCTAAAAATCGTAATACATTTAATTCGAATTTTGTATTTTTTTGAGTTATATTTATATTTTTTGTTGCATTTTAACTTTTTATATCTTAAGTGGTTAATTTTTCTTCCGATAAATAAATTGGAAATAATTCCGAGGTAAATATAGTAACAAATTCGTACTATCTTTTATCTATCAAGAAAGGAGTGAAATAAAATGAAAATATGTAACAATTTAATATTTAGAAATTCTGTACTTCCATCAGTACAAGCTTCAAATATTAATCTTAAGAATTCATCCAAGGTAAATAAAAGTTCCCATCATATGAAAACAAGTATTGATTTTTCTCCAGACAAGAAAAATCGCCTAAAGAATGAAGAGTTATTCAGAAAAATTGATAATGCTCTTGAGGCAAAGTCAATTGTGCAAAAATCTGATGATACTGCAACAAAAATTATTGATGACTTGAAAAAAATAAAAAAACTAATAAACAAAATACCTGCAGATGCAAATGTTAGAGACTATATGGATAAAGATACATTATCCAAACTCGCTGATCATATCGATAAACTTTCTGATACAAATCAATCTGAAATAGCAAATATAGTTAAAAATAATAAATCTGCCGCCGTAACCAGCAATACAAATATAACTGATAATATCATCAAAATGAAGTATAACTTAGAAGGCGAAGGTGCTGACACTGTTGTAAAATCAGTATCATCTCCAAATAATTCCGTTATAGCACCAAATGTTGCTTTTAGTGGCAGCAGTGGCATACAATCAAGTGAAGCAGCTACTTACACCATAAGAGGTAATACAGGTACTGTATCTGTTGGTGGGACTTTAGTTATTAATGGTGAAGAAATTGAAATTACAGATAACTTCCCTATGACAAAATTAGCAGACTATATTAATACCAATAAAGAAAAATTTGGTGTTACTGCTGAATTGCAAGATTCTGCTGGTGTTAAGGATACAAATTTAAAGCTTACAGCTTTAGGTCAACCAGGCGAATTTAGTAAGTTAACTGTAGAATATAAAAACGGAATACACCCTGAAGGGCCTCAAGCTGGTAAATTAGAAGATGCTATAGTTTATGGTAAAACTATAATGACTAGTGGAGTAACAGAATTAGCAAAACCAGCAACTTACACTTTAAGAGGAAATACTGGTACTGTTTCCGTTGGCGGAACTTTAGTTATTAATGATCAAGAAATTAAGATTTTTGATAACTATTCTATGTCAAAGTTAGCAGACTACATTAATACCAACAAAGAAAAATTTGGTGTTACCGCTGAATTACAAGATTCTGCTGGTATTAAAGGTACAAATATAAAACTTACTGCTTTAGGAGATGCTGGTCCAAATAGCACATTAAGTATAAAATTTAAAGATGGACTAAATCCTGAAGGACCTCAAGCCGGCAAGTTACATGATATGATTCTCCATGGAAGTGACTTATCTATAGTCTCAGGGGGAGGCTTTATGATAGACGGACAAGCATCTAAAGAAGGTGACTTTGTTGTTAAAGGCAATGCTGTAACAATAACAAAAGAAGGAAATTCAAAAGGGTTAACTATTGAATTCAGTAAAGCTGGAGCAGATATACAACATGGTGTAGCTATTACTGGCGTTACCTATGAACATGCTTCAACTACAGATTTAAATGTAACGATAGGCAACAATTCATCAGAACAATATGAACTTAATATTAAAGATATGTCTTCAAAAACCTTAAAATTAAGTAATTCAACTATAAAAGAATTATCAAATTCAATCGATAAACAAATAGAAAAATTAGAAACCGAACAAAAATACTATAAAACTAAAAATAAGGAAATTGATAAAACATTAAATTCACTATTAGCAAACACATCTCAAATATCGCATAATGACTTTAATTTCTCACTTAATAAAAACAAAGACCATTTTACAGGCTTATTTAAAGAAATCAAGAATGGGTTATATAATAATTGTAGTAAAAGTATCAAATATCAAAGCAATTCAATAAGTGGAAATTCTGCACTTAAATTATTAATATAATTAAATCTTAAAAAGATCAAAAGGAATACTCAAAACAATTTTTAAGTATTCCTTTTATAAATAAAATAACACAAATCTTTCTGACCCGCATTATTCAAGCAAATTCTTAAATTCTTTAATTCTAGTACTTATGAGCAGTAAATTATATTTCACATAGGAAACCAACCTCTAATAATTGGAGCAACAACTGGCCCGTAAAATAAATTTACAAATAAATATAATATCACACCTACTACTGCACCTACTATTGAACCATTTATACGAATCCAATGCAAGTCATTTCCAGCCTTACTTTCAATAAATTCATTAAGAGCCTCATTTGTAAAAGTGTTTAAAGTTTCCTTTACCATAGTTCCTACCAAATGATGCTCTGCATTTAATACCTTCATAATACTTTCTTTAATATATGCTTCCAACCATTTTTTAATTTTTTCATCTTGTTTAAAGTTTAACCAATACCTGTTTACTTGAATTAAAAGCCACTTAATTATTTTAGCATTATTTGCTGTCCCCCATTCCGTATTATAACTGTCTATTTCAGCTGGAAGGTTAGCAGTAATTTTAATAGTTCCATCAATTAGCTTTTGAAGTTCCTCCCTCAATTGGATTTTACTTATTATTTCTTCTTTCCAATTTTCTATTGAATTAATTATTACAAGGTCTGTTTCCATTTTTTTTATATTTTCCTTAAGCATCTCATCCAATCTTATGTACATTGGATCATTTTTATCTTTCATATTTATTAGTATTTGAAGTAAAGTTTCCTGTATAGAAATAGCTGCATCCTTTAAGTTTAAGCTATTAGTTCCTTGTGCAATATCTAAGGATAATTCTAATAGCATTTGCTTTAAGCCGTTAGTTTCACTTTTTCTTTTTTGAACAACGTCATTAAGTATATTGTATATTTCTACTCTTGTACTATCTTTCTTTATAAAGACAATTAATCCATCTATGATTTTTTCTAAAAAGTTATCATATTCACCATTTTTTATTGCCCAGTCAACCAACATTTTTAACTTTGGAGATATTTTAGTACTTTTAATTTTATTTTTTAAAAAAACTTCTATATAACCTGCTATTTCATTGCTATTAATTTTGCTCATAGCTTCTTGACCATATTTTGCTATCAATTTAGCAATACTCTTTTTCGTATCATGCTTATCTATATAGGCGATTAATAAATCTATTATATGAATTTCCTGTATTTTGCCTTCAAGAAATTTAGGACTTAATAATTCACTTTCTACCATAACTGAGACCGCTTCTATTACTTTATCCCTATTTTTAGGTATAATTGCTGTATGCCATGGAAAACCAAGCGGTTTATTAAATAAAGCAGTTACTGCAAACCAATCTGCAATCCCCCCAACTAAAGCAGCCTCAATTGTAAAACTTAACATCCTTACAGTAAAATTATCCAAAATAAATATTCTAAAAAGTGTTATTATACAAAATCCAAGAAATAGAAACACTAATATTTTATTTGCTAATTTTTTATTTTTCATATATTTACACCTCAACTAAATCCAAAAGGTCAAAAGAAAGGTCATCATACCAACAAGGCCTCCAACAACAGAACCATTGATCCTAATCATCTGTAAGTCATTCCCCACCTTAGTTTCAATTAAGTTAACTATCATATCATTAGAAAATTTATTTAGATTTTCTTTAACCATAGAACCAATTTTACTATGATTATTGTCAACAAACTCTAACAATAATCCTTTAGCTTTATAATCTAGCTTCCTTTGCCATTCAATATTAACTTTAAATTCATCTATTAGTTTATTAAGCTGCTCTTCAATTTTCATATTTAAATTGTCAACTTCAGAAGAATTTTCTAAATTTTTATCTCTAATATTCTCTATGAAATCAGCAATTTTACTATGCAAATCCAACTCACTATTAATTTGCTGAGCCTTCCAATTTTCTATTTTTTCTTGTAGTGCTGAGTCACTTTTAAGTTCTTTAATTTTCTGGTCCATCCATATCATAAATTCAACTCTAGTTTGATTTGTAGGATTTTTAAATTTTCCTAGCGAATCAATCAATTTATTTTGAATTTGAAGGGAAATTTCATAAGGAGATAACTGCAAAATCATATCAAATATTATTGAATTTACAAATCTTCTCCTCTTCATTCCTTTTTCATAAGATTTCATCGTTTCTTCTACTAATTTAACAATTAACTTGGCTGCTTGCTCTGTTTTTGTAAGCTTAATTAATTCATCAACTATAAAATCAATAATTTTCAAGTCATATCCTTTGTTTATAGACACCTCAATTGCTGCTGCTATTATATTAGAAATTTTTATTTTAAGAATATTTTCCTTTATTAAGCCTTCAATTAATTTACCGGTTTCTTTTGGACTGATCTTCCATACTATGTCACTAACTATTTTTGAAGCTACTTCCTTTAACCTTTTATTCTCTTTATTTTCACTTAGATATTTAATAAAAAATCCTGATATGCTATTTTTATTAATCATTTCATTTATATTGTCTTTGGTCAATAATTCTTCGCCTACCATATCACTTAAGGCATTAAAGATCTTTTCACGATTCCTTGGAATAATTTCTGTTTTAAAAGGAATTCCAAGGGGCTTTCTAAATAATGCACTTACTCCAAACCAATCTGCTAAACCACCAATCATTGCAGCACCAAAAACACTGCTTAGCAAACCTCCTGCAAAAGTGTTGTTAAATGGATATGTAAGAAAAAATCCAATAGCTACTATAACTAAAAGAATTGTTGCCTTATATGAATTCAAAATTTTCACCTCCAATTAAATCATGCATTTTTCAGCTAACTACATATTTTTCAATTATAAATGGTCAATTAATGTTGATTTCCTTTGGAAATCTTTAAGTTTTTAAATAAATCTCTTGTACCGTATATAGTAAAAAAAATTTTCACTCAAAATTAAAATACTACATACATATTATAATGGCATTTATTTTTATCATTTTCAAGGTTATTGTTATAAACTTCCTGTATAAACGAAATAAATAAAGATAAAATATACTTGTTAGATAAAATAAGCTTGACTAAATTATGAATAATGAAAGGAGAACAACGTTATGGTTCGTAATGCTTATGATGTACCAGGTTTAAAAATATTAAATTCCCCCTCAGAATTAACTAGTGACACAAATTCAAAAAAAGACTCTGACAAAACCATTACCTCTAAGAAAAGAGAAGTAATAAGTTCTTCAAATTCCTCTGATAGATTGAGATAATACTAATTATAAAAATAGAGCACTAAAACCCTATAATTTATAGATGTTTTAGTGCCTATTATATTTATAAGTAGAGCTTTTTGCATAATTATAAATTATTTCTGCTCAATTCTATAGATATCCAAATGAATAATCAAACTTATTAATGGGTATACACTCTTGAGAAATTAAAATTACTAAACTACACTAGAAATATGATACATTTTTTTCTGGAGCAGGCATGTGAAATTGAGCTGTTGAAGGGTATTAATGTGGGCTTGTTTCATTTTCAGCTTGTTCAAATTTTACATCTGGAACACGCTGAAATGATGACAAGCCCACATTTAGAACCTTCCAGCGAAAATTCCACTAGTCCTGCGGAAGATAAATGTATCATATTTCGGTAAGTTACCACATAAGTCTAATTCTGCGCATTGATATCTCTAGCTTAAGCATCTACTAACTCTTTATTTTGGACTGAATTTAAAATTTCCATAAACTCTTCTCCCATTATTGTTTCTTTAAAAATAAGATGAGATGATATTTTACCTAAAGCTTCCATATTGATCTTCAAAAGTTCCTTTGCCTTTTCATAAGCTTTATTTATAATATTTATGACTTCACGATCAACTTCAGCAGAAATTTCATCTGAACAATTTCTAACTGGACGTCCATCAAGATATCTATTTTGTATTGATTCAAGTCCAATCATACCAAATTTATCTGACATGCCGTACATAGTTACCATTTGTCTTGCTAGGCTAGTAGCTCTTTCAATATCATTTGAAGCACCAGTTGTTACTTCATTAAACACAAGCTCTTCTGCCGCTCTTCCAGCAAGTAAAACTATTATTTGTTCTAATATTTCCTCTTTTGTCATAAGATATTTTTCTTCTTCAGGCATCTGCATAGTGTAACCTAATGCTCCCATTGTTCTTGGTACAATTGTGATTTTATGTACTGGCTGAGTCTTTTTTTGAAGTGCAGAAGCTAATGCATGTCCAACTTCGTGGAAGGCAACTATATTTTTTTCATTTTCAGACATAACTCTGTCTTTTTTCTCTTTACCTGCAATTATAGTTTCAACTGCTTCAAATAAATCTTCCTGTTTTACCTTATCTCTTCCCATTCTTACTGCCCTTAAGGCTGCTTCATTAACCATATTAGCTAAATCGGCGCCGACAGCACCTGCTGTTGCAAGAGCAATATCATTAAGTTTTACACTTTCATCCATAATTATATTCTTTGAATGAACCTTAAGAATATTTTCTCTTCCTTTTAAATCAGGTTTATCAACAATAACTCTTCTATCAAAACGTCCTGGTCTTAAAAGAGCCTTATCAAGAACTTCTGGCCTATTTGTTGCTGCAAGAATAACAACTCCTTTAGATGAATCAAAACCATCCATTTCAGCTAAAAGCTGATTTAATGTTTGCTCTCTTTCATCATTTCCACCTATATTCCCATCTCTACTCTTACCTATTGCATCAATTTCATCTATGAAAATAATACATGGGGCTTGTTTTTCTGCTTGTGAAAATAAATCTCTAACTCTTGAAGCACCAACTCCTACAAACATTTCAACAAAACCTGATCCTGAAAGTGAGAAGAAAGGAACCTTTGCTTCTCCTGCTACTGCTTTAGCAAGTAATGTCTTACCTGTACCTGGAGGCCCTACAAGAAGTGCTCCCTTAGGAAGCTTAGCTCCTATCTTTGTATACCTCTCCGGCTTGTGTAGAAAATCAACAATTTCCTTAAGAGATTCCTTCGCTTCTTCCTGTCCAGCTACATCTTTAAAACTTACGCCTGTGGTCTTTTCAACATATACTTTGGCATTGCTTTTTCCAAAAGACATTGCGCCTCCTCCAAGCTTATTGCCCATAGACTTCATAAGGAAATTACCAAGAAAATAGAATAATGCAAAAGGTAAAATCCACGAAAGTAAAAAGCTAATTATTGGAAGTTGAGTATTCTTAACAGGTGTAGTAAATTTTATATCTGCATTATATAACTTGTCTACTAACTGAGGATAATCTAAATTACCTGTATAGTATAATTTTTTATTTAAAGCAGAAGCGTTATCTTCATTTTTAGGTGTAATTACAAGCCTATCACTATCAATTTGAACAGATTCAATTTGCTTGTTATTTACCATTGTAAGAAATTCACTATAATCAATTTGTTTATAGTTTGATTGAGAAACAAAATATATTACTATATTTATTAGTATTGTAATTATGACTGCCACAGTAAGAAACTGAGGCAATCCTTTTTTATTTTTAAGCATAAAATCTTCCTCCTTTTTATTATTCTCTGTCTCTATCTCCCATAAATAGAATTACGAGATTAAGTAAATTAGCAATAGCAGTTATAGCTGAAGCAACATACGTCATGGCAGCTGCATTTAAAACTTTCCTTGCCGGAGCAATTTCACTATAATTAAGCAATCCTTGAGTCTCTAATTCTGAAAGTGCTCTGCTGCTTGCATTGAATTCTACTGGCAAAGTTACAAGATAAAAGGCTACTGCTGCTGCAAAAAACAATATACCTAGTTCTGCAAGCCAAGAAACTTGGAACATTAATCCGAAAATAGCCATATATGGTCCAGCCATAGATCCTATATTTGCAACTGGTACAAGACTACTTCTTAAATGAAGTGGAGCATATTTTACTTTATGTTGAATTGCATGTCCTGTCTCATGCGCTGCAACTCCAATTGCTGCAACTGAATTACTATAATATACTGTTTCAGATAATCTTACTACCTTTTTAGAAGGATCATAGTGATCGGTCAAGCTTCCTTCAGTTGGAACTACAACTACTTCATAAAGTCCATTGCTATCAAGAATTTTTCTTGCAACTTGAGCACCAGTTAACCCTCTCGCATTTCCATAATTGCTATATTTGTCAAAGGTTCCTTTTACCTTAAACTGAGCATAAAGCGAAAAAACTATTGCTGGTAAAACTAAAATAAAATAATATATGTTCATATTTTTTCCCTCCAATTTAATAATCTTAGGCATATATTGCAATTATCAATGTCAATACTCAATTACCAATGAATGTTGATTTGCTTTTGAAATATTTATGTCTTGAACAATTTATTTAGCAAAATATATAAAAAAAGACCTTTGAATTGATTAGTAATAACTAAATCATATCAAAGGTCTTGCTTTCCGTATGGAGTATAGAACCAGGCATCTAAAATACCGGCTGTTGGCTCTATAGCTTGTAAGCTACTCCCCTAAGTTGTATGTAGTATATCATACCTTATTATAAGGTGTCAATATACATTAACAAAAAAAATCATGAATATTCTGTTAAGTTTGTACTCACTGTAAAATTATGATTATAGAATTAATTTTTATAAATTTCACCTATATTTCACATAATACCTCTATCATATATTTTAGCAACAAACTCCAATTATTGTATAATCTACATATCTTCATTTAATTAATATGTATTATTAATTTTAATAAATTACAGATTATTGTTAGGAGAACTTTTATGAATAAATCAATAAAAAGACTATGTTTATGCTTCATTACAATTTTATTAAGCACAGTAATAACAGCATGTACCTCTTCTTCAGTGCCTGCTGTTACTTCAAAAAGCTATTTTATAGCTACAAATGGAAGTGATAATAATCCTGGCACCTTAGAAAAGCCCTTTGCAAGTTTCTTAAAAGCACAAGAAGCAGCTTCTTCTGGTGATACAGTTTACATACTTGGTGGTACTTATAAAGATTTTTCAATTAATGATTCAGATGCCATTTATAATTATGTAAATGAAATTTCTAAAAGTGGAATTACATACAAAGCTTATTCTTCAAGTGATGTTCCAGTTTTTGATTTTTCAAATATGCCAACTACAAAACGTGTAGCAGCCTTTTATATAAAACCATCAGCAAAAGATGTAGCTTTTCAATCAATAAAAGTTACAGGGGTTCCTGTAGGGAGTCAAAAGCAATCTGAATGTTTTAGAATAGAAGGAAATGCCACTTTTAACCAAGTTACTTGTTCAAATAATCAAGCTATTGGCTTCTATTTTACAGGACATGCCACAGGAGCTTGTTTTAGATGTGATTCCTATAATAATATTGGTGTTAAAGGTATATCAATTGGAAACATTGATGGCTTTGGAGCTCATGGAGATGGCGTTACCTTTAAAGAATGCCGTGCTTGGAACAATAGTGATGATGGTTATGATTGTATTAGTTCAAAAGGTACTAATACATTCGATTCTTGCTGGGCTTTCAATATGAATGCTGGAGGAGATTCTAATGGTTTTAAGATTGGTGGCTGGGGGAAAAAAGCAATAGATTTCACGCCTCCAGTCCATACTGTTAAAAACTGCCTTTCTGTAAATAATGGCGCTCATGGCTTTTATGCTAATCATCAACCAGGACAATCAGCAATTTGGACAAATAACACTGCTTATAATAATAAGAAAGGAAACTTTAATATGGTTGAATGCGAAAGTATAAGCAATCCTATAGATGTTCCAGGTACAAAAGAAGTTTTACATTACAATCTTTCTTATAAAAATAATACCTTGGATGAAGCTAACCTTCCATCAGAAAATAATTCAAATAATTCATGGAACATGGATGCTTCAATGATTTCAGCTGATAATTTTCAAAGTTTTGACACAAGCCAGCTTACAAAAGATAGAGGTGCTGATGGTGCTTTACCTGATATAAGTTTTATGAAATTAACGAATAATAGTAAACTTAAAGGTTTAGGTTGTTTCAATTAAAAAAATAGTATATTACTCAATTCGTTTTTTAACATATCGAGTAATATACTATATATATCGAAATTTTATCAAGAGCTAGTTATTTTCATAAATTAAATTATTATAAGTCAGCTCACCATTAGTGTTTAAATAATAGTATTTTCCATCTTTATCTTTAATCCAACCTGTTTGCATTCTTCCTTCAGTATCCATGTAATACCACTTTTCACCAACTAATTGCCAACCTATTTTTTTAGCGCCATCGCCTCCCAAGTAATACCAATTTCCACTATAATATAACCATCCTGTGGCTACATTCCCATTTCCATTTAAATAGTAATTTTTTATCCAATTGTTTTTCACTGGATTCCCTTGAGAATCATTATATTGCCAATTTCCATTAACCATAACCCACTGATTTGCTTTTATCTTTAAAGCTGTAATTGCCTCATTATTAGGGTTATCATTATCTGATGATGCTTTTGCTCTTGTAATATTAATTGTATAAGTTCGCTTTCCATCCTTGTTATTTTTAACAGTTATCTTTATTATATTTTTTCCCTTATTTAACGATACTATCTTTTTGAATTTATCATCCTTTTTAACAATTACATTATTTATTGTAATTTCATAATTATCATATTCATCATTATCACAATCTGGTTTTGCAATTATAGCAATTTCACTAATTCCATCATCAACTTCAACATCATAACTATTTTTTTCTTTAGAAAAACTCAAATCACCATCACTTATACTAAGAGTTCTTAGATATACATTTCCTTGCACTTCATCATTATAAGTCTTCGATACATCTTCTTTATATGTTTTTATTTTAATTATTGTTAAATTGCCTGTTTCAGCATGAGCTTCTGTTGACAAGAGCTTTAAATTATTTAATTGTGAAATCCCCCCAAGCATAATCATTGTAAAAGCAGTAATAATAATTTTCTTAATGTTTTTGTTCATATCATCTTCTCCCTGATTTTTAATACTTCTAAGATAAATTTATTATATATAATGTAATTAAAACTTTCATTTTTCTTCTTATATTACTATTGTTATATTAATAAAGAAGAATAATACTGCTGTTCTAATATACCACATTATCACTACATAATACAATTTTCTTATTCATTTCAGGTACTTTTAATTCTATTTAATTTATAAAATACAAATTAAAATTCAAACATTAATTTGTAATATCATAAATAACACATAATTATACAATATATACCGAAAACTTTTTGTTTTCGATTCTTTTCAAAAAAAAGTCCCCTTTGTATTAAGATCTATTGTATATTATAGCAAGAAAGTTAAATAAAGCTTTCATTTTTATAAAATCAGCAATTATAACAAAAAATGGAGGAATTAATATGATAAAAGGAATGAGCAAAACAGCATCCCTCTTAGTTGCAGCAGCTATTATTTCAACAATACCTGCCAATGCAATTGATTACAAGAAAACCAATACTCAAGAAGGTACTATATATAATGCAATAGCTTATAAAGATGGAAAATTTTATATTGATGGTAATGTTAATAATAGCGAAGATTCAGCCAACTATTTATCAAATGGAAAGCTTAATAATTTATCAGACATTGACAGTGGTTCATCGGTTGAAAATTATGGTTCAAAGTATGCTTCACTTCAAAACGGAAAATATTTTATTGATTTAACTACTGGCTCGCTAACAGATAAATCTATTAAAGAAAATGCAGAAGATGATGCAGCAACAGCTTTAAGAAAAAATATAAAACGTGATTCTGATGGAAGGTATACTTCAGCTGATGCATCAACTCTAAAAAGTTTAGCTGATAAAGAACTATTAGGTAATAAATTCTCTACCCCTTGGTATGGAATTCAATATACTGCTGATAAAACAACTAATGGAAATGCAACTTCACTAAATGTTTATACTGATGAAAATGGAAACTATATTGATGCAGACTATAATATTGGTTCCCTAAGAATTACAACAAACAATGGTTCTACTGAAAAAACAGCAACTATTTTAAATACTAATGATCAATATGATGGATCAGGTGCAACTAAAGTCATATCAGCCAGTGTTAGCTCAACGAATTTAGATGTTATTGGTCAAGATAGTAAGTTTATATATAGAAAAGCTAAAATCACTGTAACATCATCAAATTCTAGTGTTGCAATAACTAAAATAAATGGAGTCACTATTGCAGGGAAATCTATATTTGATGCTTCAGTCCCTGGTAGTATAAGCTTTAATGTTATTCAAAAAATTTCAAAAGCTCAAGCTTCTGGTAATATAAATGGAGTGAAATATGCTAATTCAGTAACTAGCTATATAATTTCACAAGACAACGGTAATGCTTTAGATTCAAATCACACTTTGCTTAACAACTATACTATTTCTAATGATAAATTAATTAATTATAGTATAAGCGGAAATGCTATAAAAACCCAAACTATAACATTAAGTTCAAAAAGCTCTTATAACTATACAAATGTGAGTGAACAATCAAGTGAAGTAGCCGAAGTTATTGATAATAAAGTCGCCATTGATACAGATGTTAACGGAAACTTATGGAGATTATCAGGTGGGTATCTCTATAAATGGGATGATAATACAGATTGGATAAAAGTATATAAAGTTGATGGTTCTTTCAATAAAATGTTTGTTTATGATGACAGTAATATCGTTATTTGGAATCAAAGCCAAGAAGTATACTCATTGATAGGAGGACAAGTTTCAACAACAAATAATAATAATAATACTAATACTCCAACTGTAAATAAAGGTTGGGTAAATACTACTGCCGGCTGGCTATTCTACAATAATGATGGAGTCCAAGTTAAAGGTCAATGGCTTTCTAATAATGGTACTTGGTACTATATGAAAACTGATGGTATAATGGCTAAAGGTTGGATAAAAGAAGGTACAAATTGGTATTACTTAAGTGAATCTGGCGCTATGAAAACTGGTTGGTTTAATGACAAAGGTACTTGGTACTTCTTACAACCTTCAGGTGCAATGAAGATTGGATGGTTAAACGATAATGGTGCATGGTATTACTTAAACGAAAATGGTGCTATGCTTGCTAATACTTATGTTAATGGATACAAATTAGGTTCAAATGGAGCTTGGATTGGATAAATAAGTTATAGCTTAAAATTTTTATTAGTAATCTCAACCTAAATATTAAAAAAGTATTGAAGACTTTGTTCTTTAATACTTTTTTAATTCCTTACTTATATAACTCCGCGTACGAACATTTCCTCTAATTTTATATTAGGATTTGTATATCTCCCTTTATTTAAAGTACTTTTCCCATATTGTATAGCTTTTTTAGGACAATAATTTATACAAGCTAAACATTGAGAACAGCTTTCTCCCCATACCGGTTTTTTATTTACTTTTATACAATTATTATTACATACCTTCTCACATACTTTACAACCTATACAATCATCATTTGCATAAAATTTCTTAGTATTTAATGCAAATTTATTAAACATTGGATTTATGATAAATGTCAGTACTTTAGGTAAATTACCTTTTTCAACATTAAATTTATCTCTTTCTAGATTGCTTATTACGTTATTTATATTCTCTAATATAACATTACAATTTTTAATTAATTCTTCATTCTTTTCCTTTTTATATACATCTCCAAATATAATGTAATTATTCGGCATTGCTATTGAAAAACCACTATTTAACTTCAAATTTTTCTCCTGCAACTTTTTACTTAATAATTCCATAGTATTACCTATATTTTCACCACAAGTTGCAATTGAACTTATATAATTTCCTTGATAATTATTAATTTTCAACTTATTTATAAATTCTAACACCATTTTAGGTGGTGCCCATGAATATATTGGAAAAACAAATATTATTTTTTCATCTAATTTTAAATTATACTCATATACTTCTTTACTTAAATTAATTTCTTTTGCAATTGAAATAATTTCTTCATTTTGTTTTAAAGCTATATTTTTTGCAACATATAGTGAATTTCCAGTGCCAGAAAAATAAAAAACCATAATTACCATCCCCATTTCTAAATCTTACTATATATCTATATTGCTATTATCAAGGTTCATTCATTAATTGTCAATTAATCTAAAATTATAAAATTAAAAAATCCCTCGAGCATATTCAAGGGATTTCATTATATCTATTTCAAAAGAATTTTTTTTGCTCTTGTTTTTCTAAGTAATGTGATAACTAATGCTGAAATACATAAGGTTGATATAAATCTAATCATAGTATTAGCAGCAACTATTGGCAAAAACATCATGAGTCCAATCATTATAATTTGATGAGAACAATATACTCCTACACTATATTCCTTGCATATTTTTGCAATATTATTTGAAATGTTTCTCTTGTAATTAATTGCCCAAATAAATATAAGTGGAGCTGCAAAAATAGCTGATAAATACATATTTGCATCTTTGGCTATCCCAGTTTTGTTTAATACAAAAGCCTCAATTAGCAATATAATTATTGAGATTATACTGAGTTTTCCCGCACATTTAACTTTTTCATTTAACCTTAGCTTGTTTATCAGTGCACCTAAAGTTACAAAAAGAATTGATTCAGTAATACCTATTTGTGGTAATAAGAATACTTGAGTATAGCCTTTAATTAATGGGTTTATCATAGTATTTTCATAAAATTTATAATAAGTATCCCCAGTTGTTCCAAATATATATAAAATAAATCCTACTATAAGCAACTGAATTATTTTATCTCTTTTTAGTAATGGTGCTATTATAAAAATTGTAATAATTAAAGAAGATATATACCAAAGGCTTCCTGTAATACCAACAAACAAAAACCTTTCAACTATCATTATTAACGGCATATTTAAACTATTCAAAACAATTGGAATTAATGTAACAGTTTCTATAGCAACCCATGAAACATAAAGTATTAATAATCGCTTTAAGGTTGATTTAGGTTCCTTATTTGATTTAATTCTATTATATAAAAAATAACCTGAAACTATAAAGAAAAATGGAACTGCAAGTCTAGAAATTCCCATGCTAGTAGCAATCCATAAGTCTTCGTTTATTGACTTAAAAGCCATTGTATGAACTGATACAACAGCAATTGCAAATAATAGACGTAACATATCAACCATTCCATAATGAACACTATAACCTTCTTCCATTTCACAACTCCCCTTACATAATATATCTTTATAATATGTTTCTTAGCCATCTCTTAATAAACATATTTATATCCCCCCTTGCTTATAACAATATATTAGTGCAACGTACAGAAAATTGTTATATAAAACTTCCAAATTATACATTCTTGCCATTGAAATGTCCGTAAATGCCTATAAAAAATTGTTGCTTTTATAAATTAACAGGAATCCAGATAAAATCTAAATTCCTGTTAAAACACACTCTTATTTAGAAAAAGTTTTTAAATCATTTAGTAATCTATCAATCCATTCCGAAGATAAATTTCTTCTACTTCGAAATAATTCAATATATAAGTAAAATTCCTCTTCTGTACCAATTATCTGTTTAATATCATCGTTATATCTACTTTTCTTTATAATTATCTTTTGCTTATCCCATAATGCCTTTAACCCTTTAATAAATACATCTTTTATATATTGATATTTCATTTCCAAATTTCCAGTCTTAACGTCAACTACAGGATTACTAAAATATGCTGACTGTGCATACTCCCAATAGGCTTTAGTAAAATACAAAGTTTCAAAATCATCATATATTACATATGCATCTTCTTCATTTTTAATTGTACCGAATACTCTTTCCATTGCTGAATAAGTTGTAACCCACACATCACCCGCATGTTTTATTTCATTTGGTTGAAACTTTCCTCTTTCAATTGCTTTTCTTATAGTTGATCCGTTAGATAATCCCCATTTCTTAGCTGCTTCTGATAAAGTCATGACAGAATCTAATTCATTTCCTTCTTTAATCTCTTTTGATGCAAACATTGCTTTTATATCTGATTTGCCCAATTCACCATTGAATATTTTAAGTTCCTTACCATATTGATCAAATTGACTTGAAATAACTAAAATATTTTGATTTCTATACAATAAATCGTAAATATCATCTAAATCAAAAATTGGGTTCTTTTGTTCTTTATCTTCAAGACTATATATTATTGCTGGATATAGTCTTCTATTTTCTGAAGTAATAATTGTAATATTCAAAAATAAATCACTCCTTATATAACATAGTCACTATTTAGTGACAACTTTATTATAAACCTCCATAACTATATTTACTAATATAAAATTTTTGAATATAACACTAAATTTATTGTTTAGCTATAACTATCAGCTTTAAATGTTCATTTCTACGCCTTTTTCTTTTTGCTTCTAATAGTTATTACCTTAGAAGTCTCTGGCTATTTACTGGTGTACTAGGTCTGCATACTGTATACTTATAACCTTCAAATACGCTATTATTAACAACAGGTAAAACACTAACTGCAAGGGCTGCACTTCCAGGAATCTCCATTATAGCTTTCATTATAAGCATATATTCCATAAACGATGATTCATCTATATTTCGTGCCATATCTTCTAATATAGAATCAAAATACATTCTCATTCCTTCTGTTTTCACATGTTTAAATAATTGCTCTCCTTTATATTCTAAAGCCTCTATATTTTTTATTATCTCTTCTTGTTTCCATACACAGTTTACTAGAACCATGATAAAACCTCCTCATATAATTCTTAAGTCCTTTTTATTTAATTATTCTTCTTGTGAAACCCCATTTCCACATTAACTTTGTTATTAGCAGTGATACACTAAAGATTATTGCTAAATAAAGTAATATATCAACAAATAGTACCCCAGTCAATGTATTATTAGTAAAATACATTATTCCATGAACAAACATATCGTGAATAATATAAATTCCCAAGGTGTATTTACCTATACTAGCTAATCTATATTTCTCAAGTTTTAAATTACTGAAAAACAAATATAAATATATATCCGCTAATGTGTTTATTGGTCCAGAAGAAAGATGCATGCACCTCCAGAGTAAGTTGCCATTTGCCTGTAAAACTAAAGCAAGACTTCCTCTCAAAATACTGAGTAATAAATAGATCAAAAGTAAGATATTTGGATTGAACTTTGGTTTATAATCTTTCAAAGTATAACCTGTTATAAAAAATCCAAGATAATCTACAAAATAGAATATAGGAATATATTTAAAACCAAGTGCTCCTTGCACCATTTCGCTTATTATTGCAATTACAAGAAATATAAATCCTAAATTTCTAAAAGCTTTAGCAGAAAGTTTGTTTTTGATTTTGTATAATATTGGAGTTATTGCATATAAACCAACTATCATATAAAAAAACCAAAGATGTTCATAAGGAGTCCCATTCAAAGTATCATTAATATAAGATGTAAAGGTTGCAGTCTTTTCACCAAATATTCTTAGTATGCCATAAATAATAATTGAAAAAATGAAAGGCACTATAATTCTAGAAAATTTCTTTTTATAAAAGCCAGCTAAACTCATTTCATCCCAATTACTTAATAGATACCTACCACTTATTAATGCAAAAACAGGAACTGCAACTCTTGCAAAAACTTGAATTGTAGATGAAATCCCAAAGTCTGAATTAAAAACATTAAGATTGGCTGTAAGGTAAGGTGCACAAACATGTACACTTATTACAAATAGGGCACATAGGGCTCTTAAGGAATCAATATTTTTTTCTCTATTACTCAATAGTTATCACTCCTTTAATATTTTGTGTCACCACTTAGTGACAATTATATTATATTCCCTATTAAAACATCTTGCTAATCTCAAATTTTCTCAATATTTTACTAAAATTATTATCTAAGCTAATTTCATTGATATTTTCCCTATATTGCTATTATTTGCTTAACTTTCGTCACTATATTGTGACCAAAATATTTTTATTATATTTACAACATAAACACATATTAAATATCTATCTATTAAAGGAATAGTAGATACAGTTGGATATTCAGAAACAAGCCATTTTTATAATATTTTTAATAAATTTTGCCTTCCACAAATGAATATAGAAAACAAGTGCAAAAATAAAAAAGCTGCCTAAGGCAGCTTTTTATAAAACTTGAGAATATTATCTTTTTTCTTTACCAGTAGCATCTCCATACATAAGGCTTTCAACTTCAGCCACTGTTGATAAATTAGCATCACCCCTCATACTATATTTTAAGCATGAACCAGCTGTTGCAAATTCGATTATATCTTGAGTTGAATATCCTGATGTTATTGCATAGATTAGTGATGCTGCAAAAGCATCTCCTCCACCTATATTATCTATAACATGTATATCATATTTCTTTGCATTATAAAAAGTTTGTCCATCATAAAGAACTGCTGTCCAATCTACATCTTCAGCTGTAAATCTGTTTCTTAAAATTATCGTAGCATATTTCATATCGAATTTTTCAACAAACTTTTTAAGTATTTCTTTACAGTCTGCTTTTTCATCTTCTTTTTCTCCTAAAGCCATTTGAGCTTCCTCAATACTTCCAAGAGCCACATCACAATATGGTAAAAGTTCTCTTATAGTTTTGCTAAATGAAGCTTTATCCCATAGAGTTTCTCTAAAGTTTAAATCTATACTTATTGTTAATCCCTTTTCCTTAGCTGCCTTAACAGCATCAAAAGTAATCTTAGTACATTCTTCTGAAAGCGCTGGAGTTATTCCTGAACAATGGAACCATTCTGCACCTTCAAAGATTTTATCCCAATCAAAATCTTCTCTTTTAGCTTCTGCCATTGAAGAACCTTTTCTATCAAAAACGAACTTAGTTGGTCTTTGTGATTCTCCATATTCAGAATAATAAATACCTATTCTTTCTCCGCCTCTTACTATGTCTTTTGTATCAACACCATATTTTCTTAATTCATTAATTGCACATTGAGCTATATCATTAGCTGGAAGCTTAGTTATATAGCTTGTTTCTTTTCCAAAATTAGCAAGTGAAACTGAAACATTTGCTTCACTACCTCCATAATATGCATTAAACTGTTTAGCTTGAGAGAATCTGTCATAACCTAATGGTGAAAGTCTAAGCATCATCTCTCCTAGTGTAACTATTTTTCCCATTTTTCCACCTCATATATAATATAAATTAATATTCTTTGAATTATAAAGAATATCTCTATTCCATTTGACAAGTCGCCAAATTGTTGTTGTTCACGTGAACATTATAAACTAAATTACCCAAAAAATCAAAATAATCTTTATATATGAGTAATTTTTTTTCAATTCTCATATTTCTATCTTTATTTTACAAGCAAATTCTTAAATTAAGAATTTTAGAATTTATATTTAAAAGTTCTAAGATTCTATAAAAAAGTAGACCAAGTAATAAATACCTAATCTACTTTTAGTAACTAATTATTATCTAATTAAATTCTATAACTACTATATTATATATTATCAACTTTCATTGCCCTCATGGCGTTTAAAACTGCAAGGAGTGCAACTCCAACATCTCCAAATACAGCTTCCCACATAGTTCCTAAACCAATTGCTACAAGAGCCAATATTATAATTTTAATACCTAATGCAAAAACTATATTCTGCATTACTATGCTTCTTGTTTTTTTGGCAATTTTTATCGCTGTGGCTATTTTTGAAGGCTCATCTGTCATTATAACTACATCAGCAGCTTCAATCGCCGCATCTGATCCAACTCCACCCATCGCTATTCCTATATCAGCTCTAGCTAAAACTGGTGCATCGTTGATTCCATCTCCCACAAATACTATCTTGCCTTTAGGCGATTTTTCTTTAAATAGCAATTCTAGCTTTTCAACCTTTTGATCGGGTAATAATTCAGCATGAACTTCATCTACTCCTAATTCCTTAGCGATTTTAGCTCCAACAGTTTTATTATCACCAGTAAGCATAACTGTTTTCTTAATGCCAATTTCCTTTAAAGCTTTCATAGCTTTTGCAGAATCTTCTTTTACTTCATCTGAAATAATTATATATCCTGCATATTTTCTTTCTATTGCAACATGGACCACAGTTCCTATTGTTTCAACTTGATTGTAAGCTATATTTTCTTTGTTCATTAGCTTATAATTGCCAGCCAAAATTTCTTTACCTTCAATAACAACTTTAACTCCATGACCTGATATCTCTTCATAATTCTTAATTTTATCCTTATCTATCTCTTTGCCATAAGCCTTTAATATTGAAACTGCTATTGGATGGTTAGAGTAATTTTCTGCATAAGCTGCACAAGCTATAAGTTCATCTTTTGAAATATTATTTTCAGCATTTACTTCTGTAACTTTGAATATACCTTTTGTAAGAGTTCCTGTTTTATCAAATACAACCATTTCAACATCATTTAAGGCTTCAAGGTAATTTCCACCCTTAACAAGTATTCCATTTTTTGATGCTCCACCTATTCCACCAAAGAAACCAAGAGGGATAGATATAACTAGTGCACATGGACAAGATACTACTAAGAAGGATAAAGCTCTATAAATCCACTCTGAAAATGTTGAACCTTCTATAACAAGCGGTGGAATCACAGCTAGTGCTAGTGCTGCAAAAACTACAGCTGGTGTATAGTATCTTGCAAATTTTGTTATAAAATTTTCTGTAGGAGCTTTCTTGCTGCTTGCATTTTGAACTAAATCTAATATTTTAGCAACTGTAGAATCTCCAAATTCTTTTTCAACTTCTATAGTTAAAAGTCCATTTTTATTGATTACTCCACTTAAAATGCTATCCCCAATACCTACTTCTCTAGGAACAGATTCACCAGTTAATGCAGCTGTGTCAACCATAGAATTTCCTTCAATTACTTTTCCATCTAGCGGTACTTTTTCACCTGGTTTAACTACAATAATATCACCAATTTTTACCTCTTCTGGCTCTACTTTCTTAATATCGTTATTCACTTTTAAATTAGCGAAATCTGGTCTTATATCCATAAGTGCTGTAATAGATTTTCTTGAGCGATTAACCGCCATATCTTGGAACATTTCACCTATTTGATAGAAAAGCATAACTGCTACACCTTCTGGATATTCTCCTATAGCAAAAGCACCAATAGTTGCTACACTCATTAAGAAATTTTCATCAAAGATTTGACCTCTTCGTATATTTCTTAAAGCACCTAAAATCACCTCTCCACCTACTAGCAAATAACTTATTAAATACAAGACTAATTCTATATAGTTTGGAAATTTCATAGCAGTTGCTACTCCAAAAATCAAAGCACCAATAGCAAGTCTTATCATTTCACTCTTACTGCCTTCACTTTCATGGTGATGATGTCCATCCTCTTCATGTTCCTCCAATTTTTTTGAAGCATTTTCTTTATTTAATACAACCACCTTAACATCTGGTTCAATTCTCTTAACAATTCCTTCAACCTCATCTATAATAGCACTTTGTTTAGATGGACTATCTATTTCCATTATTAGCTTTGTAGCTATAAAATCTACTACTGCTGATTTTACTCCATCTATATTTTGAGATTCTCTTTCTATTTTCGCTGCACAGTTTCCGCAGCATAAACCTTCAAGTAAAATTTCTTTTTTTAAGAGTTTTGTATTTATTTTTTCTTTAACCTTAACCTTGCTCTCAATATTAGTAACAACGTTAGTAACAGAATTTATTAGCTCTTCCATTCCATTAGCTTCTTTCATTTCTAAGGTTAAAGTTTTTGTCATGAAATTCACATTTGCAGAATTAATTCCATCTAATTCATTAACTTTTTCCTCTATTTTAGCTGCACAATGAGCACATCCAAGTCCTTCTAAAATAAATTCTTTTTTTATTTGTTTAAGATGGTTTTCATTTGATAATTTAGCTTTAGCAGTGTTAGGTGCTATTTTTATATTACTCTCCATAACTTTATCCTCCAAACTTAAAATTAATTTCTTTCAGATATATGAATCAATCCTTGATCAAATATATGCTTAACATGTTCATCATCTAAGGAATAATATACAACTTTTCCGCTTCTTTTATATTTTACCAGCCTTGCTTGTTTCAGAACTCTTAATTGGTGTGAAATTGCTGATTGAGTCATTCCAAGTACCGCTGCTATATCACAAACACACATTTCTGCTTCAAATAGCGTACATAAGATTTTTATTCTTGTAGAATCTCCGAGTACTTTAAATAAATCTGCTAAATCATAAAGCGTTTCCTCTTCTGGGATGGATCCTCTTACTTTACTAACTATATCTTCATGAATTATTGTACAATTGCAAACTTCAATATTATTGCTATTATTATTCTCCATCTTTATCACTCTTTTCCTGTGAATATTTGAATATATGAATACTTGTTCATATGTATATTATATTAATCCTCTTATTATTTTGTCAATAATAAAAATCAATTATTTAAAAATTTTATTTTATTGAGCAAAAAGATGATTAATTATATACATATTATTTTTATTCTATTTTTAAAAAAAAGTTCAAGTGTTATCTTTTCTCTAACACTTGAACTTCCTAAATTTAATTATATATATTATTTAAAATCAATTTTTATTGCTTGATCTCTTAGAATTTTATAATCATCCTGAGAATAAAAACCTATTTTTTTAATCTTGCTCAAATTTACATTATTATTTGCAAATGTACGTATTTCAGTATATGTTCCATTTTCTCTATCAACTTTATCTACTAAATAAGTTTCTCCCAAATCTATTTCATTTCCCTTTTCATCATAAAAATTCAAACCTGGATCGTATACTACTACGCCATCTTTTTTATAGTTTATTTTTATTGCATTATTATTAAATTGTATATCTTGAATTATTATCTTTCCATTTTTACTAATATCTAATGTTACCGGAAGGTTGTACAATTCCTTTAATATAAGCTTCTTTTTTATATTTTCACCTTTCCATTCTATTGGTACTAATGTAATAAACTTTGTTTCTTTATTTGCTTTTATAAATTCATAAGAATTTGTAACCTTTCCATAGCGACTTCCAGCTAAATCAGTATTAAGTACATCTAGTGAATTTCCTTTATCGTCAAATAATGCAAATAAAGAAAAAAATCTATCATTGCTAGTTTCTTCTGATATAACTATTTGATTTCCAAATGGTGATAATATAACCTTATCAATATTTATGTTATGCTGATAATCACTTAAATTAATAGTTGCTTTTTTATTAGGATTAACAGAAGTGGTATCAACCTTAACATCATTCTTATTAACCTTAGTGGTAAGTTCCCAGCTTCCTTTTTTTCCAAAAATCTCATCACATTTTATTTTCAAGTTAAAAGTATCATTAATATTAACTTGAGAAATATTTTCCCTTTTCATTACCTTAAGCACTTTATCTGACTTAAAATATGCATCTAAATCATTATTGTTTCCTGAATATCTGTCGTCACCATTGATACTTGTTATAAGAAATGGTGCTGTAAAATTAGCTGTCCACGGAGTGTCTTTTTCAACTTTATTTATAGGTTCAGTACTTTCGATTGTATAAAAAGTATTTAAAAAGCTATCATCAACTGCAATGTTATCGAGTGTTACCTTTATACCTTTGTCTTCTACAGAAATACCTATAGCCTTATTAAACTCATCAAATTTACCTTTATCTGATATATACTTTTGCTCATATTTCCCACTAAAAAAGTCTACAACACCTTTTATGAATTCCTTTCCCTGTGGTGTTATTGCAAAAACAGTTGTAACATTTAAAACAATAATTGCTGCAACTATAACTATTACTTTACGCGATATTATTCTACCTGTTTTTCTATTTTCCAATTTATCTAAGGAGGTACTTATTGATTTATCAAAAGCTTTTGGTGTTTCCCAATTTTCATTTCTTATTTTAGACTTAACTAAATCATCAAAATCTCCCATCTATACTCCTCCTTCACTTTCATCTAATATAACCTTAAGTTTAGCTTTTGCCCTGCTTAATCTCGATTTTACCGTTCCTTGAGAAATGTTTAATACTTCACTTATAGATTTTATGCTCATATCTTCGTAATAAAAAAGTATTAAAACTGTTCGAAATTCTAATTCTAATTTATCTATTTCATCCATAAGCTCATGTTGATTTTTTTCTTCATAATACAGATCATAAACAGTCATATTTTCTTCAAGCTTAACTTTCTTTTGTCTTTTTAGTAATGCATAACACTCATTCACAAGAATTCTCATAAGCCAAGGCTTAAAAAACTCCCTATTTTTAAGCTTCCCTAAATTTTCAAAAGCTTTTAATATACTTTCATTAACAGCATCTTGTATATCATGTTCATTTTTAACTATTCCCTTTGCAAGCCTATATAAAGGCAATTTATTTGTTTCAATGAGCTCAATAAATTCTGTTTTATTAATTTTCTCATTTATGCTTTCATCCGCTCTGTATTTACTTAAATTATAAAATTGCAAAACCTTAGTTCCAATACTCACTGCTATCCCTCCTTACACTATTAAGATAAATAACTATAGTAAAAAGTTCCCTCATCTTATTTTTTAATTTGTATATATAAACCATACTCTTTATAAATAACTAACGTATGTTCTCTTTCACAAATAAAGAAAGAGAACCATATTTAAATTTAGTTCTCCTCACTCACACGACTATATTTTTTAGCTTAATGTCCAAAATTAAAGCATTCACCTAACAATAATAGCTATCACCAAACCAATAACAATACTAAAATGATATTTAACTCCAACTTGGCCTATAAGTCCCATACTTCTGCCCTTTGTTTCAGCCGTTTTCTCATAGGATAAGAAACTTAAAATTGATTTATATGGAAATAGTAAAATTACTGGTATTAATATAATTGAAGGATATATATTAATTACTACTAATCCTAAAGTTAATAGAAATAATATTACCACATTAAACATCCATAACTTCTCGGCATTTTTTTTACCTAAAATAATAGGCAACGTTTTTCTACCAGCTTCTTTATCCTCTACTATGTCACTTAAATTATTAGTCAGTAAGATTGTTCCAATAAATAATGCTGTTGGAATTGCAACTAATATAGTGCTTAAATTAAAGACACCTGACTGAATATATATTACTGTAGTCGTTATTCCTATCCCCATTGTTAATCCAGAAACAACTTCACCAATTGGCGTATAAGAAATAGGCATTGGTCCAAAGGCATATAAAATTGAAATAGTTCCTCCTAGAATTGCAACAAGAAGTATGTAGTAGCTTGTCTGACTAGCAATAAAAACACCTATTATAAAGGCGATTAATTGATAAAAAAATATAATTGTCAAAACTCCCTTTGTGGTTACTTCTCCACTGATTAAAGCTTTTTCATCAGAACTCTTATTTACATCCGCTCCACGTTTAAAATCAAAGTAATCATTAATCATATTCGTAGCACTTTGAATCAATATCATGGCAAAAGCTAATAATAAAAAATATAAGATATTAACTCTTTCAAAAGCATATTTTGAATAAATTGATCCAAGAATTACAGGAACTAACCCTGCCACAAGTGTTTTAATATCCATAAGTTTAATTATTGTTTTAAAACTCATTATTCTCAACTCCTACAAGCTTTTCATTTTATAATTCTATCTAAAATATCAAAAAAACTTAAATATTAATATTTTTCTTCGTTAAAAATACTAATTTTACTTCTAAATACATATCTTCTACTATAATATATAAAATCCTTTATTTATAGAATAAATCTTCAGTGAAACTAAAAAATGCAGCCAATTATGGCTGCATTCATATAAAATATAAAGATTATGAGAATATCAACTAACAACTAAGCTGATATAAAATAAATTATACCTTTATAGTGCATATTTATATATGGTTTTTTCATGGAATTTATTCATTTAAATGTAAAAAACAGATCAGGTATTTCTACCTGACCTACTTTTACTGGCTAAGTTTTTGTGCAATTTAGCCTTTAACATTATATCACATTTTCTTAAAAATAACTATTCAATTTAAAATTTAGCTTATTATTTAAATTTTAATCGTGAAACCTTCTTCCTTTAAGTAAGCCATATCTTTAAATGTTTTAATGACAATATTGCCATTTATGTTGTCAAAATTTGTTTTAATGTCATCTTTGTAGAACCCTATAAAAGTATATAAAGATTGTCCTTTGTTAACATCAAGATTGATCCAACTATTTTTTTCATACCCATCAACTAAAACATTGCTACTTTCAATATATAATTCTTTTTCACTTTTATTCTCAACTTGAAGCTCTACTTTTTTATAATATGGTCCATATTTATCAATACCTAAGTATGTAATTTTAACATACTCATTATCAACTAACACTTTTTTATTATCTTCTAAAAAAGCGATTCCATTTGAATCAAAATATAAACCGCAGAAAACACTGTCTGTAATAAGTACTCCGTTATCATCAAGAAAATAAACTGCATTTCCATCTTTCAACCATCCAGTTTTCATAGCCCCATCACTTCCAAGATAATACCAAGCTACATTACAATACTTTAGCCAGCCAGTCTGCATCTTACCTTGTTTGAAATAGTACCATTTTCCATTAATTTGTTTCCAACCATCACTAAAAATATTATGTCCATCATTTATCCAACTCCAGCTGCTATCAATGTTCTGTCTCCACTGAGCTGAAGCTCCAACTTGAACTGTCCCTAAAATCAGTATCATTGAAAGTAACCCAGATAAAAGTTTCCGCATTTTTAAATCACCTCTTATTTACTAGTATAATATGTTTTTGAATATTCTTCCATAATTATTATTTAGAGTTTTGTATTACAAATAAATTATAGAAATAAAAAGTGCAGACAACTTAATGACTGCACTTTTATTAAAAAGAGGGACAATATAAACTTTAGTGTTTTAAAATACCTTATTTTTCTACGTTTATCAACATACTTTCTGATATCTTACAAGTATTTCTTATATCTTTTGATTAATTTTATATTAACATATTATCATACTATAATCTATATTTATTTTAATATTCCGAAAATTATTATTCGACAAAATTACAAAAAAAAGTAGTAACCATTTTATGCAATGTTTACTACTTTTAATGTTGAGAAAGAATAATCTACTAGGGTAAATAGATTATTCTGAATACTGGGTAATAATTTAAATTTGGTAAGGGATAAATAATTAAATTATTTATATATATAATATAAGATAAATATGTCAATATTGTGACAAGCTATAATTTATTTAAAAATTTAAAAGACAGGTTAAATCTTTTAATTTAATCTGCCTTTTAAAGCTTTTTATATAATTTGTAAAAACTCTTCATAAGTTTCTATTTTGTCCTCTCTATGATTATTTTCTAGCCAAATATTATAAGTTGCAATATTTGCTTCTAATCTCTTTAAATCTAATATTGTACCATTTTTCTGTTTACTTTCTGCGTACATATTTATTTTTATTAAATTTCCCATTTTAATCCACTCCTTAAATCCTTTCTCTTAATTTCTTAAATATATAATAACATATTATTAAATAATAATCAATATTAAATAATAATTTTATTTTAAAATTGCAAGTTATCATATATTTTTCTAATAAGGATTTGCTATTGAAAATTTTAAATATTTTAATTTTCTCTTAAGACTTATTAGGCAATTCTTTTATTCTTAAAACTAATAACTTTAAATACTATTGTTCCATATAATGCTGATAATACTGAAGCAATCATTATACATATTTTTGCCATTGATAGTATCTCCATGTCATTAAAAGATAACGATGAAACAAATATTGACATTGTAAAACCAATCCCCCCCAAAACACTTGCTCCATATAAATGTCTTTTAGTTACACTTGCTGGAAACTTTGCAATTTTAAATTTAACTAATAAATAAGAAGTTACAAATATTCCAACCTGTTTTCCAATAAAGAGTCCAAATATAATCCCTAAACTTACTGGCGAAAATATGTCTTTAGAAAAAGTTTCTAAACTAATTGCTATCCCTGAATTTGCAAAAGCAAAAATTGGCATTATTACATAACTTGACCAAGAAGTTAGTTTATGTTCGAACTTATATAACATTGAAGATTTAAATTTATGAATATTTTCTCCAATAGGAAGTGCCATTCCAAGTAGTACTCCAGCTATTGTCGCATGTACTCCTGATTTCAAAAAACATAACCAAAGCAATATTCCCAAAATAATATAAACAGATACATATTTAACTTTAAATTTATTTACTAACAAAATGCTTATAAATATCACTAGCCCCATAATAAGAGCAAACCATGAGATTTGGCTATTATAAAATATTGCTATCACAAGAATAGCGCCTAAATCATCGACTATCGCTAATGCAGTAAGAAAAACAACTATACCTTTAGGTGCATTTTTTGCCACTAAGGAAAGCATTCCTAATGCAAAAGCTATATCTGTAGCCATTGGTATTCCCCAACCTGAAATTGTTGGCTCTCCAATATTAAATAATGCATAAATAATTGCTGGAACAACCATTCCACCTATAGCCGCAGAAATTGGAAGTATTGTCCTTTTAAAAGATTTTAGTTCCCCAAACACAACTTCCCTCTTTATTTCCATTCCAACAACTAAGAAAAATATAGTCATCAATCCATCGTTAATCCAATGATGAACAGACATTGATATAGATAATTCTCTATAACCTATTGATATATATGCATTAAGTATATTCTCATATACATAATTATAGTTAGAGTTTGCTATTATTATTGCAACAATGGCACATACCAATAGTAATATTCCACTTGAAGACTCACTCCTAAAGAAATGTAAAAATGGATTTATCACTTTTCTTTTGATTTTATTATTCATAACTTCTCTCCTTTTTTATATTATTTAGTCTATATTTTATAAATCAAATTAAAAATTCATTTAAAATGAAGCACAAAAAAAGATGGAAAAACTCAAAATGAGTTTCCCACCCCAGAAACCAATTGCTTGAAAGTAAATTATAAAATTCACCCAACCGTATCTAATCAATATTAATTTATCTTCTTAATTGAGTATATAATATTTTAATATTATAATCAAGTTTTAATATTAATCTTCTTCATCCAATTCCTTACAATAAACATCTTTTTCTTCTTTTCTTAGAATTCCTCCCGTATTTCCAATTGGTGCTGTAGTATTTGGTGTTGAAGTAGTTCCACCTAGACTTCCTACTGCACCACCTGTAGCTCCTCCGGCTGAACCTGGGGCTATCATTTTTCCTGTATCCTGATTTGTCCCTACATACCCTCCCTTTTCAACATTTACTATTGCAACACCTAATCCTCCCCCTGCTCCACCAGATGCACCACCTGCTAATCCATATCCGCCAGTTGAACTACCAATACCATTTTTTCCTGCTTCACCTATATTTACAATTCCCAATTGAGCTGCTGCTCCTGGACATTTTATTAAGTTTTCTTGCCATTCTAGTACTTCATTAATTGATTTTGAAATAATCTTTTCTAATGTTGAAAGGGCTTCTTCAATATAGAATTGCTGATATTTGCAACTTCCTTTTTTTTCATGTTTATGTTTTTTATCTCTTGTAAGAATTTTGCTTTCTGCATAGCTGCCATCTCTAATTACTCCAACTACAGGTGCCCTATTAATTATAGTATTGATTTTAACACTTAAACTAAATAATTCCGTCAAATCTTTGCCAGCAAGGCTTTCCTTATTTTTTCTTTCCCCAAAAATCGGCTCATTGCTGACATCATATACTATCCCTTCTATTGAGACATAAGCAGGTTTCCCATTTTTTCCATCATATTGTTCTAATTCTTCTAGATCAAATTCTTTTTGTTGTCTATGAAAATCACAATCAATTCCAAGTAATTCATCAATAGTTGTGAAATTAAAATAAATTCCCATATCATCCTCTTAATAATTTCTATTCATAAATATATGAAATTTCTCTTCAAAAAAGTTCATATAATCTATCTAAAATTATATTCAGTTAATATACTTTCCCTATTCTTAGTTTTATCATTAAAATATTCGTAGAAAGATAATCCTAAAAAACTTCCTGTAATATTGTAGACATTGTTATAACCCAAATTTTGGAGTGCTAATGTTGCATTATAGCTTCTTTGACCAGTTCTGCAGTGAAGATATACAGGCTTATCCTTAGGTATTTCATTTACTCTTTCTCTAAGCTCACTTAATGGTATATTTACAGCATTTTTAATATGACCATTTGCATATTCTCCTCTTTCTCTAACATCAATTATATAAGCATTATGTTCTACTAATCCTCTCACTAAATCCACATTAACTTGTTTAAAATCTCCATTTAAAAGATTAGAGCCCACATAACCTGCATAGTTAACTACATCTTTTGCTGTAGAAAATGGTGGTGCATAACATAATTCTAAATCTTTTAAATCTTCAATTGTCCCTCCAAATTTTATTGCTGTCGCCACTACATCTATTCTCTTTGTAACATCACCTTTTCCTATGGCCTGAGCACCTAAGATCTTTCCTGTTGGAACCTCAAATAGCAATTTAAAATGCATAGGTGCCGAACTTGGCATTATACCAACCTTATCACTTAGAATAACTCTTACAACCTCATATTTTATTTTCATGTTAAGAACATTTATAAGCGCTTCATTTAAACCTGTTGAGGCTCCATTATAATCGAAAACTTTAATTGCTGACGACCCAATGTATCCTTTGTTTAGAGCTTTTTTCCCATTTATATGATCAGCAACTGCTCTAGCCTGTTTTAGTGCTGGTCCCGCAAGAGATAATTTTGCTGCTGTATGAGTTAATGAATTATAAACTTCTATTACATCTCCAACTGCATATATATCCTTATCAGCAGTTCTATAATTCTGATCTACCTTTATTGAACCTGTTTCACCAATATCTATAGCTGCTTCTTTTGCGAGTGTAGTTTCTGGTGACACTCCTATAGCCATAACTACTACTTTAGAACTAATTTTTTTACCTGATGCTAAAATTACTGTATCCTTTTCAAACCTTTCAACTTTATCTTCAACTATTAAATTTATACCATGGTCATAAATTTCTTTATGTAATATTTGAACCATATCATAATCAAAAGGTCTTAGTATTTGATCTGTTCCTTCAATTAAAGCTACATTATAGCCTGCTTCCCTTAAATTTTCTGCTGCTTCAACTCCAATAAAACCTCCGCCAATAACAGCAATATCCTTTACATCTATAGACTTTATGTATTTATTTAACTTATCAATATCAACAACATTTCTTATTGTAAAAATATTAACTTCTTCAATTCCTGGAATATTTGGTACAATCGGCTTTGCACCTGGAGATAATATTAATTTATCATAACTTTCCTTATAACTTTCACCAGACACTAAATTTTTAACAATCACATATTTTTCTTCTTTGTTTATTGATAAAACTTCATTATTTACTTTAGCTTGAATATTATATTGAACTAGGAATTTTTCTGGGCTCATTAATACCAATTTGTCTGCTTCATCAATCAATCCACTTAAATGATATGGAAGTGAGCAATTTGAAAAAGATACATGAGGCCCCTTTTCAAACATAACAATTTCATCTTCTTCACTTAGCCTTCTTAATCTTGCAGCTGCAGATGCCCCTCCCGCAACTCCACCTACAATTAAAATTTTTCTCTTCATAAATATTCCCTCCTACAATAGTAAATTATAATTGGATATTTTTTCACTATTATCCATTAACATCGATTTTATTATTATTATATACTTTTTTTAAAAATTTCATTGTGATTTAGTCACACAAATTATACCCCTTTAAAAGGAGCAGCTATGCTGCAATACGGAACTTTTCTGCAATTAGAATCATTAAAAAAAAGACCAGCTATCTTGAAGATTATTTTTTAATTTTGACTTGTTATTTATTTTCATGGCCTAATTTTTTCTAAAATAGTTGTTAAATGATAACTATTCTGTTATAATTTTTTTCAAGAAATAATAATTATTAAAGGAGATAATTTATGAATAAAGATAAACCTCAAAATTTAATTTTAAACATGGTTAACTTTTACACTTTATTTAGTGTTGAATTTATAGATCTAATACCAGACCTTACTAATTCAGAAATAACACCACTACTTTCAAGAATTTTAAATTTTATGCATTTTGAAGGCACAACTACAGCTACAAGAATAAGCAAGAAATTAAACATTACAATTCCAAATACTAGTAGAAGTATTACTACTTTAAATAAACTTGGTTATATAGTAAAAAAGCAGGATGAAAATGATAAAAGAGTCATCTATCTATCACTATCGGCTAAGGCTATTAACCTTATTCTATCTGTGGCAGGAGCAGGAGAAAGTGAATTTTTAGATAAATTTAAAGTTCTATCTGAAAATGAAATATTAGAACTTTCCCACTCCTTCTTAAGGCTTCAGGAATTACTAATTAAAATTCGTGATTTAAACTTACAAGATAATAAAAAGAAATCATAAAAACCAAAGTTAATCTTATAGAAACTACATATATTTAAGGAGATGATTCACTATGATGATTAAGTCTATAAAATCTAAACTAATTATATTAATAAGTATCTTATTACTTGTTGTAAGCACAGGTCTAGGAATTATTTCATATATTGATGCATCAAATGCTTTAGTGTCAAATATCGAAAAAACTCTACCTCAAATTGCAACCCAAGCCTCAAATACTGTTCAAGCATATTTAGATAATCAATTAAATTCTATGGAGGTTACTGCAAAAGTTGCTTCCTTAAGTAATGATAGTCAAGATAAGTTAATGACAATTTTAAAAGCTGAAGCTAAAAGGAATGGAAGCCTTAAGATGGGATATGCTGATGCTAATGGTAATATAACCTATACTGATGGTAGTCAAGGTAATATAAAGGATACTAATTATTTTAAAAAATCAATGG
The DNA here is from genome assembly GCF_022320955.1 of Clostridium sp. YIM B02555. NCBI lineage: Bacteria > Bacillati > Bacillota > Clostridia > Eubacteriales > Clostridiaceae > Clostridium > Clostridium sp. YIM B02555. The sequence continues at coordinate 314,657 of NZ_JAKJJY010000003.1, read as the reverse complement.
CTGGAGAAAATCTAGTTAATGATCCTACACCAAATGAACAAAAAAATGCACTTACAATGATATATTCAGTGCCAATTAAGGATGATAAATCTGTTGTTGGTGTATTAGTATCAATAAGAGATGGTATGGAACTTAGTAATTTAATTAAAAAAATATCATTTGGTAAAACTGGAAGTGCATATATGATTAATAGTCAAAGTAACAGTATTGCATTTAAAGATCCAAGTATGCCTTTAAGCCAATACAATTCAATTAAAGAAGCTGAAAAAGATCCATCTCTTAAAGCTATAGCTGAAATGCAAAAAAGAATGATTAATGGAGAGACAGGCTTAAGTTCATACACTTATGGTGGAAAAGAATCTTATGGTGGTTTTGCACCAATAGAAAAAGAGAAATGGTCTGTAGTTGTTATTTTAGAAAAAAGTGAACTTTTATCTGAGCTTGATTCCTTAAAAATTTCTACAACATTAGGATCGGTATTTTTCTTAATTTTAGGGGTTATAATTATATATATTATTTCTCATCGATTATCTACAAGAATTAAGTATTCTTCAAATGCTCTAAATATTTTAGCTACTGGAGATTTTACTAATATGATAAGTGAAAAATATTTAAATTATAGCGATGAAATTGGCGATATGGCTAACTCTATGAATAAAATGCAGAATTCAATTAAGGATATGATAACAGTATCTAAAGATAGTTCATTTGTAATAGATGAAAATTCAAGTAACTTATCAAATATATCTAAAAATATGGTTCTATCTTCAGATAATGTTGCAAGCTCAATGCAAGAAGTCGCAAGTGGAATTAATGCTCAAGCTAATGATTTAGTAGAAATCACTGGGATTTTGAACAATTTCAGTAGTAAACTTGAAAACATAGTAGATAACATCAAAGATATAGATGAAAATACAATCTCAATGAACGAACTTGCAAATAATAGTAGTTCAAATATGAAACTATTAATGGATTCAATAAGTGGAATAAGCTCTTCTTTTAAAACTTTATCTGATAAAATACTTGCTTTTGGAATCAATATAAAAGAAGTAAATAGTATAGTCAACATAATAAATTCGATAGCAGATCAAACAAACTTATTAGCACTTAATGCATCAATAGAAGCTGCTATTGCTGGTGATGCAGGAAAGGGGTTTGCAGTTGTAGCAAATGAAGTTAAAGTTTTAGCAGAACAAACAAAAACATCTTCAGAAAATATTACTAAATTAATATCTGATATTTCTAAAGATACTATTATAATTACAGAAGATACTAATAATATGAATTCAGAACTTAATGGTCAAGTAAATATTATAAATGAAACAATGAACTCCTTTGAAAATATAATTGCTGCAATTAAAACTGTAATTCCAAAAGTACAGGCTGTGAATTTGTCAGCCGCAGAAGTAAATACTGAGAAAGAAGACATTTTAAACAAAGTCGAAGGCTTATCAGCTATTGCAGAAGAAATTTCAGCTTCTTCCGAAGAAATAACAGCATCTGCAGATGAAATGCATAACCTATCAAATGATGTGGCATCAACTGCAGTAACTTTAAATGACATGACAAAAAATCTAATTGATGAACAAGATAAATTCAAGATTAGTTAAAACAACAATCAATTTAAATTCTAAATGTTCAATTGTCAATGACAATTGAACATTTATACAATTATTTAATTATTTCCTACAGGTAACTTAAATTTAAATTTTGTTCTTATATTTGGTATACTTTCAACATCAAATTCACCATTATATTTTTTTACTATTATATCATGAGAAATACTTAGTCCAACGCCAGTAGCACTACCAACTTCTTTAGTTGTAAAAAATGGGTTAAATATTTTGCTTATAATATTATCTTCTATTCCTGGCCCATCATCACTTATTGTGCAACATACCATATTGTTTTCTCTATAAGTTTCTATAATTATTTCTCCATCAAATCTATTTTGACTGCTTATTGCTTGAAGTGAATTTGTAATCAAATTTAAAATAACTTGTCCAATCTGGCTCTTATTGCAAAATATATTAGGAATTCCTCCATAATTTTTCTTTATTATAGCTACTCTTTTCAAATCATTATTTAAAAGCAATACAGCTTCATCAATAATCATATTCAAGTCATTTAAGACCATTTCATCTTCAAATCCTGTTTTTGCAAAACTTTGAAGACTTCCTACTATCTTTGAAACACGGTCTACCCCATCAGTTGAATCTTTAATTATTTCTCCAATTTCACTTATAACAAAATCAATTTTCAATTGTTTCTCTATATCTCTTATTCGAGATATCTTTTCATTAATATCTCTATCTTCCACGAGCGTTTTTTGTTTACTAATAAACATTCTATATTCTTCAATCATGGTTTGTATTCTAGGAACAAATTTTGCCAAGGTTTCTAAATTACTACCAAGGTATCCTAATGGATTATTAATTTCGTGAGCAACTCCAGCTGCAAGTTCTCCAATTGCAGCCATTTTTTCTTTTTGAATAACATGAAATTGAGTATCCTTTAAAGTTTTATTAAGTTCCAAAAGTTCTTTATTCTGCTTTTTTATCCTATCAAACATTTCTTTTAACATTAATGCATTATTCCTTGTTTTTACAGCTGCTTTAAATCTAGCAAAAAACTCTATTTGATTTATTGGTTTATTTACATAATCATCTGCACCATTTTCAAAACAACTTTTAAAACTCTTACTATCAGTTAGTGATGTAAGCATAATAACTTGGATATTGTTATAATCTTGATTTTTTCTTATTTGCTTTAAAACATCAATTCCAGTCATTTTAGGCATTACAATATCTAAAAATACTATGTCAAAATTCTTTTCCTTCATCAATCCCTCAACTTCTATTGGGTCATTACAAAGAGTAACTTCACATTCTATTCCAGACTTTTGTATAAATTCATTTGCAACTGTAAGGTTAAATCTATCATCATCAACAACAAGTATTTTCATATTAAAACACTCCTTAACTACACATTTTAATCATAAAGATTTTTTCTTCATATCTATAGGTAGTGAAATAATAAATGTCGTACCTTCTCCTAAGATGCTGTCTACTTCTATAGATCCACAATGTTTTTTTACTATTATGTCATAGGAAATACTTAAGCCAAGACCTGTTCCAATTCCAATTGGCTTAGTTGTAAAGAAAGGATTAAAAATATTATTAAGATTTTCTTTTGAAATCCCAATTCCATTATCACTAATTTTACATTTTACATAATTATTTTCACAATAAGTGTGAATTTTAATTATGCCTTGAATCCCTTTTGTCTTAATTGCGTGTGCTGCATTTACTAATAAATTTAATATCACTTGATTAATTTCACCATTAATTGCCTTAATTATTGGGATTTCTTCAAGTTGTTTTTCAACTTGTGCATAATACTTTATTTCATTATTAGCAATTGTGAGAGTTGAGTTTATATTACTATTCAAATCACAATCTCCAAGCTTAGACGATGCTGCTCCTCTTGCAAATCCCAAAAGGCTCTTTACAATATTTTCAATTCTTCCAATTCCTTCTTCACTATCTAATACAATATCATCCATATCTTCAAAAACAAGTTTTAATTTATTTTTCTTTTTAAACTCAATAGCATCTTTAAAAATTTCCATATATATGTCTTCATAATGCTCTTCTAATTCTTTTTCCGCATCATTTGACAATTCTAAGAACTTTTTCACTTTATTTATATAGCTTTCCAATGTATTAATATTACTTTTAACAAACCCCAATGGATTGTTAATTTCATGTGCTATACCTGCTGAAAGTTGTCCAATTGTAGCCATTTTCTCTTGACTAGCTATTTGAGCTTTCATTTTTTCAATACTTTCAGCATACTCACAATTAGTTTTCTCCATCAAAGCCTTATCTTTTTCAAATTCCGTATAAGCAAAGTTAACCGACTCCAAAAAAGTTTTAAATGCTTCTGGAATCTCTTCTTCACCTACGTAATTTGCTAATTGCTCTTCTAATAATTTATGATAATCAGCCATTGGTAATACTCCTCTCCATAAATTTAATTGTCATGGTTTGGCTTTGAAAATTCAGTAACACTTTATGTAAACTTCAACTTCTCATTGCTAAAAAAAACAACCTATAATCATTTATTATTTCAAAATCCTATATTTAAGAGGATTGTCTTAATATTTTAATAACAATCCTCTTTATTACTAGAACAACTATCTAGTTACACACTTCATACTTATAATATCCCATGTAATTGTAAAATATCTTTAAGTTTTATCTCAAAACTCTTTTTTTCCATTCCTAATTCAGTGAATACATTTTCATTTAGATTCATATAGTTTTTTTCTCCAAGTGTATCCCAAGCATACCTTTCAGCAATATGTGTAACATATACAACTCTTTTATTGATGATATTTTCATCAAGAGGATTATGATGATACATTGTTGCTTCAATGATAGGAAAAGGCATATCCCATAGTTTTAACAAGTATCCCCCAATTTCCTGATGATTTGTACCAAAACATTTATTCTCCAATGCTATTAAATCACCTTTTTTATTATCAACTTCCTGTAAAATTTCTTCATATTTGTCATGAAAATTATACATCATAAAAGCCATGCCTATATTATTTAATAGACCTACATTCATCTCAGTTTCTGGAATTTTTTCATTCAAAAACTCTGTATATATATAACTAATAATTCTATTAGCTATAAATGATTGTTTCCATAAAGTCTTCAATAGTTCTTTTTCAGCTGATTCAAACCCCAAACTATCAATAAAAGCTGATGAAATCACTATATTTTTAAAATTATCTAATCCAAGAAATGCAACAGCTCTTCTAATTGATCCAGTTTTTACCGCATAATGTGAAGAATTTATAATATGTAGTAATTTCATCGCAATGGAATTATCACCTTCTAAAGCTTCTACTACTTTATTAACCCCTTGATTAGTTTCTATTTCATCAATGATTTTTTTATACAATTCTTTAATTGTTGGGAGTTCTTCTACACTCTTTATTAATTTAAGTACATTTTTATTATTTTTTAATGCATATTCTGTTTTGAACACATTATTTACAGTTTCAATAAGTGTAGTGTTTTCCCAAGGTTTTAAAATATATAATTTAGCTATGTTTTTTTGTAATGAATCAAATATAATTCTTTCCTCTGCAAACCCACTAAGAATTATACGCACTATATGTGGGAACCTCTTTTTAACCTCACTCAATAACTGATATCCATTCATATTAGGCATTCTCATATCACTTACTATTAAATCAATTTCTTCATTTTCAAGAATTTCCAATGCTTCCTTACCAGTTTCAGCTAATAATATCTCATAATCTGTATCCATGAAAAGTCTCTTAAATGATTTTAATATTTTAACCTCATCATCAACAAAAAGAATCCTCTTTTGCATTAAATCCCCTCCTATTATCCATAGCTTTATCAATGTTTATATATTATTTTACTTATTCTACACATAATTCTACTTTCCTTTTTTTATTTCTAAATAATACATATTTACTCCATATATTACATTAGAAATTTTAAGTTTATATATTTCAGCTTACTTATCAACCAGATCTATAATTAAAAAGAGCATCATAAATAATTCTACTTACCAGTGATGCCCTAATTCCTATTAATATTTTCACTATTTTCTAATAAGTAACTATTTTACGACTTCATAATATTTAAATCATCGCATAACCAAATTTAGTTGTTATTGATATGTTTGAATAACACTTCTGAATTTGAAGAAATATGTTCTATGGTAGCTGATACCTCTTCCAAAGATGCAGCTTGTGTAGTAGATATTTCTCCCAGCTCATTTATTGTATCGATTATTTCCTTCATACTATCACTCATGTCAGCAAGTGCTGCTGAAATTTTCTTAGAAGATTCTCCACTATCTAAAGCTAATTTTCTCATTTCACCAGCAACAACTGAAAAACCCTTTCCATACTCACCAGCTCTAGAAGATTCAATAGCAGCATTTAATCCAAGAAGATTTGATTGCTTAGCAATACTTTCAATTAGGGTTACAGCTTGACTACTTTCGTCTATTAACTTTTCTGTAGCTTTCGTATTATCAACCATATAATTTAATTTTTCAGATAGCTTCACAGCACTACTAGCAATTTCTGAAACTGTGGAATTTGTTTCTTTTAGTGAATTATTCAATTCTTCTGTAGATGACAGAATATTCCTATATTCTTCTGTATTAGTATTAATACCTAGCATCCCAACTACTTCGCTTTTTTCATTTAAAATTGGGATTATTATTGACTTTGTATCTACACCATGAATTTCTTTTTTCAATAAAGTATTTAACACTTTTTTGTTTTTGAATACAACTTCTTCAATTCCAGACTTTTTAAGTATCTCCCTGTCTAATATTTTACCCTTTTCTGTAGCTGCTTTTGTTTCTGTCCCATCTGAACTATATAAACATGTCTCCTTATCACAAATTACAATGGCAGATTTTTCATCAAATATTTTCTTTATTACTGGTGCTACTTCAATCATAGATTCTAAAACTTTCTCCATTTCTATACCCCTCCATACTTTATGATTGCTCATAAATATTATTTCATTTGATTACTGTTAATATATTTATTATATCATAATTTTCAAAATATTTAATATATTTCATCTATTGATAAATGTTTAATATTATAAAATTATGGTATTTTTAAGTTGGAATAACCTATTATTAGTGATAAAATACCATTATGGTAATATAATGGTTTACAAGCCAAATAAGAGCAAAACGAATATAGGGGGACGTCTAAATGATAAATAAAAAATTAAGCAAAACTTTAGGGCCAATTCTTGGTATTATGGGCTTCATGCTAGCAATTGGAGTAATGGAATCACCAGTTTTCGCAGACACTTCCACTACTTCACAAATTAGTAATGTAACAACTCAAGCAGCTGTCACTTCTACACAAAATAATGATTATTATATAAATATTAACAAAGTTGTAACCCAAAATGGTATTAAAGTTACTTTAGATAAAGCTTTAGCAAGTAAGCATAACATAAAAGCAATAATTAAAATTGAAAGTGATAAGCCTTTTGATAAATCAAGCTATAGCGATTCCATTTATGAGTTAACCTATGATAACGATTTTGATTGTCGTAGCGATAATGTTTCAAAAAAATATATTGATGACAAGACAATGATTATAACCCTAGAAAAAGATAATTATAAAAATGAATATTCTCCAAAAGGAAATATTAGAGTTGATGTTGCCCTCTCAAAGTATAAGGTGAACATCGGAATCGAATCTCCTGTCGATTTTACAGATTCCTTTAAAAATGTATTTGAGAAAAAGATATCAGGTAAAATACCTGGCTTTAATTATACTTTAAATTCTATTGAAGCTGATGTTATTGGTACAAAGATTAATTATACTGAACCTAAATGGGATGAGGCTAAAAGTTCTAACGAGGATTCTATTTGGAATTCAATAATGCTATTAAAATTAGGTGATAAGTATTACAAAATTGATTCAAATGGTAACTATTCAGGATCTAGTGATACTCTAATGGGAAATTATAAAACTAATCTTGCAACCTATGATTTGGTTAAAGATGAAAAAAATATTAGTATAATACCTTTAATTTCTTATATGACAACGGATGATTTTAAAGATGTAGATAAAAATTCTCATGATTTAGATTCAACAACTACTAAAGATAAAAAAAACAATGTAAATTATCCAAAAGATTATAAGTTCTCTGATGAAACAAAGGGTGAAATATACAAAATAGAACGAACTAATGGACTTTTAAAAGTCTATTTAAAAGGTTCGTCTGAAAAAGAAAGCTTACTTATGGCTAATAGTATGTTTATACATTATACCTACGCAAAAGATGAAAAAAATCATACCTATATTAATAATAACGATATTGTTTTATACAAAGATTCAAATGAAGCATTAGGTTACATTGTAGAAATTAAAGATCCCGAAAAAGATAGAGAATTAAATATAAATTTAGATGATAGTATAAGACTTATTGATAAATATAAATTAGAAAATGAAATTAAGCTTACTGATTAATATTCATTATTTATCATTTACCTTTCTAGATAAAAATTAACACATTAAACTACTAAAAGCGAGGAGATTATATGATTAATAAGAAAATAAATAAATTATTAAGTTCCGTTTTAGGAATTGCTTTAACTATTGGATTTACACAAATGCCAGTTCTTGCTGCAGAAAATACACAAACTACTTCTGTTTTCAGTGCAACTTCAAACTTATCGGCTAATAAAAACTATATTGTAGGTAGTAACAACAGCTACGAAAAAAATGGACTAAAAATATCAATAGATAGTGCTATAGCAACAAAACATAAATTAAAGGTAGTAATTTTAATAAAAGGCCAGACTCCTATTAGTGATCAAATTAGTAAATTTGCCGATATTATATTGTCCTATGGAAATAATAAATCTAATAGAAGCAGTACATCCTATAGAAATATTGATGACAATACCTTTATGATTACTATGCAAAAAGATACCGATAAAGATGTCTTCCCTGAAAAAGGGCCATTAAGAGTAGATATTGTAATACCTCAATATAAGATTAATGCAGGAATAGAAACAAATGTTGATTTTACTGAATCGTTTAAAAACACAATTGAAAAAGATTTATCTATTAATATTCCAGAAATTGATTCTACAATTAAAAAATTAGAATCTAATGCATTAGGAACACAAATTACCTACAGCACACATGAACTTGATTCAAAAGATGATCTTAAGGAATTTTCACAAGTCGAAAATGCAAGATTAATCTTAAAAGCTGGCAGTAATATTTATGAATTGCTTCCTTCTGGTGGCTCTTCAGTTGATGGAGACAAGCATGATTATATAGGTACCTGTAATGCACAAGCCGCAACTTACGATAAAATAAAAAATCAAAATGGCTTAAGTGTATTGCCAATACTTTGTACTATGACAGATGATGAAAGAGAACAGATTTATAATGATTTAAATAAAAGTAAGGATAACAAGCATGATCAACTTAGTAAAGATATGACTGATAAAGTAAATTACACTAAATTCTTTACCTTTAACGATGGAACTGAAGGAGAAATTTACAATATTGACAGAACTGATAATAACTTAAAGGTTTATTGTAAAGGTGCAAATGAATTAGAAAGCTTACTCTTGGCAAGCACTATGCATATTCATTATAACTTGGATGAAGCACTAAAGACTCATGATTATTATCGTGGTAATAGTCAAATCAATATTTCTAAAGATCCGAAAGATTCCCTTGGATATATTGTAGCATTTAATGATGTAGATAAAGATAAAACTATAGAAGTAACTAATGAGCAAATGATTAAATACGTTGATAAATATAAGCTTGGAACCGAAGTACAATTAACTAAATAATACAAAAAGGCACTACGAAAACAAATTATTTGTAGTGCCTTTATAAGGAGGACGTATAAATGATTAATAAAAAATTAAGCAAAATTTTAGGTCCAGTTTTAGGTATTATAGGCTTCATGATGACAGTTGGAGTGATGGAATCATCAGTTTTTGCTGATACTTCTATAACTTCACAGATTAGTAATGTTACAACTCAGGCCGCTGTCACATATACACAAAACAAAGATTATTTTGTAAACATCAACAAAATTGCAAGTCAAAATGGTATTAAAGTTACTTTAGATAAAGCTTTAGCCACTAAACACAGCATAAAAGCAATAATAAAAATTGAAAGTACTACACCTTTTGACACTTCAAGTCATACTGATTCAATTTTTGCCTTAACATATAGCAATGATTTTAATTGTCGTACACGTGATATTTCAAGAAAATACATTAATAACAAAACTATGCTTATTACTCTAGAAAAAGATAATTACAAAGATGAATATCCATCAGCTGGGAATTTAAGAGTTGATATTGCCCTACCAGAACATAAAGTTAACCTTGGAATTGATGCACCTGTTGATTTTACAGATTCTTTTAAAAATGTCTTCGAACAAAAAGTTTCAGGCAAAATCCCAGAATTTAATTATACCTTAAATGAACTTGATGTTGATAATATTGGTTTAAGAGTTAATTACACTGAACCAAAAAGGGATGATTCAACTGACTATAGAGAAAATTCAATTTGGAATTCAATAATGCTATTAAAATTAGGTGATAAGTATTATAAAATCGACTCAAATGGTAACTACTCTACAGGTGGTGACATATTAATGGGTAATTATAAAACTAATTTAGTAACTTATGATATGGTTAAAGATGAAAAAAATATAAGTATCTTACCTATAATCTCTTATATTACAGAAAATGATTTTGACTATATTAATAAAATTTCTCAAGATCAAACTTCTACAACCACTAAAGATACCAAAAATAATGTAAACTATCCTAAAGACTATACTTTCTCTGATGGAACCAAAGGAGAAATATACAAAATAGAACGAAATAATGGACTTTTTAAAATCCATTTGAAGGGCGCATCTGAAAAAGAAAGCTTACTTATGGCAAGCAATATTTTTGCACATTATGCCTATGTAAAAGGTGAGAATAATGCTACCTATATTAATGGTAATGAGATTACTTTGTACAAAGATCCAAATGAAGCTTTAGGCTATATTGTAGAACTTAAAGATCCTGACAAAGACAGAGAACTGAATATAAATTTAGATGATAATATTATCCTTATAGATAAATATAAAATAGAAAATGAAATTAAGCTTACAGATTAATGATTATTAATTTATGAAAAATACCTTTAAGCTTTGTAATAAAAATAAATACATTAAATTATTAAAAGTGAGGCGATAATATGATTAATAGAAAAATAATTAAATTATTAAGTTCTGTCTTAGGAATAGCTTTAACGATTGGAATTTTAGAAATGCCTACTTTAGCAGCTGATAATGTACAAGCAACTTCTACTTATAATACTACTTCAACTTTAACAACTGATAAAAACTATATTGTTGGCACTGGCGGCAATTATGAAAAAAATGGAGTAAGAATATCAATAGATAGTGTAAAAGCAACTAAACACAAATTACAAGTAGAAGTTTCAATAAAATGTCCAACCCCAATGGATGATCATCACATGGATGAATTTGCAGATATTATTATGTCCTATGGAAATAATAAGTCTTCTAGAGGTAGTACATCATATGAAAATATTGATGGTAAAACACTAAAAATTACGTTTGAAAAAGATACAAGGAAAGATTACTTACCTGAAAAAGGTATATTGAGAATTGATGTTGTAATTCCTAAATACAAAATTAATGCGGGAATAGAAACTAATGTTGATTTTTCTGATTCCTTTAAGAATTCATTTGAAAAAGCTCTATCAATCGATGTACCAGATGCTAATTTTACAATTAAAAATTTAGAAACTAATATGTTAGGAACAGAGATTACCTATAGTACACCTGAAAATCAATCTAAAGATGATAAGTATAGATTTTCACCTGCAGATACTACAAATTTGATTTTAAAAGCCGGTAATAATTTTTATGAATTACGTCATTCTGGCTATTCATCAGGAGGAGATATAAATAGTCGTATTATAACTGGCACTTGTGATGCTGAAGCTGCAACTTATGATAAATTGAAAACTCAAAGTAATTTAAGTATAATACCAATAATCTCGACTATAACTGAGGATCAAAGGGAACAAATTTACAAAGATTTAAATAAAAACATTAAACATGATCAACTCAGTAAGAATGTTACTGATAAAGTTGATTATACTAAATTTATTACTTTTAGCGATAAAACTGAAGGAGAAATCTATAATATCAATAGAACAGATACTACTTTAAAGGTTTATTGCAAAGGCGCAAATGAATTAGAAAGTCTGCTTTTAGCAAGTAATATGAATATGTATTACAACTTTGACCAAACAGAAAATGTTCATGATTATTATCGTGGTAATAGACAAATTGATATTTCTAAAGACCCTAAAGATGCTCTTGGCTATATTGTTGAATTCAATAATGTTGACAAGGATAAAACTGTAGAAGTAAATTTTGATCCTATAGTAAAATTTATTGATAAATATAAATTAGGAACTGAAATACAAATAAATAAATAATAAGATTATGCCCTACAAATATTATGCTAAAAGCACATTATTTATAGGGCATTTCGTTATGAATTATAACTATTAATTTTCTTTACAAATTATTTCGTTCTGACTTTTAGTTTCTGTTTTTACAAAGGATAAAATTATTATTGTAATTATAATACATAAAGTCCCTAACCACTGCTCTATTCCAAGCTGTTCATGTAACCACAATACACCTAGCAGAGCTGCTGACAAAGGTTCAGCTGAAGATAATATACTTGATTCTGTTGGTTTAATGTACTTTAAGCTTTCTAAAAAGCAGGTAAAAGCAATTAAAGTCCCAAAAATTATTACAAATACAACTGCTAATATGGATTCAATTGACCATTTTCCTTCATAATTCCAAGGTTGATGAATAAAGCTAAAAGCTATTCCCCCTACTAACATTCCCCATCCAACAATTAAAATTGATCCCCACTTTTCAAGAAGCTTACGTGGTTGTACAGTATAAAAAGCTGCTCCAAAGGCAGAACTTATTCCCCAAAAGAAAGCTGGCTTAGAAATAGCTATAGTAGTAAGATTTCCTTTTGTAATAATAAGAAATGTACCTAACATAGCTAAAAGAATAGCAATTAACTCTTGAAGTTTTGGCATCTTTTTACTACCGAAAGCCAAATAGCAAGTAATTATAACTGGAGATAAATATTGAAGTATTGTCGCAGTTGCAGCATTTCCATATTTTATTGCTGCAAAATATGTATATTGGACGCCTACCATGCCCATTATTCCAAATAATAAGAGATTCACTCTGTCATTTTTCACCTTCCATATTTCCAGAATATCTCTATTTCCTTTTATATAAGAAACCATCAATAAAATTATTCCAGAAGCTAGTAAGCGAATAACAACAAGCCATTCTGGACTAAAATCCTTTTTCTGAAATAAATATTGAGCAACTGTACCAGACACGCCCCACAACATTGCACCTATGATTACAAGGATAATTCCTTTTAATCTCAATTTATAATTCACTAGATTTCCACTCACTTTCCATAGAAATATTATAAACATAAAATTTTCTTACTAAAATGCTTGTAGTAACTTACAAATATCGTCTATAATAATTGCAAATATATTGATTTATATTATAAAATCTATATTAATTTTATTATTACATTAACGGGTTTACAATTAATATATTATCAAAAATTATAACTATATTAGCGAGGATATTAATATGCAGGCAACAAGAATAGAAGTTAACGATAAATTACAAGAAACAGTAAAGCATGGTTCTTACGATTTTCCACTAGCTGTTTACACAGATAAATTTAATCTCTTCGAAGATGGCTATATCAGATGGCATTGGCATAAAGAGCTTCAATTTTCTTATTCCCTTTTAGAAAAAGTAGTTGTTTTTATTGAAAATGAAAAAATAATCTTATCTCCTGGAGAAGGAATTTTTATAAATTCAAATATACTACACCAAATTAAACCTTATGATAACAACAATTGTATTATGTTTTCTATTGATTTTGATCAAACTTTAATTGGTGGAAGTGAAAAATCATTAATTGAAAAAAGATATATCACTCCTTTAATTGAAAGCAAAAATTTAAAATATATTTATTTAACGCCTAATATTCATTGGCAAAAAAATATTTTAGATCAATTAAAATTAGTATTTGACTTATCTCATGAAAAAACCTATGCTTATGAATTAGAAATAAAAAGTCATTTAAGCATTGTTTGGCTTAATTTAATTAAAGAACTAAAAGATAAAATTCACATATCACCTTCTTTTATATCGTATGATAACGAACGAGTAAAACTCGCTTTAGAATATCTACATAAACATTATTCAGAAGACATCTTTCTTGATAATATTGCTTCAGCAGCTAATATAAGTAAAAGTGAATGCTGTCGCTGTTTTAAAAGAATTCTAAAAATTACCCCTTTTGAGTATCTAATGGAATATAGAATTTTAATGGCCGCTGAATTACTACTAAAAAGTGATAAACCAATTTCCCAAATAGCATTTGAAGTTGGCTTTAATGGAATAAGCTACTTTGGGAAAATATTTAAAAAATATAGAAACTGTACCCCTTCAGAGTACAGAGAAAGATATTAAATCGTCAATATTGTTTTAATTGTTTCTAATGATATAATATATATATCCTGATGATAGCTCAACTATCATCTTGTATTTGCATTGGAGGATAATATATGGAAAATATAAACCTTAAAGATGAATATTTTATCAAAGGAAATGATGTTGGCTGCCTGCTAATACACGGATTTACCTCAACACCAGCTGAACTAAGGGAATTAGGTGAAAATCTTATAGGCGAAGGCTATACCGTTTATGGTATGAGGCTTGCAGGTCATGGTACAACTGTAGAGGATTTTGAAAATTCAACACATTCTCATTGGATTGACTCTGTTCTCCAAGCCTATAATAAACTCAAGACTTCTTGCAGTAAAATATATGTAATTGGACATTCTATGGGGGGTGTTTTATCTTTAATCCTTGGCGAAAACTACCATGTTGATAGGCTTGTATTGTTAGCACCGGCTCTAATGACTAAAGATAAAAGAGCTATTTTTATTCCATTATTAAAACATTTTATGAAATATACTGAGTGGCCTCCAAGTGAACGACCTGAAGAGGAAACAAAATATTTATTAGGTTACAATAAAATACCTTTAGCATGTGTTCATGAATTAAGTAAGCTTCAAAAAATCGCCCGAACTGATTTAAATAAGATTGATAAGCCTTTGCTAATAATTCATTCAGAAAAGGATAATTCAATTAATGAAAAAGGCATTGAAGTAATAAAGGAAAATGTAGCTTCAAAACAAATTAAAGATGTATGTCTAACAAAATGTGGACATAATATAACAATAGAATGCGAAAAAGAAACAGTATTTGAGGAAGTAGTCAAATTTCTTAAATAGCAAAAGTTTATTTAAACTTTAAAAGTCCCAGTAAGTTTATTCCATAAAAACTTTACTGGGATTAATATTTTATTGATATATTTATTCTAAATTTTCAACAACATCAGATGCATTAAAGGTCTTCTTTAAAAGTCCCTTCTTTGTAAGCCAATCAATATTATCCTGCCAAACCTTTGTATCTTGTGATAAAAATTTAGCATCTTTAGTTTCCATAACAGGAATTAAAGTTTTGAAGCTCTTCTTTTCTACATTTTCGCTAAGTGGAAAATTTTCTGCATTTTGGTTTTTCATTAATATCTTAAGGACTTCATCTGGATTAGCTTTCATATCTTCAAAGCCTTTCCTTGAAGCTTTTAAAAATCTCTTTATTTTATCTGAATTTTTATCAAGGTTGTTTTCTCCTGCAACAAAAACTAATTCATAGTAGTTTGGCACACCATAATCTGCTGGTGAAAAATAATTCATTTGAAACCCTTGTTCCTCTAAAGCAGGAAGTTCATGATTGATAAAACCACCAATAGTTGCATCTACATTTCCTGTTGTCATTGAATTCATAATATCAAAACCTACATCTACTGTAGTAGCAGAATCTTTTTTAGCTCCTACATTTTCAAGCATTGTGCCAATAATAGCCTCAGATAGTTCTGTTCCAGCATAACCTATTTTCTTGCCAACAAGATCTTTAGGACTCTTAATATTCTTGTCTTTTAATGAAAGTACTATATTTAAAGGTGATTGAACTATAGTCCCTACTGCCTTTACTGGAATACCTTCATTACCTCTTGCCATTGCAACATCTTGTAAATAATAAATTCCCAGATCAGCTTTTCCTGCTGCTGTAAGCGCTATTGCATCATTAGTGTTTGAAGGAAATTGTATATTTACCTTTAAGCCCTCTTTTTCATAATATCCTTTTTCAATTGCATCATAAATAAATCCATGGACTGCATTAGGATACCAATCAAGTACAACACTTACCTCTTCAAGAGGTTTATTTTTATCTGCCTCCTGTTTATTTTCAGCCTTGTTACAACCTACTATTGTAAAAGCTGTTAAACATGACATAACTAATGCTAAAATTCTTTTTTTCATTTGTTAAATCTCCTTTCTCCATTTTGTCATTCTTTTTTCAATTATATTAATTATTGCAACAATAATCATTGCTGCTATTGAAAGCAATACAATAGGTGCAAAAACACCTGCACCGTCTAGCTGGCTCATCATTCTTTTGCTAAAATACCCTAACCCACTTTGTGCTCCAAGCCATTCAGCTATTGCTGCACCAATAATACTTAATGGCACTGCCATTTTTATTGCAGAAAAGAAGGCTGGAAGCGCTGTTGGTATTTTTAGCTTTATAAAAATATCCATTTTACTTGCACCATAAGTTATTAATAATTCTTCCATTTCTCTTTTAGTTGACTTAAAACCATCATAAACTGAAATTGTTATTGGAAAAAAAGTTATTAATATTGTTACCAAAACTTTTCCCCATATACTATATCCAAACCATAGTACAAATAAAGGTGCAATAGCTGTTGTTGGTATGGTTTGAGATGCTATTATAATTGGATATAAGGCATTTTCTATATTTTCATTCAAATCCATCACTATAGCCAAAGCCAATCCGAAAATTACAGAAATAAACAGTCCTAGAATCGTTACTCCCATTGTTGCTGGTAAATGTACCATAAATAAAGGTTCTCTAAGCAACCATAACTTTGCTAATATTTGTGTTGGTGACGGCAATATATAATGTGCATTTATGATAACAGCAATTCCTTGCCACATTCCAAGAATGACTAATATTACTATTATAGCTGGCAGGTTTTTCTTCATAATTTCACCTTCTGTCTAAGTCTTTCTATAAGGTCTTCTTTTAATTGCATAATTTCTGTTTTTTGCAGGAAGCTTCTGTTTCTAGGATATTCAAGAGGCACTTCAATTTTTTCTAAATGAGTTATTGGACTGTCATGAATTACAAATATAGCTTTAGAAAGAAAAATAGCTTCTTCAACATCATGAGTAATGAATAATATAGTTTTATTAAAATGCCTCCATTCTTCTAATAGCCATTCTTGCATTGAAATTTTTGTTAATGAATCCAAAGCACTAAATGGCTCATCTAATAAAAGCAACTCTGAACCAGTTAGTATAGTTCTTGCAAAAGCAACTCTTTGCTTCATTCCTCCAGATAAATCCTTAGGGTATTTATCTTTGTAATCTAATAAACCAACTTCCTTAAGCATATCTAAAATTCTTTTTTCTCTTTCATTCTTATTAATTTTTTGAAGTTCCATTGGCAGGGAAAGATTTTCTCCTATAGTCCTCCAAGGAAAAAGTAAATCCTTTTGAGGCATGTATGCACTATAATTTTTCATATTTTCTATAGAATTCCCATTAACAAATATCTTTCCACCTTGAATTTTTTCCAATCCATTTATTAACCTAAAGATGGTACTTTTACCGCAGCCACTGGCACCTATAATAGAAATAAATTCACCTTTTTCTATTGAGAATGATAAATCTTTTATCATTGTATAATCATCTTCTGGATATTTAAAAGTAACATTATTAAATTCAAGCATTGTTCTCATCTCCTTATATACGACAAAAAAGCCTTCCATCACAAGGATAGAAAGCTTGAACTATTTCTTATAAATTTATCATTTTTCAATGTAAACTTCTCATAATAGGCAAACTCACTTCCCTGCGTTGGTACTAACCACTTCAGGTTCAAAGGGTTAAGCTATTAAGCTCTCTCAGCGTTTTAATGCACCCCTAGTTTTGTTTCTTTCACGATTATATACTAAAATTCTGCATATGTAAATGTAATATTATTACTAAATTAATTATTTGATTGATCTTTTAAAATTTTAATTTGATTTAGATAGTTTAATATGTTTGTATAACAATCTGCTTTTTTCTGTATACTAAAGATAATTTCTTCTAATTCCTGATTTTCAGATTTTGACTTGTCAACTAATTTCACTAAATTGGTTGATATTTCCTTTATTCCTTCTAAATTATTAATTTGTGAAACTTGAACTTCCTGTAAATCTTTATGTACTTCTGCTTCGGCTTTAGCTATCCTATCTAATATAGTAGATGACGCTCCGATAACTCCACTGGTTTTATTTATTACATTAACTCCATCATTCGATTTACTCATTAATCTTTCCATAGACTGTGTTAAGTTTTTCAATGAAGTCATAATATCTTTTGCATTATCCTGAGTATCTAAAGAAAGTTTTTTTATTTCATTTGCAACAACTGAAAAACCTTTACCTACTTCGCCAACTCTAGCTGCTTCAATTGAAGCATTTAAAGAAAGCAAATTAGTTTGTCCAGCAATTCCAGTTATTATAGAGGCTAGTCCTTGAATACTATTATAATTAGTTTGAATTTCAGAAATTACTTCATTAAATTCATCAAATACAGATGAAATTGATTGAACTTGATTAATAATTTCATTAAAATCTTTTTTTGCCATATTAATTTCTTCTTTTGATTTATCAAGACTTAAAAATACTCCGTCCACTAATCGTTTTGTATTATCACTATTTTCAGATAAAGTTTTAAGATGTTCATTTACATGGTCCGTCTGTTCCGTTGTAACTTCTGAACCTTTTAAAATGCTATCCAACCCATATGTTATACTTCCTTCTTCATTAACTAAAACATCAATATTCCTTTGAATTTGATTTGCTAAATCAAAAATTTCATTTGTATATCCAAATTCTTTTTCTTCTACTTTATTTAATTCAGCAGCATTAATATTAGAATCAATTTTGTCCGTATTATTGTCTTTACCTAAAAAATTAAACATATTTTCCTCTCTCCTTTTATTCCACAATTAACATTACCATTGTTTGATTTGCATGAGCTTTATAATATTGTTCTCCATAACTAATAAATCCAGTAGTATTAGAACAACAAGATATAATCTCTTTATCAATGTTTTTCCAAAGTTTTTCTTCTTTAAATTTTAAACTTCTTAAAATGCAATGCACAGAAAATATGAAGCTAGGTTTAAAAGGCAGTCTTCCTAAAGTCCTTTTTACTTGTTCATCTGGGTCAATAGGTTTTAAAACTTCTACAAAAGTATTTGGTATAACCTGACAATAAAAAGTAATAGACTTATCAGCATTTACCTTCATTGGTGATGCAATAACAACATCATCTTTATATATTTTTCCTAATGGATTATTCATAAACATGTTAGGTAAGTTTTCTTCTCTTACACCTAGCACTCTTGCATATTCTATACTTGCTGGAACCTTATTAAAAGTTTTTACAGTTCTATTTATAGTATCTGCAGCTGTTACCAATAATCTCTTTCCACTCGGCTCATAAATATTTTCTTTTATTAAACTTGTCCTTCTTTGAGTATTATAAAATATTGCAACACTATGAACCTTTTTACCTCCAATATAAATAAAGGTCTCTTTAAATTTCAGATTATCTCCAGCACTTCCACCAATAATTTTAAAATTATCATCAGCAAAATAAAAAGTTGTAATAATACTCTCTTCCATCCCTGTTAATCCATCACATAATAATAATGCAAATGCATTACTATTATTTTTAACTTTGCTATACGCTTCTTTTAACTTTGAAACACTTTTTATTGGTGGATAAAGTATTTCTACAACTTCAGCCTGATCGAGTTCATATTCAAAACCCGAAATAATTCCTTCCTCATATCCATTCTTCCCATATTCTCCAGCAGTAGAACAAAGCACAACATTTGCTTTAACCATCTTTGATAATTCTAATACTTTTTCAACATTTGAAAATAAAACATATCCCTTATCATTATTTTTCCTTATAGCATCTAATGCTTCCTGTATACTGGTAAAAACTAGTGATTTCATAAAAACACCTCTAATAACTTTATTGATTACCTATTTTTTACAATAGTTTATATTATACAAAAAACTTCACTTTTGCATAAAAAATCCTCTCTTAATCTATTATAATATTTTTTTCTAGTTTTTATATAAAAATTTAACTTCAATTTAATATTTTTTTACTTATATTATAGAATTTTCATTTAATCTAGCTTCTGATAATTTAATCAATTCACTTTTCTTATTTAATTCTGGATTTGCAATAACTTCGTTTAATAGATATTTTAACGTTTCTCCAATTTCTTTTCCTTTATTAAATCCCAAGGCAATAAGCTCTTCACCATTAATTTTTAAATCTTTCACTGAAAAGCATTCTCTTTCTTTAATAATTATGTTTAGCTTCTCATCTACTTCAAGCAAGTTCTTTTCAGTATCTTTAAAATATTTAGGATTTTGTGCTAGAGCATCTGCCCATTTAACTCTTAATAAATCTCTAAATAATTCTTCTCCTATTTTATTTAGCATTCTCTTTATTGAAACCTTACTTTTTAGAGTGCAATCATGGTATTCTATCAAAGTTAGAATCTTATTAGTCGTATTATTGTCATACTTTAAAGTGCCAAGTATTTTTTCTGCAATTTTTAATGACTCCCTAGGGTGAGCATAAAAATGTGAAATTCCTTTCTCATCTGTAGTTTTAGTAACTACTTTTCCTAGGTCATGCAAAAGCATGGTTAATCTTAAGTGAATAATTGGTTCAATAGCTTCTGTAGCTAAAAGTGTATGTTCATATAAATCATAGCTATGATACGGATTATTTTGATCAAAGTCATAAATACTGCTTATACCTTCAATAATATATTCAAAAGTTTCAGTATCTTTTAATAACTGAAGTTTTCTAGGATTATAAACTATTGTTTTATTAAATTCCTCTCTTATTCTTTCTTTGGAAATTTTTCTCAAATTATCTTTAAGGCCTTTTATTGCTTCTAATACATTATAATTAATCTCAAAATTCAATTGAGCGGAAAATCTTATTGCTCTAAGCATCCTTAAAGCATCTTCTTCAAATCTTTTTTTTGCCTCTCCTACTGTATTTATAATTTTACTATTTAAATCCTTAACTCCATTAAAGTAATCAATAAGTCCATCTCTTTCATTGTAGGCCATTGCATTTATAGTAAAATCTCTTCTTGCCAAATCTTCTTTTAAGGAGTTTACAAACTTCACTTCTTTAGGACGTCTATTATCCTCATATTCACCATCAGTCCTATAAGTTGTTATTTCATAATTTTCTTTATTAATAATAACAGTAACAGTTCCATGTTTTAACCCTGTCAAAATGACTTTATCAAATAAGTTTATAACTTCCTCAGGTTTTGCTTTGGTTGTTATATCCCAATCCTTAGGTTCTCTATTTAAAATACTATCTCTAACACATCCCCCTACAACATATGCTTCATATCCATTCATCATTAATGTATTAATAATATATTTTACATTTTCAGGCATATTAATTTCTATGTTCACAACTTCCTCTCCATTCTCTTACTAATTAATAAGCTGCTCTCAATTTTATGAGAGCAGCTTATTAATTAATTTCATTTTTTATTCGTCAGCTACATTCTTACTATTATAAGAATATACGTTATATGTCTGCCAAATTTGCTCTAGATTACCAAAAATATCAGAGATATTTTCCTTTTCTCTCATTCCAACGGCAATAATCAATGCATTTATTACTGACATTGGAGCCACTAATGAATCTACAAACGATGCCATATTACTTTGTGCAATCAATGTATGATCTGCTTTAGATGCTAAAGGTGATAACAAACTATCTGTTAATGCAACTACCTTAGCACCTCTGTCTTGTGCAAATTCTAAAGCATCAATAGTCTTTGCAGCATACCTTGGAAAACCAATTCCTATAACTAAATCTCCGTCTCCAACATTAATCATTTGTTCAAAAACATCTGAAATACCATAACTAACTATCTTAACATTTTGCAAAATGATATTTAAATAAAATCCTAAGAATTCAGCTAAAGCAGTTGAACTTCTAAGTCCTATGATATAAATTCTTTTCGCTTCAAAAATATTTTTTACTACATCTTCAAAAGTATTTTCGTTTATTTTCTCTAAGGTTGCTCTTATATTTTCCATATCTGCCTTAAGCACACCTTTTAATGCATCACCATCAGTATAATAATCATTTCTAAGTTCTAGCCTTTGAACTGTTGTAAGCTTATTCTTTATTAACTCTTGCAAAGCCTTTTGTAATTTAGGGTATCCTGAGAATCCAAGCTCAATTGCAAATCTAACAACTGTTGACTCTGACACTCCTACTGATATTCCCAACTTTGCAGCTGTCATAAATGCAGCCTTATCATAATTCTTTAATATGTATTCAGCTATTAATTTTTGTCCTTTACTTAACCTAATGAATTTACCTTGAATTAATCTCATTAAGTCTTTGCTATTTTCGTTATTTAATTCATCCATATTGTGCCACCCTATTATCAAATTGTAATATCTTATTTTAATTTTAACATCTTATTTCTAAATGTTCAATAAATTACTCATATAATCAAATAAATACCAACTTAATGTCTATAAAGAATTTAGATATTCTACTTCATTTTCATTTAAAATTCTAAATTCTCCTCTTTTTAAATATCCAAGTTTTATATCTCCAATAGCTATTCTTTTTAATGACAACACTTCATGATTTAAGGCTGCACACATCTTTCTTATTTGTCTGTTTTTTCCCTCATGAATCGAAATTTCAACGGTTGATAAATCTTTTTCATAACTTAAGATTTTTAATTCAGCTGGAGCTGTAATATATCCGCCAATATCTATACCTATTTCAAATTTATTAATATCCTTTTCGCTTATTTCTCCTTGAACAACAGCTATATACTTTTTCTTAAGTTCCACTCTAGGATGTATTATTTTATTATATATTTCTCCATCATTAGTTAGTAGCAATAATCCAGAACTATCATAATCAAGTCTACCTATAGGATAAATACGCTCCTTAACTTTTACTATATCCAAAATTGTAGGCCTTCCCTTTTCATCTTTAACTGAACTTATATAACCTTCCGGCTTATTAAGCATTATATATACTTTATTCTCTTCCTTACTTATTACTTTTCCTTCATACTCTACCAAGTCTTTTGCAGGATCAATCTTAATTCCAACTTCACTTACCAATATGCCATTAACTTTTACTTTCCCAGCAAGTATTAGTTCTTCACATTTTCTTCTAGACGCTACTCCACAGCTAGCCATAAATTTTTGCAATCTTTCTTCCATAACTTTAATCACTCCATAAATCAAATATATTGTAATGGTTAATACCCCACAGGGTACCCTTTTAGGGCATCAATAATCAATTAAAGTAGATTTCCTTTGGAAATCTATATGTTTTGAACACTTCTTTTTACAATATATTATCTCTCAATCAAAATATATTTTCCATGTCAACATTTTAAATTATATCTTGTTAAACTATATAATACAACTTTCAAATCTTATTATTCATAAAATAATAGAAACGCTAAACTTCCTTAGCGTTTCTATCACTTAATAATAAGGCTACTTTATAGTTTTATACCTTAAGATTAATCAAATTACCAGAGAAATCCTCCACAGCCTGATCTTCCACCAAGGCATAAAATTAATAATATCCAAATCCAGCTGCCACCACAGCCGAATCCGCTTCCAAATCCTCCGCCGCAGCCGCCAAATCCGCCACCACAGCCTCCGCCGAAACCGCCGCATCCTCCCATATTATTTCCACAACCGCAACAACAATCGAAGCAGCTAGGTCTTGTATTGCAACAGCAAGAATTACACTTACAGCAGCAACAAGAATTAGAATGTTTTGACATGTTCACCATCTCCTATTCTTTTGTTAATATATACTATTCAATTTTTTGACTTTTTGTTCTATATATATATCAAAAATAAATTTTAAAATTTATTCATTTTTGAAATATCTTTTCAGCATAATCTTTGATTAAAAACATTATCTAAATTAACTTTTTCAACTCTCCTTCTAATTTCAGCCACATCAGTTGTATATAATCCAAGTTCTTTCATTCTTTCAAAATATACAGATCCTGCAAATGTATATCTATCCTTTCTTCCTTCTCTACTTCCAGCTCTTTCATTTGCATAAGTTATTATATCTCCAATTGCAATTGAAGAAGGCAAAATTAATAATGGCATTCCCATTGCTAATCTCACAGAATTATGTCCTGCTAAAGCCCCAGTTGCTATGGCTTCCGTATGTCCAACAAATAAGCCACTTTTTTCGCCAGCACAAAACAAATTATCAACCCCAACAACTTTTAAATCGTTAGTTCTTGGTGCTACAGATAAATATCTTATAGAATTCCCCTTACTTCCCGCATATGGATCTACATATTTTACATTTTCCAAGCCTTTAATTTTTCTTAGTTTATGCAACGGGTAATAAGTCGTCATCAATTTAGCGTGGCCCGTATCGAGAAGAATGATATTTTCCGCAAATTCTTTCAAGGCATATTGCTGGCAAACCTTTGTATTAAGCTTGTCATAATTTATATCTTCCTTAGGTACCTTTAACACAACAACCCCTTTAGTATCTAGTTCATTTCTAATTTCTTCTGATAAACTTTCCTTTGCTAATTTACATGATCCTGAAAATGCTCCTAATATATCATCGCCTCTTTCGCCTTGAATATCTGGAACACCACATCTTTCACTTATACTAATTCTTGGTCCAAAAGATGGACACCTTAATACACACATAGAGCATCCATTACCATATCGAAGGCAATTACCCATTGGTCCTGTGGTTCCAGTAGTTTCTATAAATACATCGCCATCTATATAAGTTCCATTACTTAGATAAACTCCTTTAATTTTTTGGCCATCAAAGTTAATATCATTAACTCTACTTTCCATCATAATGTTAATACCTAAAGCTTTTAAATATTTACAAACTTCTCCTTCAATCATATTTACATTATAAAGAGTTGCATGCTTATGTCCTGGAAAATCTATATCTCTATGAATTGAAACTCTATCTGTAATTTTTATTAATTCTCCACAGCCTAAAGCAATCAATTCTTCCGCTGCTGTATATCGTCCATTATTACGCATTATGCCGCCAACATTTCCAAGCCCCAATAGTAAATCTGTCTTTTCTATTAATGTAACGTCTGCACCAGCTTTCTTGCTAGCGACTGCTGCAGTGCAGCCAGACCACCCACCTCCAACAATAACAATCTTCATATATATCTTCTCCCTTCAAAAATACTTCTTGGGTCTGCCTGCTCTTTACAGAATCTTTTTACTCTATGACCTGAAAATCTTGACGTACACGCGCCACAAATGCCTTCACCACAGCACATTTTAAAATTATTACAACATGAAAGAGATACATCCTTCCTATTAAGCTCATCTAAATAATTAATAACTCCATAAGTTAAAATATCTGCTCCAGCTATATGAATATAATTTGTATCATTTTTAAGTGCATCTTTTATAATTACCTTAGCATGATCCGAAATGCTGCCTTTATCTAACAAAGAGCTTTCTGAAACATTTACTTTATAATTATCTAAAAATTCTTGTGCAATATTCATTTCAAATGGACTTTTATCTATTACAACTTGTACTTCATTATCTTGTAAAATTAATTTTCTTATAACAGGCAACATAGGAGCAAGTCCAATTCCTCTTGCTAAAACTAATGCCTTTTTTTGCTTTTGAGCAAATATATTCTTTATTCCAAAAACACCATTCCAATATGGCCCTCTTATTTCTATGTTATCATTAGATTTTACAGAAAGCAGTTTGTTAGTTTTTATTCCTCTAATTTCAACTGCAATTGTTATTGCATCTTCTTCTATATCACAATTCATAATCGATATAGGAATGTCAAAGTAATTATTTCCATCAGTTCGTATAAAAATATAACTTCCTGGTTTAACCAAGTCTAAAACAAGTTTATGCGGCGCATTAAATTCAATTTTAACTAACTTATCGTTATAATTTGTTATGTCTTTTATATTACATTTATAAGTTTTGCGCCCTTCTTTTGCCACATTGTTATTATTAAAGAATTCTTGATATATGCAAACCCCCTTCCAATTTAAACAGTCACAAAATTCCTCTCCTTGACATTGAGAACAAATTAAACATTGTCCATATTCTGCTAATTTACAAGGGCAAAATTCAGTTCCAGCATCTATGCAGTCTATAGCTTCTTTTACCATTCTTTCTCCTTTAGATAAAATTGCTTCTCTATATTAGATTATTTCAAATTACTTAATTTGACACAAAAATTATGAGTTCTTGTAGCACAACTGCTTTACTAAAATATAAGTAGTTACATTTAGGAATAAAACAATAATAAGAGTAAAAGAACTATCATAGAATAAGACTATCTTTTACTCTTAAATTTATAATATATAATTATACTAATTCTTTAACAGTATTACTTCCAAAGGCTACTTTTTCTAACACATGATTGTAGATTTTATCTGTAACTTTCCATCTATCAGGGCAATTTAACACAACTATAATAATATCTTTTCCATTGTTATTAACTGATGATACTAAGCATTTCCCAGCTTGACCTGTATACCCTGTCTTAACTCCATTAGCCCCTGGAATCATCCAAAGAATTTTGTTTATATTATTATAATCTCTTGTAAAATTATATTTTTCTTTAGAAATTTGTTTAGTACCTACTATTTCTCTAAACAAATCATAATCCATTCCCTTTGATGTAAGCATCGCCAAATCATAAGCAGTAGAATAATGATTACTACTGTCCAATCCATGTGGAGATTCGAAGTGCGAATCTAATATTCCTATTCCCCTTGCATAATGGTTCATTATTTCTGAAAATCCCTCAATGGAACCTCCCAATTCTTCAGCAATAGCAATAGCCGCATCATTGCCTGATTTAAACATAAGACCAAATATTAGTTCTTTTAATACAATTTCCTCTCCAGCCTTATAACCAACTCTTGATCCTCTAATACTTGCTGCTTTCTTGCTTATAGTAACTTTTTTATCCAAATTTCCTTGTTCAATAGCAATAAGTGACGTAAGAATTTTTGTTGTGCTTGCCATTGGAACTAACTCATATGCATTTTGTTCAAATAAAATAGTGCCAGTTTCTTTATCTAAAGCTATTGCTGACCTTGCATTTACCTTAAAATTAGTACCAGTTATGTTTTCTGCATATACATTTAGGCTTAATGACTGAATAAAAATAAGGCTGAATAATATAATAGCAATACTCTTAATACCTTTCTGCATATTTATCACCTTCTAAATTTACTCTTTGAGTTTAGTTTACCTTGAAAAAAATTTTTTAAACCTAATTTAAATATTTTTTAGGGTTTATTTTTGGATATTGTAGTCAATAATTATATAATAGTATGAGTTTGGAGGAATTTTATGAACTTATTTCTTATTGTACTAGTTATATTATTTATATTATTTTTACCTATTCCTATTAAATTTAGTATTTACTATTCTTCGGATGATTATTATATAAAATTCTACAATATTACTTTAACTTCAAAAAAAAAAGATAAATTTAAAGAAAATATTAACTTAGATAAAAAAGAAGAGGACCTTTTCAAAATATTTTATAAATATCTTGATTTAAAATCTTTTATATTTGATTTATATCATTCAAAGTTCAAACCATATTTAAGAATAAAATTAATTTTAGATTATTCTTTTAACGATGCAGCTAAAACAGCTATTTCTTATGGAGTACTATGTCAAATACCATCACTAGTATTCATTCTCTCAAGTATACCTTTTAAAATAAGAAAATTTAATTTTAAAATCAACCCAATTTTTGAGGATAAATTTTTACTAAAATTTGAAACTTCAAGTATAATTTTCTTATCTCTTGCCAACATTATATACATAACAATATTATTGTTAAAATATATAACTAGCCAAGGGAGGTGACCCCTTAATTTAGGGGATTTATTATGTCAAATGAACAACATGTCGAAAACTTAATGAAAAGTACTATGGAAAATCTTAAAGATATGATTGATGTTAATACCGTAATTGGTAAAGCCATTGAAACAAAAGATGGAACTTATATTGTTCCAGTATCAAGATTGAGTTTTGGCTTTGCATCTGGTGGTAGTGAATTTTCCAATGAAAAGCAAAACCTTAGCAGCACAGTATTTCCTTTTGGTGGCGGATCTGGTGCAGGAGTTTCAGTTAAACCTGTTGCATTTTTAGTTGTAAAGCCAGATGGAGTAAGAATGCTTCCTGTAGATCAAGATACAACTTATGACAGAATTGTAGATACCGTTCCTCAAATACTAGATATAATAAAAAGTCTTGTAAAAGATATGTGTAAAAAGAATAAAAATGATAATAATGGTAATACTACAAATGTTGATAGTAATGTTAAGCATGATACCAATGAATGTTATTGCGATGACAGCAGTAATATTTAGGCATACAAAATATGCCTCGAGTCACTCCTAATTTTTTAATTCAAAAGAGAAATAGTTATTTGATTTACTCAAATTTTCTATTTCTCTTTCAATTTATAAAAATCTGGTTTTATTTATTAATAATATTGTTTAGACTTGTTCCTTTGTTTCTTCTATATCTTCCTCAGAATCGTCTTGTCCAAACAAATCTAGAGAAGGAAGTTCCTTTAAGTCTTTTAATTCAAATTGTCTTAAAAATTCATCTGTTGTTCCATACAATATTGGCCTACCTGGCACTTCTAGCCTTCCAACTTCTTTTATAAGATCTTTTTCCATGAGTCTTTGTAATGCACTTTCAGACTTAACTCCTCTGATTTCATCGATATCAATCCTTGTTATTGGCTGCTTATATGCTATTATAGCCAAACTTTCTATTGAAGCCTGAGATAATGATTGTCTCTTATTTTTCTTTAGAAGTTTTTGTATAAAATCTGCATTTTCAGATTTTGTAACTAATTGGTAACTTCCTTTTATACAAATTAATTTTATTCCTCTACTTTTATTTACTTCATATTCCTCTATCATTTCTTGAATAATAATTTCTATAAGTTTAGATTTTTCTTCAAGGTGATTAACCAAATCCTGAAGACTTAACGGTTCTCCACTTGCGAAAAGTAACGCTTCTATAGCTGATTTTAAAGCATTCTTTTTTAAATCATCTAAAAATGGAATTTGAATACCTTTTTCTTTACTCACTATCCATTCTCCTCTCAACTAAAATATTCATAAAATTATCACTTTGATAAACTTTAACCATTCTTTGCTTAATCATTTCAAGCAAAGCTAAAAAAGTTACAACACATTCTAATTTACATTCACACTCTCTTGTAAGCTCATCAAAATTGCTTATTTTTTCATTCATTAATCTTGCCTTAATAAACTCAAGTTTATCTTCTATTTTGTATTTATCTACGTATATCTTTTTTTGAATTACATTATTTTTATTTTGCTTATTGTTATAAATCTCTAACAAATTATTATAAATATTATATAATTCAATAAGGCTTGTATCTTTTAACAAATCAACTCGTACAATATTATCTTTTCGCTCTTCAATTATTTCAGGTTTCTTACCATATACATCTCCGGCACTTACATATCTTTCTCTAAAGAATGCAGAAACTCCTTTGATTTTCTTATATTCAATAAGTTTTTCTAATAATTTCTTTTCGTCATCCTCTTCATCTTCATCTTCTTTTTTGGCTTTAGGTAATAGATATTTTGACTTTATTTCAATTAATGTAGCTGCTACTACAATAAATTCAGAAGTTATTTCTAAATCCATTTCCTTCATCTCATTAAGATAATTTAAATATTGATTTGTTATTTCATATATTTTAACATTGTATATATCCATTTGATTTTTTCTAATTAAATGTAATAATAAATCAAAAGGGCCTTCAAAATCATTTATTTTAATTTTTGGAAGTTCCATTATACTTCTTTACCTCCATAATAAATTTAGTAAATATAATAAATTGTATAATTTTAAACACTCTAATATATAATAACAATTAATATGCTTCAAGACAAGAAAGATTAAAAATCCCTTAAAAACAATAAATATGAACTGTCTTAAACTAAACCATTATACAATACATTAAGAAAAAATTAAATTCTTTACTCAAATATTATATACTTTTATTAAAGACAGTCCATAAAACATTATCCATATTAAATTCTATTTTACTGAAAGAGAATATTATACGCTTAACTTAAACACCTTTTTCAAAAAGATTCTTGATGTTGTATTTAATATTATCAAATATATTACCTTTCTTAATATCCCTATCACAATATACTTCTATTTCTCCAACTTTATCATTACCTAAATATACTTCATATTTCCCAACTATATCTCCGACTTTATATTCTTTCTTTAATTCATCGATAACGATTTTCTTTTCAAGTTCTTTACTTTCCCCCTTAGGTAATATAACAGTTAAATCATTTTTAGCTTTTGCCATAAAATATTTATCAGTTTGTTCATCCATAAAAATTTTATCTACATCTTCATCTTTTGAAATAAGCTTTTTACCTTCATATTTTGAGAATCCATGATTAAGTAATACTCCGGCATCACGATTTCTAATTTTATATGTAGGTGCTCCCATAATTACTGATAACATCCTTACACCATTTCTTGTTGCTGTTGCACTGATACAGTATTTTGCTTCATCTGTAAAACCTGTCTTTAATCCATCACAGCCTTCAAAAAATCTTACTAGTTTATTATGATTAACAAGTTCAATAGGTGATTTTCTTCCTTCAGATATTGTCTCCATATAAGTTCCTGTATATTTTAAGACTTTTGGATGTTTCAATAATTCCTTAGACATTATAGCAATGTCCTTTGCAGTTGATAAATGCCCATCTGCTGGAAGACCATTACAGTTTTTAAAAGTTGTGTTTTTCATTCCAAGCTCTTGAGCTCTTGTATTCATCATATTGACAAAATCCGCTTCTGTACCTCCTAGATATTCTGCAAGCGCAACTGCTGCATCATTTCCTGATGCAATTGCTACACCTTTTAATAATTCCTCTACAGTTCTAATTTCTCCAGTATCCAAAAGCATTGTACTTCCACCCATTTTTTTAGCATTTTCACTACAAGTTACTTTATCCTCTATAGTTATTTTGCCACTATCTACAGCCTCCATGGTTAACAGCATAGTCATAATTTTTGTTACAGAAGCTGGTGCAAATTTTTCATCTGCATTTTTTTCATAAATTATTTTTCCGCTCATAGGCTCCATTAATAAAGCTGATCTTGCTTCAATATTCGTTCCTTCAGCCTTACTATTATCTTCTGGTTGTGCTGCATAAACTAGCTGCATTGGTATTAATAAAATGGTAAGAATAGATATCAATATGCAAGATAAAAATCTTTCAATTTTATTTTTCATTTCCCTGCCTCCTTTCAAAGATTAGTGTTACCATAATAAGAAATAATATTACAAGCAACCCTAAATTCCTCAAAATAAAGACAGGAAATTTACTCTACATTTAATTCAAAATTCCAATTTTGTATTTGATACTACTTATTTAAACTACTTTTTACCATATTTTCTATTTCATTTTCATTAATGTCATTGGTTGAAGAAATTGAATAGGATATGCCCTCCTTTTTCCAAGTAGCTAAATTATATAGTTTATCTTTATTGCCATTTAAATTTACGTCTATTCCATTAATTTTAGTAGTCTTCTTAATTGTATATTCATTATAATCTCCACTGATATTTTCACTGCCCTTACCAGCTCTAAAAGTAATAAAATCTTGTCCATTGCTATATCCCACTTGTATTGTAGTATCTGCAATAACACTAATATTATCTTTATTAAATCCTTTAGGTAATGTATCAATTGGTTTTATTTGAAGCTTTGCTGCTGCTTCAGCCTCTTCTATTGTCTTATATTCTTTTGAAGAAAAGGTAGAAATCATAAACTTAGGAGCAGAATCTGATTCATCATCACTTTCTCTCTTCATATTTTTTTCCTTATTTTCATTGTCAGCTGCTTCCTTTGAACTATCTTCCAAACTTTCATTATTAGCTTCTTTACCATTTTCATTAGTTTGTGGGGCTGAGCTCGTAACTACTGGCTCATTAGCCTTTTCTGTTGGAGCAGCTTCATTAGTTTGTGGCTCTTTATTTGTATTTGGTGCTATACTAGAATTAACTTGTGAGACATTTGGATTTTTATCTTTCTTCTCTATTGGTACTTGATTTTCTTTTTTATCTAAATTATTATTATTGCTATTTTCATTTTTAACTGTAGTACCTTTTTTATCATCAGCATTTCTGCTAATATCAGTCTTTAAATTTTCATGTTTTCCAGAACCAGCATTATCACTTGTACTATCCAAACCACTATCATATGTATGATTTTTATTATCATCTGTATCACGTACTTTACTATTATTTATAGTTTTATTCTCTTCATTGTTACTAGAAATTTTATTTTCCTCATTATTACTAATCTCTTGATTTTGTTTTATATTGCTAGTTTCAGGTTTAAATAATTCAGGATGGCTTTTAACAACACTTAGACATATTACTACTGTAAAACAAGCTGCTGCCAGCTGCATGTTCCTTTTAAACTTTATAGGTTTTACAACTGTTGGTATTATACCTTTGGCTTCTATATTATTATTGAGGACATTATTGAGTATTCTTTGTTTCATATCTTCGCTCATAACGATTTTATCTAATTCTTGTTTATACTTCTTACTCAAAATCATACTCCTCCTTTAACTCACTTCTTAAAATATTTCTTCCTCTGCTTAGCAATGAACGTACTGTTGCCTCTTTTTTGTCTATTATAGTTGCAATTTCCACTGTTGTATAATCTTCATAATAATATAAATAAATAATTTCTCTATATTTTAGTGGAAGCTGCATAACCTTATTGAGTACATTACTATCTTTGTACTCATCATAATATGGCATCTCCGTTAACTCTACATGCTTTTTAAACCATGCAGATTTTAATTTATTTTTGCAGATATTTCTTGCAACACAAATAAGCCAATTCTTCTTGTATTCATCGCTTTCGAGCTTTTCTATATTTTTAAGTAGCTGTACAAATACCTCTTGTACCACATCTTCTGCATCATAAATATTCTTCATGTATGAATATGCAAGTCTCAGCAGCATATTTCCATAATGATCTAAATCTTGTGAGATAATTTCATCCGTACGCAATGAAACCACATTCATTATAAAACTCATCCTTCCATCTTGTCGCACAAGAAACTATTAAAAATTAATCTAGGCCCAAATTAATTTTAATTAGTATTCTTGTCCACCCCTAAATTGTATTTATAAACCTTAACCAATACTAAAAAGTACTCTTTATTACATTAATAATATCATCTTTTTTCATTCCTTTGTTAACCAAAATAGAATATGACATCTCATTAACTTTCCAAGTTGCAAGTTTTACACTCTCATCATTTCCACTTAATTTAATATCTTTATTATTTACCTTAACTATATCATTGTTCTTATACTCAGTATAATCTCCACTGATATTTTCAATTCCTTGTCCCATTCTAAACAAAATTTCGTTATCACCATTACTATAGCAAATTTGGAAGGTTTGTTTTGAAATAGTACTAATATATTTCACATTATATTTTTCAGGTATTGTTTTTGGTGTTAAAATTTTAAACTTTAAAACTTTTTGAGCATCTTCTATAGTTTTAAATTCCTCTATTGGATTTGCTATCCCATCTATCGCTAATTTTTGAATCTGTTTTCCAAAATCCCATTTTCCGTCTTTATCCACTTTATATCCATCTGGTGTAGTAGTATTAACTGCCATTTCTCCATTATCATATACATAATACCAATTACTATTTGTTTTTATCCATCCCTTTTTAGTTGTTCCATCATTATTCATATAATACCATTTATTATTTATTAATTTCCAGCCTATAACGATATTTCCGTTATCAACATAAATATTTTGTCCATCTTTTGTAGTACACCAAAAGCTTCCTATCGCCTTTTCATCTCTAAGTAATGAATTATATACTTTGATTGAAACATATACTTCATTATCAATTATTATAGGTGATGCTCCTGTCCCAATTGCTTTACCACAAACCACATCTTTTCCTTTTCCAATCAAGTTTGAATAGTAATAAGTATCCTCTCCAATGGTAATGGATGCATTTATTCTATCTTTATCTAATAATACAACGTTATTATCTTTATCAATATTAACATTAAAACCTAAAGCTTCAGCAGTAACTTTTAGAGGCACTAAAACTTTACCATCCTTAATAACAACGCTTAGTTTTCCTAGGTCTATATTTTTACCTTCTATAATAATGTCATTAGCTTTATTCATGCCTTCATTAGTTGAAATCAAGATTGGATCACTCATAATATGCATTGTATCACTATCTAATTGATTATCAGCTGCAAATACCGGAATTGCTCCTCCAATAATTGTACTAACACATAATAAACTAATCATCGCTTTTTTCATAAATTTATCTCTCCTTCTAAGTTATATAACCTTTTTCTTTATTTTTCTATTTATAATACAATTGAGCTCAGAAAAGTGTTGCAATAAATTCTAAAAAATAATTAATCATTATACTAAATTAAACTGATTATTTTATTGAACAAAAAAAGAACTCTATTTCTAGAGTTCAATTTTTTTACATCATTAAATCTATTTCTTTTACATCGTTATCGCTTGATTCAGGTTTGGATGCAGGTTTAGATATACCTGCCTTTTCATATTCTCCATCTGCAACAAAATGTATCTTTTGCAAAATCTCTTTTGCTTCTGGATCATCCTGAAGCGCTTGTTGTAAATCTTCAAATGTAAAACTTTCTCTTGTTTCAATAAGTTTCCCTAATACCTCACGTTGTCTTTTACTAAACATTTTATACATGTTTAATACTTTCCTAATATTTATTTCTTCCATTAACGCCTACCCCTTTCATATATATAATTATACATAAAATGCTAAATTCCTTCTAATCATTACAAATTAATATATAATTAACTATTAAATTCTACGTTCTCACAGCTATTAAATTTAAACAACTCAGCTTTTCCTAATATTTTTAATTTAATCTTACTCTTCTAAAAATACAAAAATCCCTAATATAATTTTTTTAACATCTTTTTTCCAACTAACTTTTGCAATACCACCCCCTAAATGATCATCAATTATATCTGAATGCCTAGAATGTTTCAAGTCTTTTGGTATTCCATCAGTTGCCTCAAAAAATTCTCTTCAATAACGAATTCTCCTAACTTAATGGTAAATACAATTTTTCTCCAACATAAATTTTATCTTCATTTGTTATTCCGTTTATTTTTAATACCAAAGCTTTATTTTTATCATAATCAAGATTATGCTTTTTACAGATTTCATTTAATGTATCTCCAGCTTGTATTGTATAAGGCTTTAATTTTAAAATATCTTTATCTACTTCGTCTGTTTTTTTATTTTCCTTTGGTGTATTTTCAGCTTGTTGTAATTTTTCTATTAATTCCTTGCTTTCTTGTAGCTTTTTTGTTAATTCATCTTTTTCAGTTGTTAGCTGATTATTAGCTATAAGCAGTTCATTTTGTTTTTCTTCATAATTAATTTTTTCAGTGCCTTCAAATGTTGTAAATACCAATACACTAGCTAATATAAAAAAAGTTATTAAAGAAAATAAACTCAATTTTCCTTTACTCTTATTTGACTTATCAATCTTTATTTCAAGCTTTTTACCAATATCATCAAAGATATAAAAGCCATTTGTTTTTTCAACTTTATCATTTTTCCATTGAAAAAAACCTCTTGTTCCTGCTATTGGATCAACCACATACGCAATTTGCCAAGGAAGATTAAAAAAATTCTCTTGAATAAAGATATCATAATTCGATAAAAATATTCCGTAACTAGGGTGAGTATGCTGCCAGCCTAAGATTTTTTTATCTGGATATAAATTTTCATGCTCATTATGAATATAATTCCAAGTTTCATGTGTAAATGTTAAGGTTGAAGCAGTAGCATCAGTATACTTTGCTTCAATGAAATCTGAAATTATAACATTTTTTTTATTATTGACTTCTGCATAATTACCTATTAAAATTCCACCACGTTCATGTGTTGTATCTGCTTTTGAAAATTTTTCAATTTCATTATATACATCTTGTTTAATATAAATTTTTACATCATTAACATCCGTTTCTCCAATCGTGATAAAATTATCAGGCAACTTAATCGTTTCATTAGAATCATTAACCTTTTCCTCTTCTACAATTTCAATTTCTTTCATTTAGATTCACCCCCTAAACATAATTTTGATAAATACATTGACAATTAAAAAAATCATTAATGCTAATCCACTAGTTCCGCCTTTATTCATCAAATAATTTTCCCTTTCACAAACATCAATATAATCTGCTTTTTTGATATGTTTTTCAATATGACATTTGTATATATAATTAGCAAAAAAACCTGATAGTAAAAAAGGTACAACAAAAATGAAAAGTTCAAATGATGAATATACTAAAGGATCTTTATTTCTATTAAATCCAGCTGGTAATAACATAAGCATAATTATGTTTAGAAGCATTGAATATAAAAAAAATGCTATATAATATAAAATTTGAGTTATATACATTTTTCTATATGCATACCAGTAGGCTCCAAAAAATGCACTTGCCCAATTCCAACTCATTTTACTTTTTCTATTATTCAATTCTTCAAACTTTGGTAAAAAATACTCCTGATTCTTTCCAATAAGTGTATATATCTCTTCATCTATATTTCTGCCGCTATTTAAATTATTTGAGATATTATCATATTGCTGCTGATCTTTATAATTCATATTACCTATAGCAGTATTAATACCTTTTCCATCTTCATAAATTTCTCCACATTTTTCAGCTAAAGTATCATTAGCTTCCGTAATGATTCCTGTACAGCCAAAAGTTGTACATCCTTGATTTTGTGTCCAGCATTCTTTATGATGAGGCATTTCACATTCACTACAACTAATAACCTCATCATTTTCTTTAAATTCATCCTTGCAATATGGACATATTTTCCCTATATAATTCAACATTATTCCCTCCCATTTATTAATAAAACCAACACTACAAACCTGCAATCACATTAAGCATAATTACTATAATTACTGTAATTACTATAGTTGCCAATACAGCCCAAGTACTAGTTCCTCCTTCTTTGAATAGATAATCTTGCTTCATATAATTATCCATAGCGTTTGCTATTTCAAGATGTTTTTCAACATGACGTTTATACAAGTAATTTCCAAACATCCCAGATAAAATGAAAAAGGTCAATCTTGAGATTCCTGAGAAACCAGGTATTAGTCCAAAAATAAGACTCGATATATAATAAATTATAGAAATCTTATACATTTTTCTATATGGATACCAATACATACCAAAAAATGCACTAGCCCAGTTCCAACTCAATTTTTTATTAAAATAATCAAGGTTATCAAATTTCGTTACATAGTAAATTTGTTTTTCTCCAATAAATTTACGCATATCTTCTTTTTCATCTACTTTATTCTGTGAGCCGTAATTTATGTTAAATGAATTTTGTTGTGTTGTATTACTCGAAGTCTGCTGATTTCCATAAGAATATCCAAACTGCGATGAATCTTCAAATCCATTGTCTAAAAGATTTCCTCCACAGTAGCTACAAAATCTTTGTCCATCAATATATGCTGTTCCACATCTCTTACAAACTGCTTCTCCGCTATAGTTATCAACTCCCATAATAGTTCCTGTACAGCCAAAGGTTGTGCACCCTTGATTTTCAACCCAGCACTCCTTGTGATGGGGCATTTCACAGATACTGCAAAGGACAATTTCATCATCTTCTTTAAACTCACCTTTACAGTAAGGGCATATTTTCCCTGTAAAATCCATCTTCATCTCCCCCTGTTTTTATTCATAAATATCTATTTCAAAATCATATTTACTTTTTTGCTTTTTCTTAATTTGTAATTTTATTATTACCAGCGTTGCTATAACTAGTAATATAGCCAGAACCATAATAATAATCTTTAGCTTTTCATTTTCTGCTAAGACTTTTTTATAATTAGTTTCTATATCATTTTGTTTTAAATTATTATCTTCTTCTTGATCATTATTAGCATTGCTGCTTTCAGGTACAGTATTATTAACAAAGTTATTAATAGTTGAAGTTCCTATTGCAAAGCCAATTCCTTCTGCATCTAATAATTTCATAGTATTTATTCCAATAACTTCTCCATTTTCATTAATAAGAGGTCCACCACTATTCCCTGAATTTATTGAAGCATCGATTTGAATATATTCATGATTCTTTACTTTCCTATTCTTCGCTGAAACTATTCCCTTAGTCATCGTATATGGAATATCTTCAGGTGCTCCAATTGCATATACCTCTTTGCCTATTGCAATATTATCTTCAGAAACAAGTTTAAGAGGTGTTAAAGCTTCCTCCACTTGAATTAAAGCTAAATCAATATTTTTATCAATTTTCGAAACCTTACCAACACAACTTTTCCCGTTGTATAACTTTACTGTAACTGTGTTGAACCCGTTAACCACATGTGCATTAGTAATGATTGTATTTTTATCAATTGCAAAGCCGCTTCCCATTCCCTTATCTGTATAAATTACTGTAACTGAATTATAAAGATTTTCGGGGACAAAATTCATAGCAGCAACAGGTCTGCTCATTAAAAGTATACAAATAAAAACTATAACTACATTTTTAATTCTCACGCCATTCTCCTTTTAAAATTATTTTGTATTGAACACAAGAACTGAATTTCCAATTGAAATTGCATCTCCTTTTTTTAATACATGCCTTGTTATCCTCATACCATTTACAATGGTTCCTGATGGTGAACCTTTATCTATAATTACATATTTATTTCCTTCTTGAACTATATCGCAATGTTTTGGAGCAACTAATTTGTCTTTAAATAAAGCAATAGTATTTTTCCCACTATTTCCAATGCTTGTTATTCCTTGAAATACAAGATATTCTTTTCCTTCAAACTCGCCACGCACTACCTTTAACCATGCAGTTTTCGCAAATTGCTCTAACATACCTATGCCAAGACCAATCAACGCTCCCATGATTGTAATGCCTATACCTCTTGCTACTATTCCTCCATCAAATTCACCAATATTAAAACCTTCTGCTATGAAATTGAATAGAAAACCACCAATAAATCCACCAATAATCCCACCTAATAAGCAATTAATTATTCTTATTTTTTCAGCTCTAATCAACCCAACTGATACTCCAACTCCTGTTCCTAAAACAGCCCATCCAATAGCTCTAGCAAAGCCTCCATAAATCTCTGAAGCATTTCTATTATCATGCAATAGTAAAGTATATGATAATTGTCCTAAAAAGCCACCTACTAATCCAATAAGAAG
This sequence comes from Clostridium sp. YIM B02555, assembly GCF_022320955.1. Taxonomy (NCBI): domain Bacteria; kingdom Bacillati; phylum Bacillota; class Clostridia; order Eubacteriales; family Clostridiaceae; genus Clostridium; species Clostridium sp. YIM B02555. The sequence goes on along the minus strand of NZ_JAKJJY010000003.1, from coordinate 275,286 downwards.
AGAAACTACAAGTCCTATAAATCCATATTTAAGAGCCTTTTTCTTTGATCCATAATATAATCCTTCACCAGCTCCCATGAAAGCACCAATTGTCCCTCCAATAATTGAAGAAAATAAGCAAGAATCAATTATAACAGCTGTTCCTCTTATTGAATAATATTGTTCTCTGGTAATTTTCCCTAAAGCAAAATCTCTTGCAAGGCCATGGATAGTATATCCCTTGAATGCAAGTATTTTTTCATAACTAATAGGAGCAAGTTCTGATAATATCCATCCAATTATTCCACCGATTAATCCATATAAAATTCCTTTAAAAAATATCGTTTTAAAATTAATTCTTTTCTCTTTAGTAACTACAGGCTGACTATTTTGCAGTCTGGCTGCTGCTGGAACAAATTCAATCCCTTCAAGTTCTTCTTCTGTAATATCAAAGTCATTTTCTTGTGCTTCTTCTAATAGTGTTGTAGCTATTTCTAATCCATTTTCAATTATTTCACTATCTTCATTATTTTCAATTATTACCTTTTCTTCTGCTTGCAATGATTCTACGACATTAAAACTTTCTTCTTCCTCTATTGCTTCATCATCACTTAGTATATCTATATCAAAATTTGAAGCTTGAGTTTCAGAAATTTCTTCACCTGTCCATAAATCTATATTTCCAACTGGAAACAAATGCTTATTTTCGATTGCCCATTTTGCTGCATCTGCAGAAAGTGGACTAAATGAATTCCATGATTTATATTGAATCATATCCCCAATATTTATCACAATATCTGATAAGGCTTCACCAGCTCCCCATATGTCACCAATACAAATTTGTCCATCTTTAAAATTAGGATGCCATATAGGAGTTTCAATAGTACAAATAGGCTTATATCTTGGATATTCTGAATGTAAAGTAATCATGATAACATGCTTGTTTAAAGTTTCAATTTTTCCTTCTCCATTTAAATAAATCCCATTTATATAATATGTAACCTTATATTTTTCAGCTGGTTCAATTCCAATAGGCTCAACAATTATATTTTTATGTCCATCAAAATTCTTTTTTATTTCTTCATAATCTGCTGTAATTCTTCTTAACCTTGCATTCATTAAAATAGACCTCCTAGAACTTCATTTTTATCACTTGTTAATTCATAATGAATATAGTTTAATCTACTTCTTGCACTAATAATATGAAACAACGGAATTCCTATATCAAATAACTTTTTATCTAAAAATTCTTCATTTCCAGAAATAGAATGGATCGTCTCAAATCTCATGGTCTTTCCGCACTTTTCACAAATAATATCTCTATTTTTCAGCTTATTTACCACATTAAATATTTCTTTTGAATTTCCACAAACACAAGCTGCAGTAGTTGCAATATCTCTATCGAATTCCAAAATTGCTTCCTCACCTAAATCTTCCTTTGCCTGCTTTAACATTTCACTAATGGAAGTATTTCTTGCAGACCAAGGCATTTCCTTAATAACTTCAAAGGTATCATGGCTCATACAGTCATCTTTTCTTTGATATTCAACTACAAAGGAATCATGAGTCAAGCCATTAAAAACATAACCTTTTCCTGCAAGTGTTGGTAAGTTTCTATCATTATGTAACAACTTAAGCATTTCTTGAACTTGAATTCCAGCTATAACAGAAGAGGAAGTTGGAGTTGTTGGAATTTTGCCCTCAAGCATTTGTTCATGTGTAAGCAAGGCACAAGATTTTCTCTTATTAATTAACTTCCAATCAGTTTCTGTCATAGTACATTCATAACATGGACCTGGTGGAACAAAAACTCTAGCAAATCCATTTAGCACTTCAATTGCTCCATCAATCCAGGGTTTATTTACCTTATAACAAGCTTGGTTAATTGAAAGGCGTGCTTCTCTATTATCAAGACCTCCCAAAATAATATCCATTTTTCTAAATACTCCAAGCCCTATGTCTGTAACTACATTAACTTTTAATGGAATAGCCGTAACATCTGGATTTATCTCCATAGCTTTTTCCACTGCTGCATCTGCTTTATATTTATCTATATCACTCATACGATATAAGATTGACCGTGTTAAATTAGTTTGTTCAATCTTATCCATATCAACTATTAATATTTTTCCAATCCCTAGCAAAGCTAAGTTTTTAATAAGTTCATTTCCAATTGCTCCTGCACCAACGACCATTATAGTTGAATTATGTAAAAGTTCTTGATTCCACCAAGGTATAAGTTCAAATCGTGAATACCTATTTTCATTAATATCTAAATTTAATATATCTTCCATAGTTATGCACCTGCAGTTATTTCTGGTTGTAATCTTAAAACATCACCATCTTTTATATTGGCATCTGTAAGTGTCTGAGTTTCTAAGAGCTGCCTTCCTGAAACCTTATGAATAAATTTATAACTAATTGGATTTCCATCAGGCCCTATTGAAGGAAGTTTGATTTTCTCTACAAGTTTAACCATTATAATTCCTATTTTAATATCGTCAGGTAATCCTACCTTTCTCTCCTTATTTCCTGTTGTGTCAACAATTACTACATTAATTTTTCCCATAATTTAATCATATCCTCTCAAAAGTTTTTAATAACTCATTCATATTTAAAAGAGATAATATTCTTTTTAGAATAATTATCTCTTTTAAAATAATCTTATTATTATCATATTTTCTATTATTCATTATATAATCAAAATGCTCTTTTGAATATTATACTAAAGTATACCTTGTAATTAAATTGTAATTCTTCTAGTTATAATATACTATGGTTATTACCACCATAACTCAATTAAATATCTTAAGAAAAATCAAACCAAACTATAAAGTTAGGATTTATAGTTTGGTTTGATTTTATTTATCACCTATATTATTTTACTTAGTATTTAAGATCCAAGGTTTTTGAATAGATTCCTTCAAAATATTATAAGTATTAATCAATTGTCTTAATGAAGTATCTAAATCTTTACTTTTTAATACTGCAGCTTTGTAGTTATTTTCAGTCATCATACCTATATCTACTTGCGATTTTGCATACGTAAGCTTAGTATTTGCTGAATTTATTTGTTCTTTTACTGTATTTATTTTATTTTCTAAATCAAGCAAGGTTGAATAACATTCTTTTAATACATTCTTAAGATTCTTTCTGGAATCATCTAATTTAACCTTAGATTCTTCCAAGTTATATTGGCCATCTAAATAGGAACCATATGCATCTAATTTTTTCAAGAATATCTGCTGATTTTGCATATAACCAATAAGTGCTAAAGCATATCCATTAGAATCAAAGGTAGGTGCTCCTGTAGTTTTATCTACTCCTGCGAATTTAGTTTTATCAGGTATTGAAGGAATGTCATTTTCCAAAATATTTTTTATACCATCATCTTTTAATTCCTTTAGATAATCTTTTGAAATCTTAATCATTTCATCATTATATTTTAAGTAAGTATCAATTTTATCATCGAAGTATCCTTCTTCTGAACCTTCAATTCTAAATACATCATATTCAATATTTTCATCTAATGTATAATTTGATAAATTTAAATTTGTTAAAACACCTAGATAATCAACACCATTTTTTAATGAGTCCTCTTTTGCTTTTATATCATCATTTAAAGCTTTTATTTCAATTTCTTTGTCATTTAATTGATTATCTGTAGCCATACCAACTCTTACCTTTGTTCTTACATCAGCTAATTCTTTATTTTTGATTTCCAAATTATCTTTTGCCTTATTTAAATCTATTTGCTTCAAAATAATTGCATTATATTTTCCTGTAATATCATTGGCTATTTGATCTACTAAAAAATCTTTTGATTGCTTAGTCTGCTTTTCTTGAAGCTCAAGCTTATCATAGGGAAAATCATATTTTTTTTGTCCAATACTTTCATAAAAGTCATTTGTTTTATCTTGTAGATCCATCTTGCTTCTATACATACTTATTTCTTTGGACTTTAAAGCTAATTTATCACTATTATCAATAGCAGATTTAATAATAGTATCTAATGTAATAATTGGTTTGCCATCAACAACTTGTCCATAATTTTGAGTTGTTATTGTTTGCTTAACTATAGCTTCAGATGATTTTAATGTTTCTTCCGCAAAAGCTGGAACTATATTTCCGCTTATCACAATTAATCCAACTCCAATAGCAGCGGCCTTTTTATAAATTTTTTTCATTATATTCTCCTCACAATCTTATTCTATTTTTCCACTATATAAGTGCTAATTAAGGTTTTATATCTTACACCAAGAAATCCTGAAAGGATTCTTGACTAATGACAATTGATAATTGAACATTGATAATAGGAATATATATATTTAATACAATTTAACTAATCTCTTCCTCAAAGCCTTCTTCCTCTTCCGCTTCTTTTAGTTCAATAATTCTATCATTTTTACTATTAAATTTATATTTATATAATGCAATCCTTCCAGAGTATAATCCAATACCTATAGGAAACCATATTAACGCATAAAAAATTCCATTTTTAATATATGGTAATATAACATCCCAGCCTATTCCTTTTAAGTTTAGACACTTAAGCTGTAATCCTACATTCATAAATGGCCACAAATATTTAATAATTCTAACTAGGCCTTCAGGCATCATATATTCAGGAAAGGCAATACCACTTGTCAAAAATGTTACTATATTAATCATTGAAAAGAATTGAACAAAATAAATAATATTATTGATAAAAGCAGCAAAGAAAAATCCCATTGCTGTAATATTAATCAAAAATATAAACATTAATGCAGCATATTCTAAAATATCTCCTCTAAGAGGTAATCCAAAATATTTATCTAAAATACATAAGCCAATAAAACTTGATATTATACTCACGCAAATCATCATTAAAATTCTTGCACAAATAAGAATAATATTTTTTAAGCCATCCTTAGACTTTATGTTAATTAAATTTAACTTCCTTCTATTTTTTATTAATTCAGGAACTAAAAAAGTCATTAAAAAAGTACCCTGTATAAGGTATGGTATAAGTGGATATATTAAATATTTCATATAACTAAGCTGAGTGTCATAAAGTACACGTTCAACATAAGAAAAACTTGTTATAGTCTTTTTTGCAGTATCTGGAAGCATATTTTTACCTTCAAAAACTCTCATTTGAATTCCAGCATTAACTGTTCCTATAACGCTACTACCATAAGCATATATATTATTTCCAACAACCATATTTGTTTCATCTATCAATAATGCAATGCTTGGAGATTTCATACTCACAACATCTTTATTAAAATTTTTAGGAATAACTATTCCTCCACTAACCTTTTTTTCCTTAATTGCTTTTTCAAGGTCAACTTGTGAATCAGCATAATAAGTAATGTTTAGCCCAGGACTATTATTAAGCTGCTGTATCACTGTTCTTGATAAAGATGAGTTGTCCAAGTTTACTATTCCAAATGGAATATTTTCTACATAAATTTCACTAAAAATAAAGCATACAAAAACAACCGTTATAATATGAATTAAACTAAGTGAAATAATATTCTTTTTATCTCTACCTATGAGCCTTAGCAATCTCATACTTACGCCTCCTCTTCACAATCTTCTTGGCGATTTTATATTTTAAAAGATTCCTTTTTATTAAAACTTTTTTAATTGCTAATATAATTAACATAACAATCCATGTTATAACTAAGTACTTAATAAGATCATATACTTCTGGAAGAATATCATTAAAGTTTAATCCCAAAAGTGATAAATCTCTCATAGAACCTCCATAATATAAAAATGGAATAAATTTAGCTAATTTTTTAAATATATCAGGCATAGCCATTAATGGAAAAGTATAGCCTGTAATTAGAGTTGTACCTGAAATTATCAAACCAGAATTTTTAACGGCAGATAACTTATCTTTTAATATCAATTTAAATAAAACGCCTAAATTTATAGTGACAATGCTAAATAATATAGTTAATGTTATTCCTCCAACTATAGAGCCTTTATAAGGTATTTCAAAATATTTGATTTGTATAATTAAGGAGAATAATATAGAAATTGCCCCTATAATTCCAAAACCAATGCTTTTTGATAATAACGAAATCGGATTTTCTTTTTCTTTCACTATTAAAACTCCAAGAATTATTATTCCAATTTGAGCTATTCCTATTAACATTCCTTGAAGTATAAAGTTTGCTGTACTTCGCGTTGGATTGCCCAAGAATATAGGATTTGATTGCATTGGAATAACATTATTTTTAGCTACCGCTGGCATTATTCCTGTTTTACCTTCTCCTACCTTTATTAAATAGCTTGCTTTAATTGTACCAAGAATTTCTGCTGCTCTAGTTTTTGCAGAACTAACAGCTGACATTTGAGCCCCATCATATATAATCATTATTTTAGGTGCTTTTCCATCAATCAAATCCTTAGAAAATTCTTTTGGTATTATTATTCCAACAACTACATTTCCTCTTTCAATTAAATTTTTTACATCATCATCACTTTGACTATAATTTGTCACATTAAAGATTTCATTTGTATTTACTTGCTTTACAAAACTTTCACTTAATGTTGAATTATCATGATCAACTATTATAGTTGGAATATTCCTCACTGAATGAGCACTATATGTATATCCTAGAATATAACTCGAAATTGATGGGATTATTAAAAGCATTAATACAGATAAAATAATTTCTTTATGTTTTGAAAATATATTTTTAAGTTTAACTGCTAACTCCTTCATAGCTACTATCACATCACTTTCCAAAATCAACAAAAGCTGTCATTCCTGCACGAAGTGGCTTATCCATATCTTCAAGTTCTACCTTTACACCGTAAGATAATATATCAAATTCTCCATTATCATTAGTTGCTCTCTTAACAGCAAAATCTGCATTTTTATTAATTTTTACAACTTTTCCTTTAAACTCTTCATCCTTATATGCAGGAATCTTAACTGATACTTCTTGATTTAAATTTACTTTAGACAAATCTGTTTCTTTGACATTGCACAATATAGATGGTTCATTAGTTTTTGTAACTACTGCAAGCTGCATTCCCGTTGATACTAGTTCTCCTGCTTCAACATTTAATTGAGTAATAACGCCATCTTCTGGTGCTACAACTGTAGCATTATTAATATTTACATTTACTTCCTTTAATGCTCCCTCTGCTTGCTTTATTTGACCTTCTACAGCTTGTACAGAGCCATTAGACTGTTCAACTAATGCTTGCGCAGCTTTTATATCTTCTGGTCTAGCTCCTTTTTGAGCTATATTATATTTATCACTAGCTAATTTCAATTGAGTTTCAGCATTATCTAAATCTGATTTAGGTATAGATTTTTCATCATATAGAACCTTTAATCTATCATATGTTACTTTAGCAAGATCATAGCCTGCTTTAGCTTGATCGATTTCTTCAGGCCGTGCACCGTTTTGAGCTAATTCAAGCTTTGCACTAGCAGCATCTCTAGCTGCCTTTGCTGCATTTAGTTGACCATTTGCTGCCTCTATTTGCGCTTCAACTTGAGTTTGCTTAGCTCCAAGGGTATCACTGTTTATAATAAATAGAACATCTCCCTTTTTTACAGTTTCTCCTTCTTTGACTTTTACTTCCTTAATTTCACCTGGAATTTGTGTATTTATATTTATATCTGCCATATCTACATTAGATTGTATTGTTAGATTCTCTTTACTTTCCTTTACTAACTTGTCTCCTGTAAGAGTTGACTTTGAAGTGCATCCAGTAAATCCACTAATTAAAATTACTAAAACTATAAATACTACTGCGTTTCTTATTTTCATAACATCCTCCTCTAATACTCATGTTAGCTTTTTAGGATAACTAACTTAAATATTTTTCTTCCATAAATTAAAATTAATCTAAATTAATAAGTTTTTATTCTATATAAAGATGCTTATTGACATAATGCCAATTATTTACTACCATCTATATATAGACACTAGTCTATTATAAGAACTTATGTGCAGTCCTTCAATAATCAATTTTGGCACATAAGACTGTTAATAGACAAATATATCAAAATTGTCTATTAAAGGAGAATCATAATGAAAGATAGACGTATAAGAAAAACACAACAAGCTATTCAATGTGCTTTTGCTAAATTATTATCTGAAAAAGACATCAAAGATATTACTATAAAAGAATTATGTGATAAGGCTGACATTAACAAAAGTACCTTCTATTTGCATTACAAAGATATTTATGATTGTGCTGATGCATTTTTGAACAATATTGTAGATAAGACCATTTCTATCATGGAACCATATGATTTTGCTGAATTAGTTAATCATCTTCCTGAAATAATAGAAAAAATCCTATTTATGTTTAATGAAAATAAAGAACTCTCCATACATTTTTTTAGTACTCCACGATATTCATCATCATTATACAAAACAAAAAAACTTACTGTTGAGCGTCTGTTAGAAAAAACTGCTGACAGTACAATGCAAACTGTACTTGCTAAATCCATAGCATCCTTTGTCATCTGTGGCATCTTTGGAATACTTGAACAAATTGATTTCGATGATATTACACCTGAAATAACTTCAGTTATAACGGATAAAATTCAAAATGGATTTGTTCATTCTGAACATTAATCCCATTAGAAAAAGCAAACCCCACTATAATTTTTGATTTTATAGTGAGGTTTGCTTTTTCTACCACTTATATTATATTATTTTACTTAAAATCTCCAACTAAAATATTGAAGTAATTTTTTCCGCAGGTTAGACTTCAGGGGGTTTGCACCTGTAGCTAATCCCTTTAAATTATACTGTGAATCTATCTATTTCTTTCTTCAATTTTTCAGCTAAATGTTGCAAATCTTCTGTATGCTGACTAAATCTGTCCATTGTAGCAGATACTTCTTCTGCTGATGCAGTTACTTCCTCTGTTGATGAAGCTGTTTCCTCAGAAATAGCTGAGCTATTTTCTATTTGAGTAACGAAAACCTGCTTTTGAACTTGCATATCATCTATTGAAATTTTAACCTCTCCAACTTTTTCTGTTAAGTTTGTGATAGATAATAGTATTTCAGTAAATATTGATTCGGTTCTTATTACAGCTTCATTTTGTTCAGAATTAATTTTCTTATTGTTATCCATAGCCTCTACAGCTATCTCTGCCTTGGACTCAATAGTACCTATTATAGACTTAATTTGTTCTGTAGAATTTTGTGATTCTTCTGCAAGTTTTCTGATTTCTTCAGCTACTACGGCAAAGCCCTTACCTGCTTCTCCTGCACGTGCCGCTTCAATAGATGCGTTTAGTGCCAAAAGATTTGTTTGCTCTGTTATTTCCGTTATAGCATTAGAAATTGAACTAATCATCTGTACACTTTCATTCACACTTGAAACTATATCCGATACTTTTGTTGTCGCCTCCATTGTTTCGTTATTTTTATTAATCAATACATTTACAGTATTTATTCCTTGTTTACTTAACCTTTTAGTTTCTTCTGATACATTACTCATATCTTCAGTCGTGTCTGCAATTTTATCTAATTTTTTAGATAGTTCCTCAATACCAGTTGCAGTTTCTTGAGAATTTTCAGCTAAACTGACAGCTCCTTGAGATATTTCTGAAACAGCAAATGAAACCTGCGCCATTGAAGCTGTTGTTTCTTCTGCCATACTTGAAAGATTTGCAGTAGTCTCAAATACTGTATTGGAAGTTAGCTTTGCACTTTCTAATAGTTTACCTATATTTTTAATCATAGAATTATAGTCATTTGCAAGTTGACCAAGTTCATCCTTTGATTTAACCTCTACAACTCCTGATAAATTTCCCTCCGAAGCTTTGGAAAATACTTCTTTTAAATTTTGAATATTAGTCGCGATACCCTTACTCAATATCAATGATAAAATTATTGCCATTATTGCCATTATAATTGTTATTATAGCAGTATTTAATAGTATTGCTCTCGTATCATTTGACAATTCACTTTCTTGCAACCCAGCTATTAGCTTCCACCCTGTCATTTCATTAGTTTCATACACACCAAATTTGGGTACTCCATAATAATCATAAGTAATAAATCCATCTTTACCAGACTTAACTTCATTCCAATAAGATAATTTTGTAACTGTATCTCCACCAATTAAGCTTTTATCAGCATGAGCTATCATTACTCCATCTGTGTCAGTAATAAATACAACTCCTGAATTTCCTACTTTTTTTTCTGCTATACGATCCGAAAGTGTACTTAATGTACAATCCATTCCAACAACACCTACAATTTTACCATCCTTTATAACTGCTTGTGCAATACCCAGAACAGTATTTCCTGTAGCTGCATCTTTATAAGGCTTAGTTATTACAGGTTTTCCTTTTGCCTTTATTGCTTCTTGATACCAAGATCTTTGGGTTGCATCATATCCCTCTGGCATCTTTGTTTCTGGATATATTGAAAACTTACCAGATTCACTTCCATAATATGTATCAAAAATATCTTTATTACTTTCTTTTAGGTTTTTTAATAAATTAGGTATGTAATCAAAATTATTTCCATAATCAACGTTCACTAGGTTATAATCATTTGATAACATTGTAATTCTCTCTGTAAATCCAGCAAAATAGTTGTTTAATCCGCTATTCACCTCAGAAAGCGTCTGTTCACTTGTAATATCTAATTTTTTGCTAAGTATTGATTTTGATTGATTATAGGAAATTACTCCCGCTATAATCAATGGTATCACACAAATCAGAACTAAACTAATAACTAATCTTATTCGAATACTATGTAAATTCAATTTTTTTTGCGACATTTTTTCTCCCCCTTATCTTCCATCTAAAGCCAAAACTGATAATCCCAACATGAAGCTCCTTATTTCAATTTTTATCATTTTTTACAAAAGCAACAAGAATTATCTACGTTATTGTCAAATATATATTAATAATATCATAATAACCCACAAATTTCATTGCCTTTATTCATTAATATGCGATAAACTTCTTAATAAAACATTATTCCTTATAAATTCAAGTTATATATAATAACACTTAAAGGTAGAACAATCATTGTATTGTTCTACCTTTAGTATTTGTTATTTATTAAAATCTTTCAAAAGATCAGCAAATGGATTATTTAAATCGGCCTCTGCTTCTTTTTTCATTTTTTTCATAATATTATTAACTTCTCTTTTATCAGTCTTTCCAGCTTTGTCAAATCTCTTTTCAAATACACTAGCCTTTTCTCTGAAATTACAGTTAGTACCAGGGCAAACATAAATTTTTCCTTCCCCTTGGCCTCTTAATTCTAATTTCTTTTTGCACTCTGGACATCTTGCATTTGTTACTCTAGCTACATTTTCCCTATAGCCACATTCTCTGTCTTGGCAGACATTCATTGTTCCATTTTTACCTTTTACCTCTAATAAATACTTACCACAATTAGGACATTTCTTTCCAGTTTTGTTGTCATGAACAAACTTACTACTTGCTCCTTTAACATCTTCTACTAGCGCAACTGAATAATTTTTCATTTCTTTGACAAATATATGTGCATCTCTTTTTCCTTTAGCTATTTCATCTAATTGGCTTTCCCATTTAGCTGTTAAAATTGGTGATTTCAAGTCTGCTGGTACTAGCTCAATTAATTGCTTTCCTTTTGATGTAGGTAATATTTCCTTACCTTTCTTTTCTATAACAAAAGAATTAAATAACTTCTCAATAATATCTGCTCTTGTAGCTACTGTACCAAGTCCACCTGTTTCTCCTAAAGTTTTAGCTGCTTCTTTAGAAACATTGATATATTTATGTGGACTTTCCATAGCTGATAAAAGCGTTGCTTCTGTAAATCTAGCTGGTGGCTTTGTTTCACCTTTTTTTACATTGACACTTTCTATCTTAATGCTGTCACCTTTATTCAGTAAAGGTAATACTTGCTCTTTTAAATCTTCTTCTTCGTTATCTTCTTCTAATTTATCATAAAGCTTTTTCCAGCCTTTTGCCTTAATAACTTTTCCTTTAGCTATAAGCTTTTCTCCTTGAACCTCTGCTTCTATTGTCGTTTGAACATATTCAAAAGGTGGAAGCATAACACTTAAAAATCTTTTAACTACTAAATCATAAATTTTTCTTTCTTCAGAAGATAAAAGGGATAAATTAGGTCTTTCTTCTGTTGGAATTATGGCATGGTGATCACTTACTTTTGAATTATCAACGAAGCCTTTATGACCATTTATTTTTCCTTTAAGTAACTCTTCTGCTGCTATCCTATATTCTCCTGTAGATACTGCCTTTAATCTTTCAGGAATAGTAGCAACAATATCTGTAGTAATATATCTTGAATCTGTTCTTGGATAAGTTAATATTTTATAATTTTCATAAAGTCTCTGCATTATATTTAAAGTTTGCTTTGCAGAATATCCCCATATTTTATTTGCATCTCTTTGCAATTCTGTTAAATCATAAAGGGCTGGAGAAAACTTTTTCTTATTTGCTTCATTTATATTTACAATTTTTCCTTCTGAATTTTTAAGTTTTGAAGCTATCTTATTTGCAGTTTCTTCATCAAAAATTCTAGAATTATTATCTTTATTTACCCATAACAAGTTAAAGGCTTTAGTCTTTCCATCTAAAGTATAATAAGTTTTTGGCTTAAAATTTCTTATTTCTTCTTCTCTTAATACAATCATAGCTAAGGTTGGAGATTGAACTCTACCTGCTGACAACTGAGCATTATATTTACAAGTTAAGGCCCTTGTTACATTAAGTCCTACAAGCCAATCTGCTTCTGCTCTACATACAGCCGCATGATAAAGATTTTCATATTCTTTACCTGGCTTAAGATTTCTAAAGCCATCTAAAATAGCTTTTTCAGTTTGTGATGAAATCCATAATCTTTTAAGTGGCTTTTTAACACCAACTTTTTCTAGAATCCAACGTGCTACAAGCTCTCCTTCTCTTCCAGCATCTGTTGCAATTACTATTTCACTAACATCATCTCTTAATAATAACTTTTTAACTTCATTATATTGCTTTCCAGTTTTCTTTAATACTGTAAGCTTCATATGTTTAGGTAGCATTGGAAGTGTTTCCATTTTCCATTCTTTATACTTATTATCGTAGCCCTCAGGATCCATAAGGCCTACTAAATGTCCCATTGCCCAAGTTACTATATATTTGTTTCCCTCTATATGTGAACCTTTATTTTGATTACATTTTAAAACCTTAGCTAAATCTCTACCAACACTTGGCTTTTCAGCTAATACCAAAGTTTTACTCATTTATTATTCTTCCTCTCTCAAGCAATTAAAAAGTATAAACTTTTTTTCATGCTATTAACGTCTTTTTTCTTATAGTCAATTACCATTTTTCCATAAGATGTATCAATTATATCATAAAATAGTCAATAAAAAAATCGCAGGCGACTGTGGAGCCTGAGATTTTTTTACGCATTAAATTATTTTTTTACATATCTTAACTTATTTATACTTAATAGATATTTTTTAACATCAGCCTTATCTTCTTGCTTAAATATTATTCGTCTTGCTCCCATATTTGTTTTAAATGAAAGTATACATTTTTCTCCTTGATCATCTAGTGAATAGCTCTCAACCTTATCCCATGGAGTTACATAGGAATTAAATAGAAACCCTTTTTCAGTTATTCCAGTTTTATTACCCACAAAGGCTAAAGGCAATATTGCTACACACACAATAATATCTTGCATTCTATAATTTGAATTCATAAGAGTTATTCCAACAAATATTACAATCATTAATGGAATTGCTATCTTAAATTTTTTTGTTCCACTGTATATAATCTTGTTTTTTATATCCTTTACAATAAGAACAATATCCATGATCACTATAAAAGCTATAATCAGTATTGATGATATTTCCATAATTAATTCTCCCAATCTTTTTAAATTTTTTGCATTTTTTTATAAAGCATCTTATTATATCATATTCTTCATAAATTTTCTTTAATAAAAATATAATATAAACAAGGATTTAAATATTATTATTTTAGACATAATATATATGTACTATTACAAAGGAGATGATTTTTATGCAAAACAATAACCGAAGAGATTTTTCAAAAAGTAATGGTTTAAGAAATGGAAATAAAGATCAAGGACAATATGCAAAAAGTAGCTTCGATACAACTATTGAAGAACCAAGCCTTAATAAAAGTGGAGCAGAAGCGAAAAAGAGAGGTTTTTAATTGATTTAATTTAGCTTTCTCCCTAAATTTTATTTATATCAAAAAAGAGTCTTCTTATAGATGTAACTTCTATAAGAAACTCTTTTTATTCTTAATAAGTATTTTTTATATACAAATGGTTAGCTTTCCAAAGTTACCCTTGCTAAAAATGAATATTATATTCTTCTAATATAGATAATATTTTTGCAACAGCATTTCTTGCATCTTTTGGTAATTTATCCATTGCTTCTTGTCTTTTAGCTTCTGTGCTAAGTTGTGCTATTTGAACTACTTTTTGTTGAAGACCGGGAATTTTATTTAATTCTATAATTGCTTGATTAAATTTATTAGCAAAATTCGGATCCTGTTGCATTCTTTGTTGAACTGCGATAATTAGTTGATAAGGATTCATTCATAAACCTCCGTAAAACCAATTTACTTCAATTCTATAGTATTCAAGAAATCTTTAAATGTTACTTTAATTCTATAAATACTAAGCTGAATAAAGTTCCTTAGATACGAAATTAATGAATAAGCAATTATCAATCATTTATACTATATAGCCATATACTCCATCGGTCTATAAACTTTTATGCTTTCCTAGATATAAAAAAATCGCAGGCGACTGTGGAGCCGGAGATTTTTTTTACGCATCTGCCTTTTCGAACGCATGTGAGAAAAATCTGGCAGGCGAATATGATTTATTTTTTATTCTTTTAAAATATTAAACCTAGTTGATTAGTCTGTTTCAAGAGTTATCCACAGATTGTCCAACAATATAATTTCCTAAAGAATAAAAAAGCGAAGCTTCATCACAATACAATGAAACCTCACTTTTACTATGTTACTTATATATAGGATATTTATCACATAATGCTTCTACTCTAACCTTAAGTGATGATAAATCTCCTGCTCTATTATCAATTGCTTCAGCTATAATTTCTGCAATTTCTGCCATATCTTCTTTTACAAAACCTCTTGTTGTAACTGCTGCTGTTCCAATTCTTATTCCAGAAGTTACAAATGGACTTCTTGTTTCATTAGGTACTGTATTTTTATTTACAGTTATCCCAACTGAATCTAATAAAATTTCTGCTTCTTTACCTGTTATGTCCTTGTTATTTAAATCAACTAAGAAAACATGATTATCAGTTCCACCTGATACAATCTTGAAGCCTTTTGCAATTAATTTATTTGCAAGTTCTTTACAGTTTGCAACTATATTTTCTCCATAAGCCTTAAAACTTGGATCTAAAGCTTCTTTAAAGCATACAGCTTTTGCTGCTATAATATGTTCTAATGGACCACCTTGTATTCCTGGGAATATGTTTTTATTTAAAACTTGTGCATATTTTTCTTTACAAAGTATTAATCCACCTCTTGGACCTCTTAAAGTCTTATGTGTTGTTGTCGTAACAAAATCACAATATGGCACTGGTGATGGATGAACTCCTGCTGCAACAAGTCCAGCAATATGAGCCATATCTACCATTAATAAAGCACCAACTTCATCTGCAATTTCTTTGAACTTTGCAAAATCTATTATTCTTCCATAAGCGCTAGCACCTGCAACGATAAGCTTTGGTTTAGCTTCTTTTGCAATTCTTCTTACTTCTTCATAATCAATAACTTCAGTTTCTTTATCTACTCCATAAGAAACGAAGTTAAATAATTTTCCTGAAAAATTAACTGGTGAACCATGAGTTAAATGACCACCATGACTTAAATCCATTCCTAAAACAGTATCACCTGGTTCTAAAACAGCAAAATATACAGCCATATTTGCTTGTGAACCTGAATGTGGCTGAACGTTAGCATGCTCTGCACCAAATAATTTTTTAGCCCTATCTATGGCTATTTGTTCAATTTCATCAACTACATGACAGCCTCCATAATATCTTTTACCAGGATATCCTTCAGCATATTTATTCGTTAAATAAGAGCCCATAGCTTCCATAACAGCTGGACTTACAATATTTTCAGATGCTATTAATTCAATTCCTTTTTGCTGTCTTTCTAATTCCTTTTCCATTAAGTCATAAATTTCTTTGTCTTCTTTTTGAATATTTTCAAAATTCATCTAATAATCACCCCAATATTTTTTTATATTCAAATTATATGATTTCTTAGTAAATTAATCAACTATTTTTTTGATATTTTATATATTCTTGTTAATACTTCTTCAAAAATCAATACAATTTGTAAACATATTTTAATATAAAAATGTTTTTTTATATTATACTAAAAACAATAATATTACAGATTTTTTTCTATAACTATCATGTATTATATGCTATAATTCACTTAAAATATAATGTATTGGAGTAAGACTATGGATCTTAATAAATTACTTAAAGTTACCACACTTGCTGGTAAGATCATGCTGGAAAGTGGTGCAGAAACTTATAGAGTAGAAGAAACCATGACCAGAATATGTCTTGGCTTTGGTGCGGATTCTGCTGATTGCTTTGTCATACCAACTGGAATAATTGTTACAGTTGCTTATAAAGAAGAAGTTGCAACTCTCGTTAAAAGAATTACTTCTAGAGGTGTTGACTTAAATAAAATAGATAAAATAAATGATCTATCAAGAAAAATTCAAACTGTGAAAATGGATATGTGCAAATTTAATGATGAACTTATAGCTATATCTGAGGGTGATAGATATTCATTTTTAATCACTTTACTTTGGTCCTCAATTACAGCTGGATGTTTTGCAATTGTATTTGGAGGAGATATAAAAGATTTTGGTGGTGCTTGTATAATTGGTGCTCTTATAAAAATAGTATCAATTATATTTCAAAAGCTTAATATAAATGAATTCTTTGTTAATTCAGTCTGTGGAGGAATATGTGCTTTTTTTGCTGCACTGTTTTTTAAATCAGGAATATGCTCAAACTTGGATAAAACTATTATAGGTTCAATCATGCTGCTTGTGCCCGGACTTGCAATTACAAATGCAATTAGAGATACTATTGCTGGTGATTTTTTATCAGGTATTACAAAAGCTTCTGAAGCCTTTTTAATTGCCGTGTCAATTGCAGTTGGAACTGGTGCTGTCTTAATCTTATTCATAAATAAATTTGGCTTATTCCCTGTAGTTTTCCATTAATACAATCTAGAAAAGGGTGAATTTTATGATTGAACAAGTTTTTGTTGCCTTAGTGGCATCTTTTGGCTTTGGAATAATTTTTAATATAAGAGGAAAATATTTAATTTTTGCTGCCATAGGTGGTGGATTAAGTTGGTTTTCCTATTTATCTTTAACCCAAAATGGAGTTGGTGATATTATGGCACAATTTATTTCAGCAATTATTATTAGTATGTACTCTGAGATTTTTGCAAGATATTTAAAAACTCCAGTAACAACCTTAGTTGTATGTGCGCTTATTCCACTAGTTCCTGGTGCTGGTATGTACTATACCATGTATGAAACTATATTAGGAAACATAAGTGCTGCTGCTACTCTTGGATTAAACACAATATCAATCGCTGGAGCTTTAGCCTTAGGTGTTATCTTTGTATCTACAATTACAAAGCAGGTTACAAACTTAAAAATAGTAAAAGAGAAACTTTTAGATAAACATTTTTAATATGGATATCCAACTTTGTACTATAAGTATTGTTGGATACCCATATTTTAATTTCCTAATCTTTTTTCTAGTTCTAAAATCCCATCTTCTACTTCCTCAAAAGGTAAATTACCTTCCCTCAACTTATCATGATCCATTTGTTTAAGCCTATTATAAAACTTAATTCCTTCTAAAATTATACTCCCATCGTTATTAGTTTTTCTAAGCATATAATATAAGGTATCTTCTGCTTTATCTAATCTATCAGCAGCTTCATAAATCTTTAAGACCTTTCTATCCATCTCTATAGAAAATTCGTATTTACTTAATTCATCAGCTACTAATACAGCATCATTAATAAATTTGATTCCTACTTCATCATCTTCCATATAAGCATTGTAAAATCCTTCTATAGATTTACTATAATATTGAATTTTCGATGTTTCATTATTTTCCTTAGATACTAAATCTCCTTGTAACTTCATAAGACATCCAAAGGCTATAAACTTTTCAGCATTATAATGCATATCCTTACTTATAAGCCCTTCTAATGTATTAAAAGAAAAAACATCTACAGTGCCTATATCAATTCCCACCAAAGATTTTAGACATTTATTAACTCTTTCTTTGGCTTCCTCTAAATTACCATTAATTATGTCCATATCAACTTCTTCAGTTACCAATTTCAAAGTATTTTCTACTTCTTTCATATAATCATTTTTTATCATTTTGTAATCACCTCATGTTTAAAATTAATTTTATAATACTTTAAATAAGTTTCCTTGTAAATATTATATCAATTACTAACATTTATAATCGTAAAATTTCTAAATCCAGTTTCTTTAGACTTCACCTTTTTTAAGCATCTTCATACAATATACTATGGCAAAATATCTAAGATTAAATATATATTGCAAAAAAATTGTTCAAAACTTTATGATTACCAAAGGGAATCCAACCCTAATTAATAATTGAGTGTTGAACATTGATAATTCAATATATATTTAAAAAACTTTAATTAACTTATGATAATATGGAGGGTATCTTATGAGAAATTTATGTGGAACTGAAAGTGACTATTGTGAAATTTATAATAATGCTCCTGAACCAGGAAGAGCTTTATTAAATGTTAGCACTGGTGGAGCTGGACCTTTGGCAGTAATTTCAACACCATTATCTAGACCTATCCCTGTTGTTAGCGTTTCTATCGATACTAGTAATATGTGTAATCCAAAGGTTTTATTAACTTTTACAAGCTTAATTTCCCTACCAGCAGATATTCTAGTAAATTTAAATTTCGTAATAGTAAAAGCTGTTCGTGATGGATGTCCACAAGCAGTAGGTGGAACTCACACTTTCGCAAAAGCAGTACGAGTACTTGAATCAGAATCTTTCTCTTTCCAATACTGTGATTGCAATCCTGCTTACGGAAATACCACATATACAGTTCAAATTGAACCAAGCAGCTTAATTTCTGTAACAGCTGGATTAACAATAACAAATGCAACTTTATCAGCTTTAGCTGTTGAAACTTTATAATTTATATTATATTATAAGGAGCTCCTTTAAAAGAGCTTCTTTAACTGCTAATAGGCAAGTTGAAATTTCAACCTGCCTCTTATTTAAATCAGTTCTAATACTTTTAATACTTCAACTCCAATTTTTCTTTCAGTACCTTTATAAGGATAACAATGAATATGAATTGCTGGATTAAAGTTAAGTTCTATTATTGCATAACCAGTATTTTTATCTTTATAATCTTCAAGCATCATATCAACACCACAGATTCTTGCATTTGCTGCTTGAGCAGCTTTAACCGCAATAGTCTTAAACTTGTCAGAAATATCATCAGTATAATCTATGCTATCTCCTCCTGTGCTAATGTTAGAGTTTTCTCTTAAATAAACCACTTCATCTTTTTCTGGGACATACTTAAAATCTTTATTTTGCTGCTTCAAAAATAATTCAGCACTCTCATCTAAGATTATTTTTTCGAGTGGCGTTACATAATGATAACCTCTAAGAGGATCTTGATTTTTTATTTCTACTAATTCTTTTATTGAACTAACTCCATCACCTTTTACATTTGCTGGTACCCTATGAAGTATTCCAGCAACTTTATCATCAATAACTAAAAATCTATATTCTTTTCCCTTTATAAACTCTTCAACAAGCACAGTATTATCATGTTCAAAGGCTAATTCAAAGGCCTTCCTTAAACTATCTTCATCTGCTCCATCTTTAAAAATACTTATTCCAATTCCAAAATTTGTTGATTTAGGCTTTATTACTATTGGCTTATTCACATAATCAGTAATTATAGCTAATGCTTCCTTCAAAGAATTTACTTCCATACCAGCAGGAACTTTAATATTATTATCTCTTAATACTTTTTTAGTAACACTTTTATTTTCCATTATTAAAACAGTTATATAACTATCCTTTGATGTTTTAGTTGCCTGCTTTACATATTCAACTTTATTGTTCTTATTGAGGGAAATAAAATTTTCAGTTTTATCTAAAACCTCAACTTTTATTCCTCTTTTAATAGCTTCCTTCATTAATATTTGAGTAGACAATTCCAGTTCTTCATAACCTTCTAATTTAAATCTATTATTATATGACTCTATTTTATGTTGTTTAGCAATATTTATATGAGCATTAATATACCCATCTTTTTTGACCTTTTCTTCAATTTTATAAGCATAAGTCAATTTATGATCTTTTATTCTATCAATCATTAAATCAACAATTTCCTCTTTTCCAAGGTTAAGTTCATTATTCATATTTTTAATATAATCTAATATTTCTAAGCCCCATTCTTCTTTTGAAATAGGATTACCATCTTTCTTTAATGTTACATTATTTTGCCCATACCTAGAAATTATGTTTTGGTTTTCTACTCCTTCTTTTTGCCATTCTTCATAATTACTTTCCTCTTTCACAAGCAAGAACAAATTAAATATTTGAAGGAAATATAAATCCTCTAGGCTTACTCCACCTCTTTCAAAAGGATTAATATCAATACTTCTATATTCTAAATATTGAATACCACCCCCTAAAAGTGAATTAAAAAAGTCGTTTGGATTACTTGGCTTAGGTCTTATTGAACTATATAGTTCTTTATAACTGTCTATAAGCTTATCATTAATGAAACCTTTCAAACTTTCAATATATTTTTCAACTGAATCATAATTAGGAAATAAATCTATTTTATTCTTATATCCACATTCACTATTTCTATAAGACAAAGCTCCTTCGTTAGTAAAACTATCTTCAGCTATTTTTTTAGTAGAGCCTAAGCATTTACCAACATAGCTTTTGTCGACAACTCCACTAGCACCTAAAAGATATATTATAAGCCATCTATATCTAAGATAATTTCTTGTTACCTTTAAATAAATACTATTTTTAAACTCTCGATAAGTTATATTATTATTTTCAGCAATTTCAGCTTTATATAATTTATTAATTATGTTTTCACTAAAGGAAAAATTATAATGTATACCACATATTAGTTGTCTTTTGCCTCCATACTTGCTTATTAGACTTTCCCTGTATTTCTGTGCTGATCTGCCTTTATCGTTATCACCATATTCAGAAATTTTAATCTTACTATCCTCAGGTACTATACTTGGCATAGATTGAGGCCACAAATATTCATCACCAATTTCCATTGCAGCAATATCATATAAGGCATTTGCAAAATTATAAGTTTCTTTTACATCTTTAAAAGGTGGAGTAATAACTTCAATTTGACTTTCAGCAAAATCAGTTGTTATATAAGGATTTGTCACCTTATCTCCAAACACTTGAGGATGCTTATTTTGAGATAACCCTCCTCTTTCATCAACTCTCAAACCTTCTCTTTCTATTCCATAATTACCACTTAATAATTCATAATTTGTGAATAATCTTTTAAATTTATTTAACATGTTGTCCCCCCATACTAATTCCTATATATAAGTTCCGAATAATATTGCATAGCTAAATTCAAGAAATCCAGAAAGGCTTTCTTGGTTAATTAACAATTATAATTAATATTTAAACATTGACAATAGAACATATACTTATTTATTCTTTCTTTTAAATTCAATAATGTAAAGTAAATAAGCTATACTTCCCTTTAAAATACTTGAAAGAGAAATACTTATCCAAACTCCACTTAAACCAAAAGGTTTAATTAAAATTAAAGCCATTGGAATCCTTAGTGCAGTAAATACAATACTTATTATTGATGAAATTTTAGGTTTCCCTATTCCAGTAAATAATCCATTTGATATAGTTTCTACTGTACTAAAAATTTGTGAATATGCAACAGCTTGTAAGTATGCTTGAGCTATATAAATAGTTTGTTCATCTTTAACAAATAGTTTTATAAATGGTATGCTAAAAAACATAAAAAGAACTGCCGTTAATAATGAATACATTATTCCTATTTTTATAGCTGTATTATAACCATCTTTAATTCTTTCTATTTTTTTTGCACCAAAGTTTTGTCCTGTATAAGCTGCTATTGCACCATGTAATCCGCCAACAACCATATAAGTAATTGATTCAATTTGAAGTCCTATCTTTTGTGCTGCTATAGCTTCAGCTCCAAATATTGCAATTATTCTCGCTAAAAATATATTTATTACCGTAAACAGAACTCTCTGCATTGCCATTGGCAGTCCTAAAATTGATATTTCCTTAATCTTTTCTACATCAATTTTCACTTTAAAATCGTATTTAATAATTCCATAAGTTCTAGCCATATAGACTATAAACATTACTATATTTGCTGACATTGTAGCAAGTGATGCTCCTAAAACACCTAATTTGAATACATATATAAATAGTGGGTCTAATATAATATTTACAATAATACCAATAACATTAATGTTAAAGGCCAATTTATTATTTCCAAAACTACCTAATATTCTTGCATAAAGCATATTATAAAATGCAAAGAAAATTGTAGGACCACTTATGGCTAAAAACAAATATGCATCTTTTTCAACTTCAGCATTGTTAATCTGTAAAAAACCAATAAGATTTCTTCCTGCCAAAATTAGTATTATCCCAAAAATAATACCCATTATAGTATTTATTATAATTCCTGCATTAATATATCCTTTAACTTCATTTTCTTCTTTTCTTCCTATTGAATGAGCTGTTTTTATTCCTGTCCCAATAACTACCATAGAATTAATAGAATACCCAAGACCTACAAAAAAGCTTGCACTTCCCACACTAGCTACTGCATTACTGCCCAATCCACCAACCCAAAGCATATCAATTAAGTTATAGGCAAACTGCAGAAGAGAACTTCCCATCAACGGAACTGATAATGCTGTTAAAACTTTTAATGGTTTTCCATTTGTTAAATCTACTTGTTTCATTCTTTCTCCATTGAATTATCTATATTGTTATTTATTATCCTCAGATTTATGACATTTATTATCTTTTTCTTCACACTCATCATTTTCTGTAATTAAATTCATAAAAAATAATACCAGCCTATTTGCATTATTTAAATTTAGTTTGTATAAATTCCAAATACCATCTTTTCTAGCTTCTACTAATCCACAATCAATTAAAACCTTCATATGGTGAGATAATGTAGGCTGAGTGAAATTAAAATTTTCTAATATATGACATGCACACATTTCACCACAAGAAAGCAAATCAATTATCCTTAATCTATTTGTATCACTTAAAGCCTTTAATATTTTTGCATTTTTTTCATATTTATTTTCCACAATTTGCTCCTTTCATAACAAAAATGGATGTTATTTGTACACTTTTAGTATAGATAATTATCTATATGTAGTCAATATTTTTATTGTTTTAACATAATATTTACATTAGATATAAACATGCATCTATTTATACCGATTCAAAACCTTAAACATCACTGGAATACTGCTTTTTATGAATTCTATAAAAAAACAAGATTAATTTCAATCAAAAACCGAATTAATCTTGTTTACATTTATTACTTAATTGTAAATTCATTTTCCAAAATTTCTTTTATATAATTATTTATTTTTTTATTTCCTTAAAATAAACATATTTTCTCTAATTTATTAATTCTCATTTTCTAACTGTTCTGTATAATTCATTCTTAAATCTTTAGCTTAATCTTTTCTAAAACAGTATCTAATAAATCATAAAACACTTTGTCCTTTGTTACTAATAATATTATTAAGTAAATCATACCACATACAACTACATCAATTGTACAAGATAAAATTACGCTTGATACATTTTCATTTATAAAATAAGTTATTGGAATAAAAATTAAAGAATAATATAAATATTTAAAATTTGCCAATGAAAATAATTTTATATCCAGCTTTATTTCTTTTTTTACCAATCTATATTCCATAGCTATAACCGCTAAATTTGCAATCAACGTCATTGTAATTACTCTCGTTGTTGTAAGGGTATTAGTAACCACTAGAAGTAAATTTAAAATTAAGTTTATTATTCCACCAATCAATACCAACTTTGCATCTTTCTTTTCTTTTCCAAAAATATATATAATTTGGTCTGCTATAATACGATCGATTCCAATTGTTAACATATAAATTGAAAATACCATTAATATTGGCACTGCTGGTAAATATATATCTGTGCCTCCACCAAATAATAAAATAACCTGCTTAGATACACAAAGTAACCCTATAGATGCTGGAAACAATAATAAGAAATATATTTTAACTACTTTATTTAACAAATTTAAATATACTTCTTTTGAATGATTTGCTAAATAATTAGAAAGCCTAGCCATAGAAACTTGAATTATAGTAAACATTAATATGTCTATTAAGGACATTATTTTTTGTGCTGTTCCATAATATCCTGCCTCTACATAACCCATTACAGAATTGATTATATATTTATCAAACCAAGTATATAGTATATATGTATTTGCAAGGATTACAACCGAAAACATTGGTTTTATATGTTTTATAATTTGTATATTTGAAAAATCAAATTTTATTTTCCTTTTTATATATATGTAGCTTGCTATATTGTTAATAAAGTTTATTGCTGAAGTTAGGTATATGTAAAATAAAAAATCTGTTTGGGTTTTTACAAAAATTATTGTTAGAACATTATATATAATTTTGACTATCATTGTTTTTATTGCAATAAAATCATAATTTTCTAAGGCTTCATTTATCCATTCAACATTAAATAAATTAAATACTATATTTAGCCCCATTACCATACAAGTATAAAAATAAGCTTTTTCACTTTCATGCATTATCAAAAAAATCATATATAATATTGATGTTATCGCCGTCGTGGTTGTTGTAATCAAGAATAAACTAGTAATAGTTTGGCCAAGCTTTTCTTTATCATCTCTAACTCTACTAACTTCCCTTAATCCATATTGAGATACTCCAAAAGTGGCAAAAATCATGAAAACAGCCGTTAGCGTTTCCCCCATTGTTAAATATCCATTTAAGGCAGTTCCAATTGCAGGTAGCACTTTAGTCATTGCTATTATAGGGAAAATTATATTACTTACATTTAATACTGCCTTAAAAACAGCATTTTTTGAAATAGATTTAGACATACATTATCTCCTATGTTGCTTATTATTAATTTAAAGCCCCGTTCTAGTTAAATTTAAAAAATACACTAACAAATTCCAATCATACAAATTATACTTAAATCAACAAACAAAAGTATAATAAGGAGATTATTGATACATTAGAGTTCATTTCATTATAATACCAAAAAATTTGATAATTTAAAATACTTTTTCATAGTAGTGTTTTTTATTTGACGATATTTACAACATAATAATATCTAATTCTATAAAGAATAGAATAAATATTTTGAACTCTAAACATATTTTTCTAATCTGACAATGTTTAAAGCTGATGATACTAGAATCATTGATAGTATTTCTATTCCTGTCTCCACATTTGCAAGATCTTACTTAAATATATTACTCAAAAATATATTAACTTGGAGTTATTGCACTTCAATCAAAAATAATATTTCTAGTTAAAACTTCATCTCTTAAAATAACTTCATAAGTTTAAATAATATAAAATAGCAAGCAAAAAGATCTTTATATTTTATTTCATATGTAAGAATGTTTAAAATAAATGTTGTTAATTAAACTTAAAAATTATAATAATACACTAATACTTTGAGTATTAAACATAGATATATTCATTATTTTTAGGAAGTTGTTTCCAAGAGATAATTTCTTGAATATTTCCATATAATTCATCTCTTTTTTTGTTAGAAATAATATAAAAAGCGAAAGATATTTTTCTAAATATTTTGAAGCAACACCATGATATTTTTTCAACCATTTTCCTAGAATAAATTGGAATGACCATATTATTTTATCATTCTGAACTTCTTTTGTACGCTTTTTATTATGTGCTTTTGCTACTAAAGAAATATATCGATCACCATATGGAACTATATAAGCTTTCTCATCAATTAAATAATAAATTTTTTTATTAAAGCTAGGTAAATGCCAATGGCATCTTGAAATTGGTTTAACTATAATAGAATTTCCACCGCTTTTTGCAGCTACAACCCAAATATTATGGCGTACTGTTATAGTCATGTTTCTGCTTCCTTTAAAATTCTCAGGAATTAATTTTTTAGCAATATGTACATCTCCGCTTAAATTTGATGGAACACTCTCATAGTTAATTCCCTGCAATACTTTATGTCTCCAATAAAAAGCTGTAACTAAGCTTATTTCCAATTTTTCTGAACAGAATCTTAAGGATTTTCTTTCAAGCACATATTCAGTAAATTTGATCCATTTACTAGAGTCCTTTTTTGAATAACTCCATAAGGACTTTGTTATATTAGAAAAGGTTTTGCCACATTCTTTACACTTATATCTTTGAATTCCTTTAAATGATCCATATTTGATGTAGTGTTTTGACTCACAAGTAGGACATTTTTCAATAATTCTATTTAAATAGATATCCTTTTTTATCAATGCAGTAATATGAGAATTTAATAAATTAAAATTTGCATCAGTTTTTATCAAGAAAATTACCTCAATTCATTGTTAAAATATAAATTAAATATTCAAATCCTCTTAATAATTGCCTAAATATTAAGTTTCTAAACATTACCAACATTTATTTTAAACAGATGTATATGTGATGTTTTTTTACATATACATTAGATACTTAGATGTGAATGACAAAATATTAATTAATATTTTTCTGCTAGTTCAAAATTTAATTTTTTATGGATATTATATTGTGTAAATGTTAATATGAAAGAAATATTTCAGAGTCTAAACTTTTTTAATTATAAAACTCCTGTTGAAAAGTATTAATTCACTACGCTTATTTGCCTTTAAAATTAATGAATTAATAATGATGACTTATGAATAATTTTAGTTATAATTACTTTGATTTTATGCTTTCCTTAAGACAATAATAAAGAACCATATACACCTATTGTCCATTGTATATATGATTCTATTATCTATATGTTGTTAAAATAATCATTATAGTCAAAAAATATTCAAAAGAAATCATCATTTTTTGATCATGTTGAATATTACTTATTGGTAATTTCATATATACATTTACAATTTAATCTAATTGTTCAAAATTAATAAATTCCTTTACGATTTAATCTAAGGGTTTAGACTTAATAAATTCCTTTACAATTTCATCAGAATTATCTGTATTAACATAAAAAGTAACAGTATAGTATACATTATTTTCTTTCCAAAGATAATTAACCTCTGAAACTGCACCATTAACGAAATATTTATAAACTTCATTATTATTAACATTTAGCTTTTCAGCTTTAATTGATTTAATTTCACCTTTAAAAAGCTTGTCATAAAGTTCTGAATTATTTTGTTCAATAAATATAATTGAACCATCCTTATTGGAATAGAAATTGTTTATTTCATAATTTTCTTTGTTATTTTTTTTATCTACGTCGACTGATCTTCTTAAAACTGAACTTGTGATATTTATATCATTGTTAATTTTTACTGGAAACTTTGGATTATAACCTAATAAAGATCTGGCCTTTTCTAGATCCTCCTTATCATAAATATTTAATAATATATTTTCTTCAATCTTTTTTTTATTTTCTTCATAATTTACATTCTTTATGTTTTCAGGTGCTTTAATAGATTTTGCTATTTTTATTATATTCTCTTGCGATAAGTTTACTTCTTGAGTACATGCTTCTTCACTTATAGATGATGAATTATATTCTAAACTATACCATATGTTTTCATCTCTCCATACAAAATATTCACTATTTTTTTCACTTAATTTAGAATATATGTTACCAATTAGTCTAGGAGACAATGTTGTTGTCAAAGTAACCTTTAATCCCTTTATATCCTCTATTTTTAAAGGTTCTTTTTTAACTTCAACTTTAGAATTATCTATAGCTTTTATTTTATCCCTCTCTATTTTTTGTAGGATTTCAACAGGATCTCTTTCAGATATTACAAATGAAAACTTTCCTTCTTTATTTTGAAAAAATGCTTCTAATACATTATCCTTTTCTGAAAGCTTCCTAATTTGAATATATCCTGCACTATTTCCACCTGGAAGAAAGTCTGGTAACTTAAATTTGAAATCTACAATCTTCTGTACTTTTTTTAAATCATTGTAACATTTTACTGGAGAATCAATAATAAAATTATTTCCACCCTCATTGCGCGAAGTTGCAGTTATTACCTTATTAACTTCTATACTTTTTGCAATTACACTATTATTCATGAATACTGCTGTTGTTGCTAGTACACTTGCTAATAGAATATTTATTGATGATTTATAGGAACCCTTTTTAAGTTTTTTTATCATTTTATTCCTCCTTTTGATTTCCATACTTATCATCCCTAAACTGATATTTTTATATACAATTATCTTTTGTAAAATATTACCATTATTATAGCACACTTTTATAAATAAGTATTACCATTTTCAAATTTAACCTCTTAATTGTAAAAATCCATAAAAAAAATGACTGTCGCAAAGCAACCGTCATTTTTTAACAAAAGTATTATTAAATAATATTGACCTTATCCATTTCAAACCAGAAATTTACTCCATCATTAATATTTTCAACACCACAAGCATTATTATGTAATTCCATAAGTGCCTTCACTATTGATAATCCAAGCCCATAGCCACCATACGCTCTAGTTCTTGCTTTATCAACTTTATAAAAGCTCTTCCATATTTTTTCTAAAGCTTCCTCAGGAATGTATTTACCTGTATTAAATATATTTATCCTTACCTTATCATTAATAATCTCTTCACCAATTTTAATTATCTTCTTTTCATCGATATGGTTAATAGCATTATTAATATAGTTTGTAATTACTTGTTCTACTCTTGTCATATCTCCATATACAATGATACTTTCACTTGAATTGAACTGCAATTCTATATTTTTTTCTGCAAAAATTGCTTTATATTTATTTAAAACATAAGCTATTAATGAAATCAAATCAAATTCAGTTTTTTCTATATGAAAAGCTCCTGATTCTAATTGAGATAAATTCAATAAATCTTTAACTAACTTGTTCATCTTATTTGTTTCATTCATAATAACATCACAATAAAACTTTCTATCTTCTTCACTTTCATTAACATTACAAGCAAGCCCCTCCGCATAACCTTGTATTAAAGATAGTGGAGTTCTAAGTTCATGAGAAACACTTGAAACAAATTCTTTCCTCATTTCATCTATTTTTCTTTCTTTTTCTATATCTTCTTCAAGCTTTTTATTTTTTACATTTAACTCTGTAATTGCTCTATTTAGCTCACATGATAGATAATTAATACTTTGACCAAGCTGACCTATTTCATCTTTGCCACTAATATTACATTTTTGACTAAAATCAAATTTAGCCATCTTTCTAGCAATTTTATTCACTTCAACGATTGGTTTAGTGAATCTTTTTGAAAACCAAAATGCCAATATACTTCCCAATATTGTAATTATCGAGCCAATTATAAGTATAAATCTATTTGCTACATCTACACTTTCTTTAATTGAAACCAAGGCAACTCTTAAATTAAGTCTATCTCCATTACTTAAATCTGTTGAAAGTGTCAAAAAATCTATTCTTAGTTGATAATCCCTTCTTGTTTCAAATTTATAACCATCCTCATTATCTTCGTTAAGCTTATCTTTTTCAAAACCATTTAATGGAGGTGGCTGTTGCACATTATCTTTGCTATTATTTTTAGAATTATCTGATGGATTTTTGTCTATTGGTCCTCTTCTTGAAGATTTATAAATCATTTTACCATCTTTATCAAAGATATCAATATTACTTCCTGTAATATTTGCTGTTCTATCTAATTCATCTTGAATTTCATTAGGATCTCCATTATAAATACTAATTATATTTTTTGCATTCTCTTTAAGTAAATCTTTTTTATTTTGTATATAATACTGTTGAAGATATAAATTGTTTAACATCCATAAAACACAAACAAAAAAGGCTAATAAAAAAGTTACTGATATAAAAAGTTTTGATCTAATTGACTTACTCATCTTTATTCCTCAAATCTATAACCATAACCGCGTACTGTTTGAATAAATTCGCTCTTTTCACCAAGTTTTATTCTTAATCTATTTATATGTGTATCTACTGTTCTTAAATCTCCATAATAATCATAGCCCCATACTTTATCTAAAATTTGTTCTCTGCTTAAGGCTTTTCCGTAATTTTCAGATAAGTAAGCTAACAACTCATATTCTTTTGGACTTAAATCAACTATAGATCCATCAATAGTAACTTGATGAGCATTATGATCAACAATTAATCCATTATACTTTTTAACATCAGTATCTGTTTCCGTTGCTGTTACAGCTCTTCTAAGAACTGCATTTACCCTTGCTATTAAGATATTAGGACTAAAAGGCTTTGAAATATATTCATCTGCGCCAATATCTAAACCAAAAACTTCGTCAAATTCTTCACCTCTAGCTGTAAGCATTATGATTGGAACTTTAGACTTCTTTCTTATTTCTCTGCATACTGTAAATCCATCATATTCTGGAAGCATTACATCAAGAATAATTAAATCTATATTTCCCTCACTCCAAAATAAATCCATGGCCTTTTTACCATCTTCAGCTTCAACAGTTATATAACCTTGTTTTTTCAAAAAATCTGTAACAAGTTTTCTTATTAACGGTTCATCATCAACTACTAAAATTTTATTTTCTTTCATGCTATCACTCCAATTATCAATGTTCAATTATCAATCTATGAAGAAATCCTTTTGTGATTTCTTGAATTGAAATGTATGATCATAAATAGAACTTACATGTTTTAATTATAATATATTATTGTTACAATATGGTCACAAATGAAAAAATAAAGCTTGCAAAGTCAAATTATATAACTGACCCTGCAAGCTTTGATTATATCTTTAATTTGAAATTAATTCTTTTAATTTCTTTACTTCTTGAAGCTCTTTGATTTTAAAATATTTTGATTTAAGAGTTCCTTCTCTATCCCAAACAATATAACCTGTATTATATAATGAGATTTGTAACTCTGAAATTTTTTCAGCTCCATCTTTAGATATAAATCCGTTCTTGTTAGAAAGAATTATATCATATACATCCTTATGATTTATTGAAATATTGTCACTACATTCTTCCAAGTTTAATTTGCTTAGTTGTGATAGAAACTCTTGAATCTTGGCTTTATCTTGAATTTCTCTATCTTCTTCAAGATCGTATTCGTAAATTCTAATTCTTGTTATGGAATCCTTATTTATATCCTTTAATAAAAAACTATCTGCGGTGTCAGTTTTAGGATAAAGAACAAAGATAATTGAAGATATACTTAACAACAAAAAAATTATTATAAATACAATTTTTCTTGATATTTTCATACAGTTTATTCAATTCCAGCAACTGTTACGTTTAATAGCTTAACTGCCTTAGGACCCATAAAACTATTATCTTGTTCAATTTCTTTAGATAAATACATATGCTTATGTAATTCATTTATATTACCAGAGATAGAACCGCTAGTTACAGGATTTGTGTTTTTGCCATCAAAATATCGTGCTAATCTTATTTCTCCACAAAAATCACCAGTCACATCATTCATAGTAAAATCTGAAAATACTGCAACTTCAATATGTGGCTCTTTTCTTAATTCATCAACACTTTGGCTTCCACCACTTATTACTATGTTACTAATATTTCCTGTAGGCTCTACTTGTAAATAATGTGCATATCTATTGTTAGAAATATATCTCTTTAACTCACCATTTTCTATTATTGCTGCTGGTTCTAATGGGAAACCATCTTCATCAAAGCTTCCTGAATGTGTTGAATTCTTTAAGAATGGATCTACAGTCATTGTTATAAGATCGCCTTGAGCTTCTTCTCCTTGAATCTTATCGCCAATTTTCCATGTTGATTCATTTTTATAAACTGAAATTGCATTACTTTTTGTATAGTAAAAACTAAATAATTCTTTTACGGCTTCACCAGTAAATAATACAGTCGCCTTTTCAAGATTAGGAGTACTCTTTGCAATTGCTTTTTCTTTACATATATTAATCATATCTTCTACTTCACGAGCTATTTCGTCTGAATCTAATTCTGAAAAATTAAGACATCTATACAATTCAACTTCCTCGCCAGTTTCCTTCCAAGTAGCCACCAACTCAACCATACATTCGTAGTTAATTGCTTCAACATCTACACCTTCTGAATTTACTACATGGGTGTATACTTTATTTAAAAAGATTTCACAAGAATTTATTCCACCTTTTTCATAGTTGTCCTTTTTATAAGTTGCTTTTGTAACTTCATTGATCCAATAAGGTAGAGTTTCTGTTGAAAATTTACCTGCTTCAACTGTTTTATATTTTGTAGAAGGCTTTACCAATGGGTAATAAGGATTTTTAGCAAATTGTGCTGCAAATAATGCATCATTTATTGCCTTTTCCATTTCTTCCTTACTCATTGTTGGATGAATATTAGTAGATGCTACTCCCCTATATTTTTCACCATTTTCTTCTATATCCTTATAAACTGTTATCTTAAAATGTTGAACATCTTTAGCTCTATCCATATCAACATTCTTCTTAATAAAGAAAAGTTCATTTGCTTCAACTTTATTTTCTATGATTTTATATCCATCAACATCTTTATTTTCAGTAAGAATTTGTTTTATTTTTTCTAACATTAACCTAACCTCACTTTCGCTTTAATGTATGGACCACCGCAGGAAGTTTTTACAAATTCTTTGTAGCCTTTACCACAGTAGCCAGAACCACCTAGTTCAACTGTTTCTGAAACCATTGAAATTGAATTTAATAAATCTGGTACATATCCTGTCATTACTACAGGTGCTATTATATTGCCAGTAAGTTTACCATCTTTAATTTCTCTTCCAAAAGAAGCTATACATTGTATTCCCCAGCTCTTTGGATCTTCCATACCACTATATGAACCTTCAAGAAGATATCCATCTTTAACTGATGCAATCATATCTTCAAGTTTATCATTTCCTGGTGCAAAAAAGGTATTTGTCATTCTTGCATATGCTTTTCTTTCAAAAGATTGTCTCTTACCATTCCCAGTTGGAGTTGTTCCGAGTTTGATTGCTGATAATATATCTGATATCCCAGCTTTTAAAATACCATTTTCTATAACTACAGTGTCTGTTCCTATTGTTCCTTCATCATCAAAAAGATATGAAGACATATGATTAGCAGCTGTTGCTCCATCATGCATAGTTGTAATCTTAGATGCAACTTGCTTTCCTATAAATTCTGCCCCTTTTGCTCTATCTTTAACAAACATATCCATTTCCACTCCATGTCCAAAAGCTTCATGAGCTATTAATCCAGCAACATCTGGAGCACAAATAACTTCATATTCTCCTGGTTGAACATTTTTAGCATCTAATAACTTTATGCTTGTTTCTACAACGTTCTTATATTCTGCTTTAAGTTCATCAAGTATTTCGAAGCCCTTTAAGCCTGAGAAAGGTTTAAAATAATATTTAGTTTTTTCTTCTTTTCTAGCTATAGAGAATATATAACCTTCTCCAAGCATATAAGATTGTTCTAAGTCTTTTTTATTAGACATAAAAAGTTTTGATATATGATAAGTATTGTAAATAGCATCAATATTTACAACTAAATCTGAATGAGCCAAAGCTGCATCTTTTATTTCTGATAAAGTCTTTATAATTACCTCTGAACCAACTTCCTCTGGATCTATTTTCATTTCTCCTATAAAGCTTTCCTTTATCTCTTTTTCTTCAATAAGGTCATATGAATTAACAGAAATATCTTTTGTTACTTTGTTTAGCTTTGTTGAAATTTCTTTTACAATAGCACCTAAAGTATCATCACTTATATTATTAAATGAATACTCTGAATAATTTACACCATTATGTATTCTTACAACAAAACCTCTTTCAACTAAAAATGAATCATTTACTTCTATTCCAGTTTTTGAAACTCTATAACTCTTTCCTTTAATATCAGTTCCTAGTACTGAAACATATTTATATTCTTCAGATAACATGCTAATAAGCTTGCTTACAACAGCTTTGCTATTAGACAAAAACTCTGATTTTACTACTTTCACAAAATCGCCTCCTATTTAATTTGTCACTATTCATTCATTCCTATTATACATATATTTTTACTTTTTTCCTATACTTATATCCATTTATGTAAAATATAATACATTATAGAAATTTTAATATGAAAAAGCCTTTTAGATTTGTTTTACTATTTTATCACTAAAAAACAAAAGTCACAATTAATCTTTGCTACGCAAACTTCAATTATGACTTTTATCATTAACAATAATTTGATTCTACAAAAGGTCTTAAAACAATTTCATCCAAGGCTACATTTTTATCTATATCTAAAGATCTTAATATTGTTTCAGCAGAACTTTCTGCACTTAGATATTCTTCTCTAGCTTGAGCTCTAAAAGCAGTATTTATTCCTCCTGGATATACAGAACAAACCCTTACATTATTCTTTCTTGCTTCTTTTCTAAACACTTTAGTTAAACTATCCAATGCACCTTTTGATGCTGTATAGGCTGCGATTCCTTCATTAGAAAATAAGCAGCAAGTTGAAAGAATATTCACAACTAGTCCTTCTTTTTTCTCCTTCATATATTTATAGGCTTCTTTTATAAACATAAGTGGTGCCATCATATTTACTTTCAGCATCCAATCCATGTCTTCTATTTTAATTTCTTCAACAAGGGCTCTAGCCGTATTTGCACCTGCACAATTAATCAAGACATCTATTGTTCCAAATTTATTTGCTGCACTTTGTACAAAAGTGATTATTTTATCTTCCTCTGTAATTTCAAAAATATCATTATATATGTTATCCATAAGGTCAGGATTAATTTCATTTAAAACTTCTTCCATTTTATCTTTTGACCTACCGCAAAAAGCTACTTTTGCTCCTGCTTCTATAAGCTTCAAAACCAAGCTTCTACCAAGGCCAGAAGTTCCTCCTGTTACAATAACACATTTGTTTTGCCAAAAATTCATAATTGTACCTCCTTCAACTAGTCAAAAACCAATGTCTAAATTACTTACATCGCTATGTAAACTATATCATATATTTATTAAATATATAAGTTCTAATTAATTAAACTCCTAAATATTTTAATTTATTTAAGAAGTAATGGGTGATAAATAAAAAAATCCATGTATTATAATAATGATAATACACAGATTTTTAAGTTCAGGTATATATATTCACTAAAAGCTTATGGAATTTGATATTTTTCCATACTTATGTTTTGGCAATACTCTGCTGTAAAATTTGGTATATCCCAATTAATTTCATTTGAATGAAATACGCCTTCATTATGATGATCTTTTTCTGAGTACTGCTTTCCAGCTTGAGTTATTGTCACAGGTATTAAACTGCCATACTTTATAGCTATTGGTCCTTGTGTAATTTGTCCATTCATTTGTTTAAATTCTCTATCCTTAGGTACATAAATTCCATCACATTGCCAATTTCCTGGGGTAGTTTTTCCTGGATGAAGAACATACCATGAGTTTTCATAGTTTCCTCCTTCTGTTTCTCTTATAGGACCAAATACAATCAGAGTTTCAGAAGTAGAATTTGTTATTATAGCATTATGATCTTTATTTTCCAATTTTTTCTTGGCTGAAATAGTCATAGTTGCACTGCTCATATTTCTCCTCCTTTGTTTTTAATAGTACGTTATTAATATACCCAGGATTTTATAAGTTACTCTCTTCTAAAAATTGATTTCAATTTTATATTTTTTATATTGCTTCACTTTCAATTCTTTTATATTTAAGCGAAAATTTCTCAACCACATTATCCAAAAGGACTTTTAACAAATATGCAACAAGCACAATATTTAATATAGACGTAATTCCCATAAGATTATTAAATATTGAAGCTTTTAAATTAAATAGGATTGTTGAAATATTAATATAGCTCGTAATACTAAAGCCAATAGCCAATATCATAAATCGTTTATCCTTTAAATATATGTAAGATAAAACCGCTAAGGCCACTGCTGGAAATAAATATCTTTCATGCATTCCAACGGAAAAAGTAAAGACACCTGCAATTTGCAGCAAAGCTATTGCTGAAACATATTTTCTGTTATTTCCTTTAATATAAACAAACCATCCAATTAAAGTTGTTATAACAATAAACAACATTCCTAAGGTATGATAATTAACTATAAACAAATTTGTATTATAACTTTTATAGTTCCCGCCAATTAAGCCAAAAAAATTAAAAGCATTTACAGAAGCATAGGGATATTCTGATATTGTTTTTGTATACAAACTTACAATCCATAATGAATTTTGTTGATTTATCGAAAATGGAATAATAATAACTAATATAGTTACCAAGGCTGCCAAGGCTGAAAATATAAAATTCTTTATCTTCCTTTGCCTTACTAACTCAAAAAATAAAATTGGAAGAAATATAATTCCTTGTGGTTTCATAAGTATAGAAGCTGCAAACATTGAAGAAGAAAAAGCATATTTCTTTTCATGTAATAAATAAATTGCAATAAAAATTAATAGAGTAAAAAAGGAATCTACTTGTCCCCAAAACGTTGAATCTATAAAAACTGCAGGATTAAAAATATAAAATGCAGCTAAAAAAATGCTGATAACAGAATTCAAATAATTCTTTGCAAGTTTATATATAATAAAGGCGGTAATAACATCTGCAGCTATAGCTGGTATTTTAAGTAGCAATACATAATACGAATTAAGCATTGTGGTATTAGCAATTTTCCCCACTAATCCTAAAACATAAATATATAGAGGTGGATAATCTGCCTGTCTTGCGCTTGAATAAAAAGTTGAAAGACCATTAGCGGCAGTCATAGCCCAGTTTTTAAATAAATTAATATCGCCACTATATCCATCCATAAGTGTTGAAGCTGAAATTCTTAATAAAAATCCTACTAATAATAAGGTCATTATCAATATTTTTTCATTCTTAAGATCAAATTCTAATTTTTTACGTCTAAATAAATAATAAAGTCCGAAGCATAATATTAAAAATAATATACTATAAATACTGAGACCAAATAGATATTTTGTATTTCCAGCACCTTTTTGCATATTGTCGCCAAACTTCCCAGGCTGCATACGTCTTTCTCCATTTTTCTCTTGCTCATTACTTTTACCTTCTCTAGGCTGTCCATTTTCATTTTGCATTGTCATATTTCCATTTGAATTTGCTCTTTCCTTTGAAGGAGGCATGTTCTCAGGTTTATTTATATCATTAGTATTATTAAACCCTTGTATATTAAATTGTACATTTTGTCCCATAGTATTGCTGCTACTATAATGTTGAATTGAATATACACAGGTAAATAAAGATAATAATACTATAAATACTAAGCTTATTTTAAATATTTGCTTTTTTAAATTACCTATATCCATCCTTTTAATTTCCTTTCCTCTCCAATATATTTAAATAAGAGGCAAACCTTTATAATTTATAGCTTCTTAATATAGCCACTATAATAAACTTGCCTCTTATTTTTATTTTTAAATCTAACTGATTATAAAGTAGCCGCTACATCTTTAAGATCATATAATTGTTCAGAGTTCATTCCTCCAAAACCTTGTTTCTTTGAATTTATATCTTTATTTGTATAATTCTCTTCCATGTTATTGTTGGTTACAGTATCCTTATACTCGCTTTCTAAAACTACCTTACCATTTTCAGTTACCCAATTCATAATCTCATTACTTCCACCAGGTCCTCTACCTCCTGATAATACGTATCTTACTTCTCCATTTTTAACTAATTCCTTAAATTGTTCCAAGGTCATTGTCTTATCAGAGCCAGAAAATCCCCCTAAAGCCATTACAGATTCACCTGTTTGTATTATAATGTTATCAGCGCTTTGCGAAGAAGAAACAACTAGTAAATATTTTTCTGTTGTCTTATTACTCTTTAAAAAATTAATTAATTTTGAATTATCCATTCCATTGCTCATGCCAAATGGTGTTCCATTAAGGCTTACTTTACTTCCATTTGAAAGAAGCTCTAACCCTGCACTTGGGATGCTGCTATTTACACTATGAGTTATTGCTGCACTTGACCCTATAAATGGTGTAACTAAAATACTTATTGTTCCAACTCCAACTAGTATTCTTGATAAATATATTTTTTTATTAGTTACTAAATTATTATTATCATTCTTTTTCAGAATAATTAGTACTGCTAATAGGACAGATATTACAAAACATAATATAACTGCTATTATGATTATACTTCTAATAATAGTTGATAAGTTACTTGAAAAATAATTCAGCATCATTAAATGAGTTGCACCTGTTACAGCAAAAGCTATTGGTAATATTGCCGATTTCCAACTACGCTCTTTATAAAGTTCCCACATGGTTGTTATTCCAATTCCAGCTAAGGCTGCAGCTGGTGGAGCCATCATGGTTAAGTAATACGGATGAAATAATCCAGTTGTAAAACTAAAATATATAAATTCAGGTACTAACCAAGTTATCCATAATACAAGGGATATTTTTCTTTTATTATCTAACTTGAAATTTAATTTTTCCTTTATTAAACCTGCTATAAAACCTAATACTGCAAGTGGTAAAAACCATATTATTTGATCTGATAAGCTGCTCTTAACAAATAATCTTGTAATGCCTGCTTTCACTTCTGAGCCAAAAGTTCCTCGAGTTCCGCCTTGCCCTCCTGGTCCACCACCTTGATTTCCTCCATCTGGCATACCTCCACTTGGTGGCTGCATATTACCTCCATTACTTTGACCTCCATTTGGTGGAATTCCTTGATTATTACCATTTTCAGATCCACCTGGACCATTACCATTCATTCTCCCAACTGTCATATCATCTTGGTCATTAACATTTCTTTCTCTTTCAACCATTTGATCATTACTATTCTTTATATTTTCAGTATAAGCTTTTGAAGCCTCAGCATTTTTATCTTCAACATCCTTATTTGTACTCTTAGCAAATTTACCATTTAGCAAGCTTTTTAAACCAAGTCTTTCCAAACCATTGTGGCCAATTATGAGCTCTAATTCACTATTATTAGTACTGCTACCCACATAAGGTCTGTTTTGTGCTGGTGTTAAATCTACAATTACAGCCCAAGATAAAGATACAGCAACTAAAATAATTGACCCAATAATAAGTTGCCCTATTTTCTTCTTAAAAGAGATTTTTGAAGAAAGGAGATAAGTTATATATATAGCAGGACCAATCATATATGCTTCTAACATTTTTATATTAAAACCAATCCCTACAAGTACTAAACTTAAATAAAGGTATTTTGCTTTTCCTGCCTCAGCTGCCTTAGTAAGCACTATGCATGCAAAAAGTAAAGTTACAACCAATAAGTTATCTATGGTATTATTTCTGCTTGCAGCCACAAATACAGGAGTCACTGTAAGACACAAAGCTGAAATTAACCCAGCTGTTATTCCAAAAGATTTTTTAACTAAATAATATAATAAATAAACTGAAATAACTCCAGCTAATGCCTGTGGCAAAAGTATACTCCAGCCACTAAAGCCAAATATTTTAGCTGATATAGCTTGAAGCCAAAAACCCATTGCCGGTTTATCTATTGTTACAAAGCCTGCTGGATCAAAGGAAACAAAAAAGAAATTTTTAAGATTCATTGTCATACTTTTTACGCCAGCCGCATAATATCCGTTTCCATATCCCTCTATAGCTATATTTGCAAAATTTAGTATTGCTGATAATATTAAAATCATAGAAATACAAATTTTTTCTTTTGTTAATTTTAGCCCTTTCATCTTAAACTCCCCCATCTACAGAATTTTATGTTCTAAGTCAATTACTTTATATTTTTTACTTGTATTGTTATAATTTTTTGTACTATCAATTATATAAATAGGTCTTCCTTTACTTTCATCAAAAATTCTTCCAATATATTGACCCATTATTCCAATACATCCTAAGGTTACACCAAACATCATCATATTTATTGATATCATTAGTGTGAAATTTACAAAGCCACTCTTATTAAATAAGTCTTTTATTATATCAGTAAACATCAAAATTATTCCTGCAATAAAAGCTAAAATACCAAAATGTCCTGCTATTATAAGTGGCTTATAAGATAATGAGGTTATACCATCAAAGGCTAATTTAAGCATCTTTTTAAAAGGATACTTAGTTTCTCCTGCAAATCTTTCCTGTCTTACAAATTCCACATAAGTTTGCTTATATCCAACCCAGCTTACAAGTCCTCTTACATATCTATTTTTCTCTGGAAGCGCTATTAATGCATCGCAAACTTTTCTATCAATAAGTCTAAAGTCACCTGTATCTACAGGAATATCTACACTAGTCATGCTTTTAAGCACTCTATAATACATTTTAGCTGTAAATTTCTTAAAGAAAGTTTCTCCTTCTCTTTTGATTCTTTTTCCATAAACTACTTCGTAGCCTTCTTTCCACTTTTTAATCATTTCAAGCATAACTTCAGGAGGATCTTGAAGATCTGCATCAATTACAATAATAGCATCTCCTAATGCCAAATCCATACCTGCAGTAATAGCTGCTTGATGACCAAAATTTCTAGAAAAATTTATAAGCTTCACACTATCATCAGAAGCGCATATTTCCTCAGCCATAACTTTGGTCTTATCCTTACTTCCATCATTTACAAAAACAATTTCATAATTTTCCTTTGTTGAAACCATAACTTCTTTTAATCTTCTATAACTTTCATTTAAAACTAATTCTTCATTATATAAAGGTACTATAATTGAATAAATTATTTTACTATTCATTTTCATCACCTCAAAATTTCTATTTTAATTATTTTGATCTATATTTCCTTTAATCTATATTTGTATTTTAACTGTAAATTGTCACAACTTTGTTACAGTAAAATCACAAATTGTATACACTTTAGTAATTCTTCACCAATAAGTACATATATAAATAATTAAATACATACATAATAAATGATGAATAATTTTGGTTGAAGTTTTACCTTTCATCTTAATTTTTCTTAATTTCATGAACAAAAAAATCTCCAATTAATTTCTTAAAAACTAATTGGAGATTTTTTGCTCATTATACTAATTTAATTTTTATTCTGGCTTTATTGTATCTAGATAAGTGAACTTACCATCTTTAACTATTTTTAAAACTGCATCCTTTACTGCATTATTATTTTCATCTATAGTTATTACTCCAGCTGCACCTGGAAAGTTTTTAGTTTTTGCTATTTCATCCCTAATTTTCACTGAATCAGCTGAATCTGCTCTTTTAATTGCATCTAAAATCACTATATATGCATCATATCCTAATGCTGTAGCCGCTGCTGGTTCCTTATTATATTCTTTCCTGTATTCATCAAGGAAAACCTTTGATTCATTAGTTATAGGTGTTTCACTTGAAAAGAAAGTTGAAAATACTGTTCCCTCTACATCTTCTTTACCTATATCTAAGAACTCTGGTGTTTCCCAAGTATCTCCACCAATTATAGGTGCTGTAATACCAAGTTGTCTTGCCTGCTTAATTAACATAGCTCCTTCAGTAAAATTACCTGGAGCAAAAATAACATCTGGATTACTGCCTTTTATATTTGTAAGTTGGGCAGTAAAATCCTGATCCCCTGTAGTATAATTAGCTTTAGCTACAATTGAATCCTTATCCCCTGTAAGTTTTTTAAACTCATCCGTAAAGAATTTACAAATACCAACTGAATAGTCACTTGATACTTCTTGAAGAATTGCAACTTTTTTAGCTTTTAATTTATTTGCTGCATATTTTGCCATTACAGTTCCTTGGAAAGGATCAATAAAGCAAACTCTAAAATAATAATCATTACCTGCAGTTACTAACGGATTAGTACATGTAACTCCTACTGCTGGTACTTTAGCTTCTTGTACAACATCCCCTGCTGACATAGATAATCCACTTCCATAGCTTCCTATGATAGCATTAACATGTTCCTGCTCAATAAGGTTTGCAGCTGCGCTAGCTGCCTCAACTTTATCAGACTTATTGTCTGCAAAAACCAATTCTACTTTTTTCCCTAGAACCGTTGGATAAATTTTATTAGCAAGTTTAGCTCCCTCTGCTTCAAGCTCTCCCCCTGCTGCATTAGCGCCTGTCATTGGTTCAAAAACACCAATTTTTATGACATCGCTATCTACGTTTACTTTTGTATTAGCCTTTGTCGCACAACTCGTCAAAGTAAACGTAGTTGTCATAACTAATGCCAAAAGCAAAGTTATTCTTTTCCTCATAAGTATGTCCCCCTAGTATAAGATTAATTTATATACATTATAAATAGCTAAAAATTATAATGTACTGCCATTGCTTTTTGTACTTAAAATTAATCATCCACATTAATTAACTACTTAAGTACCATGTTACTACTTAGTTTATTTAACCAATAACAACAATTTTAATATTATCTTATCTGACCATATATGTCAACAATAGAAGGACATTTGTATTCCCACAAGATACTACAGTTTACCGATGCCACTAATTACTTCAAAAATATCAATCAAAAGTACTAGTACTATTAATATAGATGTAAAAAACTTTGTCATAAGACCTTTTTCTAAACTATTATTTAGTAACCCTTCCTTAACTGATTTTCGCTTCTTAATTATTGCTGCTATTAAAATTATTATTGCTATAACTAAAAAAGAAATATCAAATATATTTCCAATATTATCTCCTAATTTAGGGGATAATATTGTTAATGCTTGTACAGAAACATTATTTATTATATGTAATATAATTGTTAATTTAATTGAGTATTCTGTTGCTAGATATCCTAAAATCAACCCTACTCCCATTGCCATGAAAATTTGATAAAAGTTGCCATGCATCATTCCAAATAACAATGCAGAAACCATAATAGCAAATTTCTTTCCATACTTTTCAAGACTTCTAAGTATTGCACCTCTATATATAAACTCTTCAAAAATAGGTGCTACCAAACAAGTATAAATAAGCATTGGAATTGCAAAATCATTCAAAGATTCTAATTGTTCCAAGGC
This sequence comes from Clostridium sp. YIM B02555, assembly GCF_022320955.1. Taxonomy (NCBI): domain Bacteria; kingdom Bacillati; phylum Bacillota; class Clostridia; order Eubacteriales; family Clostridiaceae; genus Clostridium; species Clostridium sp. YIM B02555. The sequence continues at coordinate 232,009 of NZ_JAKJJY010000003.1, read as the reverse complement.
GAAATTAGCACTTAGACCAAATAAATTCAATAGGCTCTCTAATAAACTTGCGAATATTCCCAAAAAACTGTTTAGGGATAATAAAACAACTGCTGAAACTAGTACTGTCTTCAAATTAAACTTCTTATTTTCTACTCTTAAGTCATGCTGAAAGAAAGTTTTCCCTCGATAAATTAAAAATGGAATAAATGCTATAACAACTCCAATTATGCTTAAAGTTCCACTGTATCGACCATCTTTCAATACATCTAACATTCCATCTTGTGATATATTAGGATTCACTAAAATTTTTCCCACAAAGATAATCACAACACAAATAAATATTACTACATTTGCTATAAGCTCATTCATTAATATAGTTAATCCAAGTTTATTAAAATCTCTCTTAATTAACTTCTTCCTCATTTCAGTTTCATCATTATAATCCATTTATGTAACTCCACTTCTATCATTTATTTATAAGTACATTATATTATAAAAATGCTTAGTAAATACTTAAAATATCCTTATAATTTACCAAGTAAAACACGCTTAATTATAAACTGTACCTAATAATTTTACAAGTTACTATTTGAATTAAGTATGCTTACTAAATTATAATATATGAGTTCAAATTATAAATATAAGTATAGATTGGATAAATCACCAAATGCTTTCCTGCCAATTTATAATTGAAGATTGTTAATTACTATATTTATTTTTTTATAGGGAAATAAATTTCAGGAGTTTCCTCTGTTATAGTTTTAAATTGATACCCTTTAGCTTTATAATATTTTATTATTTTAGGTAAAGCCTTATAAGTATTTTTATTCATATCTGTGCAATGAAGCAGCAAAGTAATATTGCCTAGTTTTTCACTTCCCTCAACAGCTTTTTTGTACAATGCATAAGGTGAAAGCTTAGGATTTAGTCCATCAGCATTTTCCATATTCCAATCATATATTTTCAAATTATTACTATGTAATTTATTTAAATAACTTTTACTTAAATGCTTACAACTACCTCCTGGAAATCTAATCACATTAGGTGATATTCCAACCACATTATTAATTTCAATTTGGCATGCAAGCATTTCTTGTATAAATTTATCTTCATTACAATAAATTCTGTTAAATTTATGAGTATAGGTATGTAATCCAATACTATGTCCTTCATTGTAAATTCTTTTTACTACCTCTTCTCTACCTTTTATTTGATTACCAATTAAAAAAAAGGTAGCATTAACTTCATTTTCTTTTAAAATATCTAAAATCTTATCAGTAACCTTATAACTAGGTCCATCATCAAAGGTTAAATAAATTATCTTTTCTTTAGCTTCATTTGTATTTACAGTTTCAGCCGCAAAAGCATAACTTATATTTTCCCCAAATAAAAAAATCATAAGAAGAGTATTTGCCAAAAATATCAAAAAATATCTTATTCTATTTTTCAATTCCTTTTCCCCCCATACAAATAATTTTATAAAAATATAATCCTTCACTTCTTATAATCTTCATTTTTATATTTTTTATTTATGGTAATTTTATGTACTTTGTATAAGTTGTAATTAATCAGTACCTTTCATTTTAATAAATTCTGAAAAATAACCAGATTTTCAAAACAATTGATAATTGAACATATAAAAAACTGCAATAAAGAGTTGACCATAATTATCTCTTTACTGCAGTCCAAATTTAGGGTATATATATATAGGTTTCATAATAATTGCTATTAAATACTTATTAAAATTGTAGAGTGTCAGTTTTTTAATTTTTGTATTATTTATTATGAAACACCATAAGCTTAATAATATTTTTATAATGTTTATTCACTAAGATATTGATCTATAGCCGCAGCAGCTTTTTTCCCTGCTCCCATTGCTAATATAACTGTAGCAGCACCTGTAACTGCATCTCCACCAGCATAAACACCTTCCTTAGTTGTTAAACCATCTTCATTAGCAACTAAACAAGCTCTCTTATTAATTTCTAATCCTTTAGTAGTTGAAGAAATTAATGGATTCGGTGAAGTTCCAAGTGACATTATTACTGTATCTACATCTAAAACAAACTCGGAATTCGCTACTTCTACTGGCTTTCTTCTTCCTGAAGCATCAGGTTCTCCAAGTTCCATTTTAACGCATTTCATTCCATTAACCCATCCATTTTCATCTGTTAAGATTTCTGTTGGATTTGTTAGAACATCAAAGATTACACCTTCTTCTTTAGCATGATGTACTTCTTCTGCTCTCGCTGGAAGTTCTGATTCACCTCTTCTATAGACTATGTGAGCTTCTGCTCCTAGTCTTAAAGCAGTTCTTGCAGCATCCATAGCAACATTTCCTCCACCAACTATAGCAACTTTCTTTCCTGCTCTAACTGGAGTATCATATTCTTCTTTGAAGGCCTTCATTAAGTTTACTCTTGTTAAAAATTCATTAGCTGAAAATACTCCATTAGCATTTTCTCCTGGGATTCCCATGAATTTTGGAAGTCCTGCTCCAGATCCAATAAATACTGCTTCAAATTTTTCATCTTCAATTAATTCATCAATTGTAATTGTTCTACCAATGATTACGTTAGTTTCTATTTTTACTCCAAGCTTCTTTATGTTTTCAATTTCAGCTTTAACAACATCTTCTTTAGGTAATCTAAATTCAGGGATTCCATAAACTAAAACTCCGCCTGCTTCGTGTAAAGCTTCAAAGATTGTTACATCATATCCTTTTTTAGCTAAATCCCCAGCACAAGTAAGTCCTGCAGGACCACTTCCTATAACTGCAACTTTCTTTCCTTTCGATGCTTCTTTGTCAGATAAATCTACATTGTTTTTTCTCGCCCAATCGGCTGTAAACTTTTCTAATTTTCCAATTGCTACTGCTTCGCCTTTTATTCCAAGAACGCATTTACCTTCGCATTGGCTTTCTTGTGGACATACTCTACCACAAACTGCAGGAAGTGAGCTGTATTTTGCAATTTCTTTAGCTGCACCTTCAAAATCTCTATCCTTAGCTTTTGCTATAAAACCTGGAATGTTTATTGATACTGGACATCCTTCAACGCATTTAGGATTTTTACAATTTAAACATCTACTAGCTTCTTTTATAGCCTTTTCATCATTGTACCCTAAACAAACTTCTTCAAAGTTTTTAGCTCTTACTTCTGGAGCTTGTTCTGTTACAGGTGTTCTTTTCATTCTTTCTTGCATATCCATTATTTATCCCCCTTGCATCCACAACCACCATGGTTATGAGTATCTCCTTCTTCAAATTCTAGTGTTGCTCTTCCTTCTTCACTCTTATACATAGCTTGTCTTCTCATTGATTCATCGTAATTTACTAAATGACCATCAAATTCTGGCCCATCAACACAAGCAAATTTAACTTCACCACCAACTGTAACTCTACAAGCACCACACATTCCAGTACCATCAACCATTATAGGATTTAAGCTTACTGTAGTTGGAATATTTAATTCTTTAGTTAACATAGACGTAAATTTCATCATTATCATAGGTCCTATAATAATTGCATGATCATATTTCTTTCCTTGATTGTTAACCAATTCCTTTAACATATCTGAACCTGTTCCTTTTGCTCCATATGAACCATCATCTGTAGTCACATATAAATTCCCAGAAACCGCCTTTAATTCTTCTTCATAAATTAATAAGTCTTTATTTCTGCTTCCTAAAATAACATCTACTGCTACTCCATGCTCATGCAACCATTTAACTTGTGGATATACTGGCGCAGCACCAACTCCACCTGCTATAAATATTATATTTTTCTTCTTTAATTCTTCTAAATCTTCATGAATAAATTCACTTGGTACACCTAATGGGCCAACAAAATCGGCAACATGATCTCCTTCATTAAATGAAGCAAGCTGTTTAGTACCTTTTCCTATTGTTGCAAAAACTATAGTTACAGTACCTTTCCCTGCATCATAATCTGCAATGGTTAATGGTATTCTTTCACCTTTATCATCATTTTTAATAATTATAAATTGACCTGGTTTTGCAGATTTTGCAACTCTAGGTGCTTCTATATCCATCAAGAATATATTATTCGTAAGTTCTCTTTTACTAACAATTTTGTACACGCTTTGTACCTCCTATAATTTGAATTCCTATATATATTCCAATTATCCCAATTCTCATATAATGTATGTATTTATCATAATAGCCATAATGTTCCTAATTTCTTTCAAAGCAGTAAAAGCCCTCTATATTGAGAGCCCTTACCACATATATATAATAATTTGATTATGAGCGTAATAATTTATATTTTATAATTCAACCTTAGTTCCATAGAATGTGCATTCAAATAATTTTTCCATTGTAGCATCATCTATTTCTCTAGGATTTGAACCTGTACATGCATCTAACACAGCATTATGTGCTATAAATGAAAGATTAGCCTTGAAATCTTCTTCAGTAACTCCATATTCCTTCATTGAACTAGGAATGCTTAATTTTTCATTTAATTTATTTATTCTAGCAATTAATGCATCAGTTAATTCAGCATCATTGTTACCTTCTAATTTTAATGCTCTAGCTATATCAGCATATCTTCCTTCACATTTAGTTCTGTTATATTGAATTACATATGGTAAGAATATTGCATTTGCACATCCATGAGGGATATGGAATACAGCACCTACCTTATGAGCCATTGAGTGAACTATTCCAAGTAAAGCATTTGAGAATGCCATACCAGCTAAACATTGAGCTTCGTGCATTAAGTTTCTAGCTTCTTTATCACCTTCATATGATTTAAATAAATTCTCATTAACCATTTCAATAGCTTTAATTGCTAGTGGATCTGAGAAATTTGATCTTAAAGATGCAGTATATGCTTCAATAGCATGAGTTAACGCATCCATTCCAGTATGAGCTGTTAATGTTTTTGGCATTGTTTGTGCTAATTCTGGATCAATTATAGCTATATCTGGTGTTATGTTAAAATCTGCTAAAGGATACTTAATTTTTTCAGTATAATTTGTTATAACTGAAAATGCAGTTACTTCTGTAGCAGTACCACTTGTAGATGGAATAGCTACAAACTTAGCTTTTTGTCTAAGTTCTGGTAATCCAAACGGAACAATTGCTTGTTCAAAAGTAAAATCAGGGTATTCGTAGAATATCCACATAGCCTTCGCTGCATCAATTGGAGATCCTCCGCCTATAGATACAATCCAGTCAGGTTCGAAATTTCTCATAGCCTCTGCACCCTTCATAACTGTTTCAACTGATGGGTCTGGTTCTACACCTTCAAATAATTCTACTTCCATTCCTGCTTCTTTTAAATAATTTTCAACTTTTTGAAGAAATCCAAATCTTTTCATTGACCCGCCGCCAACTACAACAAATGCCTTCTTTCCTTTCAAAGTTTTAAGTACTTCAAGAGCTCCTTCTCCATGATATAAATCTCTTGGTAACGTAAAACGTGCCATAAACTATTCCTCCTAAAATTAATCAGTCATTTTTTATCCTCGTAAATATATATAGCAACTTCCATGCCAACTTGTTATTTATTTATCAAATTTATCCTGATTTTTTACAATAATACTTTATCAAAAGTATATTTTCGGAGCTTTTTCACTAAGAAACAAGGATTTCAGCCTATTTACAAGAGCTTACTCAAATAGCTTTATACCGTCTATTATAAATAAAATTAATATTTTTTATAATTGCTCTCCAATATATTTTACACTTTAATAAAATTTAAATATATTTTTAACAAACAAGTGTCCTAAAATAATACATATTATAAAAAATGTGTGTATTATTTTAGGACACCGTATGATTTTAGGACATTTCAATATTATATTTTTTAATCTTCAAATATAAAGTATTTCTACTAATACCTAACGCTTTAGCTGCCTGTGTCATATTATTATTGTACACATGTATAGCTTTGCGAATAACTCCCACTTCTAACTCCTCTAAATTAAAAACTTCTTCATTATTTATTATATCTTTAGCATAGAAATTTTCTTCAATTAATACCTTCTCTTGCTTTAAGGCTTCTGAATCATTTTTATTTAAACTTTCCCATTCTTCCCATAAATCAAAGGATAATCTTCCATCCAAATTAACTATATTTTCAATATAATTTTCTAATTGCCTTATGTTTCCTGGCCAATTATAAGAAATCAAATCATTATATAATTTTTCATCAATCTTTGGTATTGTTTTATTTAAACTGAACGATTTTATTCGCAGAAAATAATCTATAAGCATTTTTACATCACCTTTTCTTTCCCTCAAAGGTGGTAATGTAATTGGTATTACACATAATCTATAATACAAGTCTTCTCTAAAGGTACCCTTTTTAACTTCATTTTTTAAATTTTTATTAGTAGCTGCTATCACCCTCACATCAATTGGAATTTCCTTACTTCCCCCTAGCCTTGTTACTCTTCCATTTTGAAGGACTCTTAATAATTTTACTTGAGCATCTAATGGCATTTCTCCAATTTCATCTAAAAATAAAGTTCCACCACTTGCAATTTCAAATTTTCCAGGATTACCACCTTTTTTTGCACCAGTAAAAGTTCCATCCTCATATCCAAATAATTCACTTTCTATAATATTAGCTGGTATTGCGCCACAATTAATTGCAATAAATTTATTTGCTCTTCTTAAACTATAATTATGCATAGCTTGAGCTAATATTTCCTTACCTGTTCCACTTTCACCTTGAATTAAAACTGTTGAAGGGCTATTAGATATAATCTTGGAATTTATGATTACATTAGCAATAGCTGCACTTTCTCCAATAATATCATTAAAGGTAAAATACGCTCCAGTATCATTCTTAGGATCTTTTTCTTCTTTTTCAGTGCTTATGGTTACAACCATTCCAACAATGCTTTCTTTATGCTTTATTTCTTTAAAAATCAACTTTATTTTATGATTACTATTATGCTTAAATTTTATTTCTTTTATAACAGCATTATTACCATCATTTAATTCATCTATTATATTTCCTAAGTCAGGTAAAATATAATCAATTTGTTCATTTATAAGTAAATGTTTATCTTTATCAAAAATCTCTGCTCCAAGCTCATTAATATTGACTATTTTTCCATCTTTACCTATAATCATAATCCCTTTATCTACATTATCTATTACGCTTTCCATATAATTGTAGGTTTGATTTAAAATATCACATACTTCCTTTTTATCCATTTCATTTTCAATTGCTTTTACGCCAAATACAACTAGTCCTAAAGTATGTGGATGCTTCATATTGCTTCTTCCTGTTAAATTTAAAGTACCAATAATTTCTCTTTTCGTATTATGTATAGGTGCAGCTGAACAAGTTAATTTATGAAAACCTTCTATGTAATGCTCTGTTGCAGTTATCTGAATACATCTATCCTCAGAAATTGCTGTTCCCATAGCATTAGTACCGATATTTTGTTCATCCATATAGGCACCAACATTTAAATTATCAACACCAAGCTTACTGTTGTTCTCTTCTGCTCCTTTAATATATAAAATACATCCATCTTTATCTGTTAATACTATAATAAATTCATTGTCCATTACTGCAGAAAATACCATATCAATATATATTTTTGATATTTCTATTAATTCCTTATTTTCACTTAATTTATTTTCCAGCTCTTCTCCAACAAGAATTTTATTAGAATAATTGGATTGTTTAATAACACCATAACTTTCACTTCTCTTATGAGAATTTTCAATCACTTCTCTTTTATTATCCATAAAGAAGCTTCCTCCTCTTTTGATACGCAATAAATATCACACTGTAGAAACACTAATCGCAGCAACTTTATCCTTTAACATCTTCTAAAATAATTTTAAGTAATTCATCTTTATCTCTAATATCCTCTTTAATAACCCTATCTGCCTGCTTCATTTTTATCTTTTCAAAATATTTTCTAACTAATCGTCCATTTCCAAAATTCTTATCTTTGTTATCATATAGTTTTTCAAAAATAGCTACCACTTCAATTTTTGCTTCTTCTGAAAGCATATAACTTTCTTTTTTACATAACCCATCAAATATTTCCATTAATTCCTTAGCATCGTAATCAGAAAATTCCACTGTAAACTTAACTCTGCTTTCCATACCTGGATTTAAATTTATTAATTCCTTCATTTCCTTGGTATAACCAGCCATTATTACTACAAGCTTATCTCTACTATCTTCCATTTCTTTTATTAAAGTTGCTATTGCTTCTTTACCAAAATCATTGCCTGTAGTTCCATTTAAGCTATAAGCTTCGTCTATGAATAGTATTCCGCCATAAGCTTCTTTTATTTTATTTAGGGTTTTAGGTGCAGTTTGTCCAACATATTCTCCAACTAAATCTGAACGAGTCACTTCAACCATATGTCCCTTCTTTAAAACTCCTATAGCTTTTAATATTTTACCAATAATTCTTGCAACAGTTGTTTTTCCTGTACCAGGATTACCTGTAAATATCATATTTAATGAAATATCTTGAGATTCAATACCCATCTCTTTTTTTCTATGTTGAAGTTCTAGCGTATTTACTATTCCTTTAACAATATTTTTTACATCCTTTAAACCAACTAAGTTATCTAATTCATCTTGTAATTCGATTATTTTATCTCGAGCATTAAATTCTAAGTCTATTCCAAAATCCTCAGAAGTTAGTGTTACCAACTCTTCTTTAGATACTTCACTGTCTCCAATTCTAAAAGCTTTTTCCCTTATTGCTGATTCTAATATATTTCTCGCAACTCTTGCATTTGCAAAATTCTCATCAACTTTCTCTATTTTTATTTTTTCAAGAAAAGCCTTTTCTCCTTCTTCATCAAGTTTGTAATAATCTTCATTGGCCATACTTTTTGCAATTTCAACAAGTTCAAAGTCCTTATAATCTTCAAATTCAATATCTAAATTAATTCTACTCTTAAGTCCAGGATTCAATTTCATTAAGTTTCTCATTTCTTTTGTGTAACCGGCTAAAATAACAGTAAATTTATCTCGATTATCTTCCATAGCCTTAATTAAAACTTCTATAGCTTCTGCACCATAATCATTACTTCCTTCTCCGCCCTTAGCTAAAGAATATGCTTCATCTATAAACAGAATTCCTCCCATAGCTTTATCAATTGCCTTTTTAGTAAGCTTGGCAGTTTCTCCTATATATCTCCCAACAATAGTGCTTCTATCAACTTCTATCAATTGACCTTTTTCTAAAATTCCTAAATAATAAAATATATCCCCTATTAATCTGGCTACAGTTGTCTTTCCTGTTCCCGGATTACCTAAAAAAGCAAAATGATAACATTGATTAATATTTTTCTCAATGCCTAACACATTTGCTCTATTATTTTCATATTTAATAAGCTGAACAATTCTCTTTATTTCATTCTTAACGTTATCTAATCCAATTAATGCTTCAAGTTTTTCTAAAGCTTCTTCTAAAGAACTAGAATTTCTATCATCCTCACTTTTAATTTTTCCTTTATTAGAATCAATAGCTTGACTAATTTCTTTTGAATTTACTTCTTCAACCTTACTTATATTTTCATTATTATCCGTATCATTAGATTTAACTAAATCTTCATTTTTTAGACCCATATCCATAATGTCATCAATAGATGATTTTACTTTACTTTCATTTATTAGATATTCTTCACTTTTATCATCATTACCTGAACTTAACTCTTGCTCTTGATTTAATCTAGCTTTACTTAACATAACTTTTTCATATATTTTTGAAACATATTTTGTTGCTTTTTGAGAAATATATGAATCAGTATTTTCAATAATGCAACGCTTACACTCTTTTAAACACTCAAAATATTCACCATTTATATATAAATATTTAATTATATCAAAGTCAAGCTCGTTATCATTACCAAGTTCCCTAGCTTTATTAAGAATTTCTAAAACTTCTCTTTCATCTTCTCCTCTGGCAATATAGCATCTACTTAACAATCTTATGGCTTGAAAGTTTTCATCATCAATATCAACTGCTAAAGATGAATATTGCATAGCTTCTTCATAATTATGCCTATATAGTTCTATCTTACCTAGAGTTATAATAGCATTCAAATTATAATTATCAAGTTCATATGCTTTTTTTGCATAATTATATGCACTTTCAAAATCATTTATTTCAAAAAAACAGCAACCAATTAAACCTAAATACTTATTGTTATTTTCGTCATAATATATAGCTGTTTTTAAACAATCTGTAGCTTTTAAGTATTCTTTACAATTATAATATGTCAAGGCTAGTAAATAATGAAGTCCGGGATGATCTGTAAAACACTTTATTGCCTCTCTCAAAATCGTAGTTGATTTAGAATATAAGCAGTTATTATTGTATTGCTGAATTTCATTTTGAAATCGATAAAATTGTGACCTATCGTGTAGATTTGTAAATTCCATATTCCCTCCTCCCGAAGCCTTTACCGCTTATTATAATTATAATTTCTACTTTCCACAAAATTATATCATAACTACTTATTTTTTCATATTATATCCTTTACAAGTTATATAAAATATTTACAAATAATAATCGATTTATGTATAAAAAAAAAGCATAAAAATTATTTTTTAAACCTCTTGTAATAAACTTAAGTTTATTACGATTATAAAAAACATTTTCTATGTCTTTCCTTTTGTTTCCAAGATAATGTTGATTTTCATTTATTATATAAATACAATGAATTAATTGAGGGGAATCTAAAGAATTCATATTAAGTATCCTGTTAATAAACGCCCTATAAAATCAACATTATCTTTTCCTATAACTGCTCTATATATTAAACCCTTAGCAATTATATACAAATTTTAATTTGTTTTTCTCTCTCTATTAACTATTATATAGCATTATAAAAATAAGTATATTATACCAAAGTATAATATTTATAATTTTTTTCCTTATGTAAACGATATTATGTGTATATTTTTCACTTTTATCTAATAAAAAAATTAAAAATATTTTTTTTATACAGTTTTAGCTTCATATTTTAAATGATTTGTGTCATTTAATCCAATTAATGCCGGCATCATTTCATCATTAAAAACAACAGTGTTAATACATGTATTTCCTAATGCCATTTTATGGTACATAGTCATATCCCATTCAAATATTCCTATAAGTCCAGCTTTAATAATCCCTCCATGAGCAACAATAGCAATCTTATTCCCTTTATGTTTTTCTACAATATCCAAAATACATTTTGTAGCCCTATTTGCTGCATTATGAATACTAGAATCTCCACCGCAAATAAAACTTTCTTTTTTATCTGTTCTCCAAGCTTTAAAAACTTCTGGATATTTTTCTCTTATTTCGTGTATAGTCATTCCTTCCCATTCTCCAAAATTAATTTCTCTTATTTCTGGAGCAATAATTACTTCTTTATTTGTGTTTTCTGCAACTATTTTTGCTGTTTCAAATGCTCTAATAAGTGGGCTTGCATATATATAATCAAAATCTCCATTAATTCTTTCTTTTAGTACACCAGCTTGTCTAATACCTTCTTTAGAAAGTTCTATATCTGTACACCCTTGAAATTTCCCTAAGGTATTCCACTCTGTTTCTCCATGTCTAATTAATAATACTGTTGTTTTCATATGTTACCTCTTTCTTTTACATTGATATGTTATTAAATAAATCTGTACTATATTTTTGTATATCTAGTAAGTTTACCATATTATATTTTTCTTTAATACCTTTAAAATATTCAGCAATTGAATTTTTATCTATTATGTTATTAGAATTATCATCATCAAAAGCATTCTTATACATTACATTCGCTCTGGTTAATATCCAAGGTGCCTCATTTTGAGTCATTTGAGTCAATATTTTTCCACTATAGCAGCCATAAAATTTAATTATGCTTTCAACCACATTTCGCTCCACATCATCAATTTTTAATTTTCTATTTTCTAATATATCTTGATTTGTTTCTTCAAAGCCAATTTTATTATACCTATCCCATATACTTTTATATATTGGACCATTTGCACCTGCTTCACAATCTTCTGTAAAGATAAATTTATCCGTAAAAATATAATAAAAGCCTTGAACGTAATATAGTAATTTATAAAGCATTGAAGGGGTAAAATCCTCACATCTAATCAATAGATATTTAATAACTGCATCCATTTTTTCTTCTGAAATATTATTATTTAAAATTTCTTTTACAGCTTGTCTACTTATATTATAAGCCACAGCATTTATCCTATCTTTATTTGTTTGTAATATAATTGAGTAATAATTAGGATTGCTATATATTTTTTCAAGAATATCACTATGAGAATTTGCTGGTATATCTCCTTCTAAATATCTGTTTACAGAGTCAATTCCCCATCCTAATAGCAAAGATAACGTCCGTTCATCAATGCAATACTTCGCTATAATTCGTTTTATAATATTAACAGATACAATATTATGCTTTTTCTTATATTCTTCTTGCAAAAGCTTTAAATTGTAATCATATATTTCAGTCACAAAAATTTCATTTCCGCATTCAATACAAATAGTCTCATTAGCTTTATAAATTATTTCTTCTTCATTTAATATAGATACTTTATCAACTTTTTCTATTTTATATTCATTTTCTTTCATGCAATATTCACAGAAAGATTTTTTCATGAAAATCCTCCTCCTTTAATCTTGAAGCACTTAATCTTGTTTAAATAGAAAAGAACTTGCCTTATTTCTTTTATGTAACGAGACTAACACTCTATATTCCTGAAATTCATCCCATATTACATTAAATTTCATGTAAATATATATTAGTTCTCTTTTATCTTCAATATTATATAATTCTTTTTGCCTACAAAAAACGTAAAGATCATTTTGTTCAATTCCATTCTTCATATTTTGTACACCATAGCAAAAATCCTTATAATCTAAATCACATAAAATACTTATTCGTTTCTTTTCATTTATATTATATTCCTCAATAAATTGAAGATTTTCCATTTTATTTTCGTCTAAAGATATAGTATATTTATTTTCTCTGACACATTCTTTTATAATTTCTACCAAATTTTTAATCTGTTCTTCAGTATAATCTTTTAATATCACAGTTCCTCACCACCTATCATTTATAATGGCTTCCAATAATATAACAAAAGATTATCATTTTAAACTATTTGTGTCAATAAAAGCCAACAGCAATGCTATTGTTGTCCAATAGACAAATGAAATCAAACAGATTTTTATTACACAGGACTATTAACATATAATTAAAACTTTTAAGCCTCTGCTTTATAAAAATATATTTGATTTCTAATATATTTTATTATACTATCCATTAACCTTCTTGAGGTGGATATTCTTTTTGTATAGATTCTGCTTTTTGTTCTGCTACTAAATCATCTAGATGCACAGTAATAATTTCTTGAATTGCTTCATTATTAGTTTTATAAGCTTTAGTTCTTATTTTATTAGTATATACACCTTTCATTCCATCATTATATATATTTCTTATAGCATCTAAAACATATGGATTTTCACCTTTAAATTTATTAACATCATAGCCTTCCATTGCACTCCATATAGCTATTTGTGTAGCAAAATATGCTTCATTTTCATCACTTAAATTTAATTCTGCAGGAGATCTATTAGGGTATCCAGCCGCTACAACATTTCCGATATTCTTACTAAGGTCTCCAATTGAAGAAAAACTTTGACCAGATGGATAGTTTTTATTAATTTCTAAGCAATATACAATATTTTTGCTTCCCTCAATACTTATTTTTCTTGCGTTAAGATCATAACCATTATACTGAACAGTTCCTATAATCTGCTTACCAGTTATTACTTTAAAATTTGGTGTTGCATCTGCACCTATGATCATACTCATAAATAATGTTAAAATCATAAAGTAATTTATTTTTCTTAAATATTTATTTATTTTCATTACACTTTCCTCCTATTTATTATCTTAGGAGTAGTTTTTGTTTAAATTATCTTATATATTCATAAATTGAATATAAATCTACGATTTGAACTAAAAGGTAATGCATCACAAAAAAATTAAGGATATGGAACCATCTTTCCATATCCTTAATTTTAATTAAAGTTTATATAATTATTCTTTTTCATTCATTATTCCAAGTTTATCAAATATCATAAAGCTTATGCTTAATACCATAGCTACTAACGTTGCTAATCCCATTCCCTTAATTTCAGTACTTCCAAAAGTCAATTTTATTCCACTTAAACCTATAACAAATATTATTGAGGTTAAAATTAAATTTCTTGACTTAGAAAAATCAACTTTTCCTTCAATAAAAGTTCTAAGTCCTGAGGTTGCTATTGATCCAAACAATAACAAACTAACTCCTCCTATAACAGGAGTTGGGATTGTACTTATAATCGCTGACATCTTCCCTGAAAAACCTAATATTATTGAAATTAATCCAGCACCGCAAATTACATATACGCTATAAACTTTAGTTAAGGCTAACACTCCAATATTTTCTCCATAAGTTGTTGTTGGTACCGAACCAAACATTCCAGAAATTATTGTTGATAATCCATCTCCAAGTAGTGATCTATGAAGCCCTGGATCTTTTGTTAAATCTTTACCTACAATGCTGCTTGTAACCTTTAAGTGACCTACATGTTCAGCTATTACAACAAAGGTTGCAGGTAAAATCGTCAAAATAGCATTTATATCAAAATGTGCAACTTTTATATTAGGTAATAAAAAGAAGCTTGCGTTGCTTACTGTGCTAAAATCTATTAATCCCATAGATAAGGATACAATATAACCTACTACAACTCCAATTAATATAGGTATAAGTTTTAAAAAGCCTCTTAATAAAACATTACATAATATTACTGTTACTAGAGTTATAGAAGATACTATTACCCAACTAACATTTAAGGTTTGAGTATTACTTCCTCCTACTGGGAAACCTGCCATATCTGCTGCTGTACTTGCTAATTCTAAACCAATTATAGTTATGATTGCACCCATAGCTGCTGGTGGAAATAATTTATCAACCCATCCTATACCAGTATATCCAACAATTATTGCTATGATTGAAAATACTACTCCTGCTGCTACAAAACCACCTTGTATTGTTTCAAAATTATAACCTTGACTATATAATAATAATACCGGCGAAATAAACGCAAAACTTGAACCTAAATAAGCTGGAATTTTTTTCTTAGTGAGAAATGCATATAGTAATGTACCTATACCATTAAAAAATAAGACAGTTGTTGGATCAATTTTAAAAATAAGTGGAACTAAAACCGATGATCCAAACATTGCAAATAGATGTTGAAAACTTAGAGGAATTGCCCTCTTTAAAGATATTTTTTCTGTCACGTCCACAAAATCGTTTGTGTTTTCGTATAATTCATTAGTTGTCATATTTATCCTCCTTCTTAGCTTCTCTGAACTAAATTAAAAGTACGCTCTTGATAACTTAACATAATGACATGCACTTTGTCAAGTTATTAAAATCCCCTCAAACTATTTTATAACAAATTATTCTATGATATTATTATATATAAGAGTAAATCATTATCACTTTAATATTTACAACCAGTGAGTTTTAAATTATATTTTAACTTATGATATTAAGAGGTGTTGCTAATGGAATTCGTCGATATAAATACTTTAAAAGAAAATGAAATAGTTAAATTTATCACGCCTGAAAAGACCTTAGTAGACGGGATTATAAAAAAAATCTCAAGTGATTGCTTAGGCATAACAATTAATTCTAGACAAGATTCATACTTAATCTTATCTAAGGACCAACCTGTAAAAATAATATTAATAAATAAGCATCAAGCAATTAAATGCTCCTCTGTTGTACTTGCCTGCACTCAAAATGATCATGAACAAGTTGTATTAATAAGTAAACCTCAAGTTTTATTTGGTATTGAAAGAAGAGAATATGAAAGACTTCCTATTGTTATGGATATAGAATATTCACTACTTCCAGCTGAAGTAAATTATGAAAAGTTAAATGCTGTCGAGCCAAAATACCTCAGATCCTTAAAAAAATCATACACTGTAAATATCAGTGCTGGCGGAGTGTATTTTGTACTTCCAAAAATTGAATCAGATAGTAAATTAGCAATTATTTCTTTAAATATAAAAAGCGAAAATATAATTTCCCTTTGTGAACAAATTAGACTTGATCACACTGATGATACTAAACATCAAAGGGCTGCCTATAAATTTAATGACATAAAAACAAATCACAGACAATTAATTTTAGATTTTGTTTCAGAAAAATTGAAAGATAGTGCTGAATTTAAGTAGTTTTTATAAAAATTAAAATCCTTCTATATTACTGATATAATAGATTATCAATAATACAGAAGGATTATTTTATTCTTTGGGAATTTATAGTGCAGTAAAATCTGTGGATAATATATAAAAAAGACTATTTAACTGAGTTGTGTATAAGAAAAGAATAAAAAACAAATCATATTCGCCTGCCAGTTTTTTCTCACATACGTTCGAAAAGGCAGATGCGTAAAAAAAATCTTCGGCTCCACAGTCGCCTGCGATTTTTTTATACTTTAAATTTTTGTATCATAGCAGTAAGTCTCTGAGCTAATTCTGCCTGACTTTGAGCTGATTTTGCTACATCATTAATGGCAATAGTTATTTCATTAACACTACTAGCTATTTCTTGAGAACCTGCAGCTGATTCTTCTGCTGTAGCAGAAACACTCTGTATTGCAGAGCTTATTTGTTCAACTACATCATTCATTTGCTTTGAAGAAAACGAAATTTCTTGTGTAATCTTATTAACAAATTCCGAATCATTTTCATACTGAATTCCTGTGTTATGAAGAAATTCATAGTTTGGTTTTACATTATTCTCCATAAATTTAAGTACATCTTCTCCACTTAGCGAAAGTTTAGTAACTGCAAATTGTACTTGATTAACCAATTCCTGAATATTAGCAACAGCTCCAGAAGATTGCTCTGCAAGCTTTCTTACTTCATCTGCAACTACAGCAAAGCCCTTACCTTGTTCACCTGCTCTTGCAGCCTCAATTGCAGCATTTAACGCAAGTAAATTAGTTTGTTCTGCTATATCTCCAATAGAATCAGCCATAATTTTTATCTCTTCTACTACCTTAGCTTCTTCAATCGCAGTCAAAATGTTAGTACGATTTTCTAGGTATATAATATTACTTTCATCTATATTTTTTGAAGCTTTATTTTTAATGTCAAGTGCACGTTTTTTAATCTCTCCAACTGAAACCTCTGCATCACTAGCTCTATTTGCAAGCCTACTAGTATTAGCGTTTATTTCCTCTGTCGATGCATTTACTTCTTCAGTAGTTGCACTTAAGTCTTGAACCCCTTTAGATATTTGCTCTATAGATTCGTTTACCACTTCCATCTTTGATGAAACCTCTTCAGTCATTGCGGATAGTTCCTCACTAGTTGAACTTATGTCACTTGCACTATTAATTATTTCACTAATTAGATCTTTTATGTTTAGATTAGCTTTGTTTAATGCTTTAGCCATATTCCCAATTTCTTCATTTGTGTCAATATTAATTATTTGAGTCAGATCTCCATCTCCAAGTGCTTCAGCAAAATTTAACACTTTTTTTAATTGCCTTGAAATCCAAAGTGATATTAAAGCACCTAAAATAATTGAAATAATTAATATTAAAGAAGTTATAATAATTATTTTATATAAAGAATTATTATAGGTTACATTATTATCTTTATTAGCTTTATCTGCTTGATTTACATTAATTTCTATTAATTCACTTAAGTCATCATATATTTTTGATCTGATTTTTGTTAAATTAGAATAATATCCATCTGCTTCGTCATATTTATTGTCATTTACAAGTTTAATAACTACATCATAACTGCTTTTATATGCCTGTACATCCTCCTTAAGTCTACCAAAAGCCGGTTTCTCCTCATCTGACAATATTGTTTTTTCATAATTTGACATTATACTAATAGTTTCATTATAAAATTTATCTATTTCTTTCTCCAGTTGCTCATTTTGATTGTTTATATTTCTCTGATAGTTTAACTTCAATAGGTCGCTACGAATATCTCCTAAATTACTCTTTAAATTGGATAATTGCTTTATTGATTCGAAATTATAATCGTGCATAGAATTTGAATTCTCTTTAATTGTTTTCATATTAAAAATACCAATACCACCTACTATTACTATAAAGATCGATACTAAGATAAATGAAAAAATCAGTTTTTGTGCAGTCTTTAAATTTTCAAACAGTTTCAAAATAACTCCCCCTCAAAGTATTTAATAATTTTTAACTTTGTCACATTTTCTATTCAATCCTTTATCATGCCTCCATTAGGAAGCATTTCATCTATTGGTGGGACTCCATTTTTTTGTTTGTACTCTTTCCTTTTGCACTCTTCTTGTTTCTCGCTTATGCAATACATTGCTACAAAGCCATTTACTGCAAGAGCTTTTGATTCACCGTATTTTTTCACGAATCCACATTTTTCCAGGTTCTGACAATCACTCATAATCATTCCCTCCCTATAATCTACATTAATATATATATATACAATTAATTCTTCACATATTAATTAATTCCTTTAAAAAATAAAATAAAATCCCATAAAAAGCGCCTTCATTAAAACAAATTTTTACAAAAAAGAACCTAATAAAATTTATATCATTTCATTAGGTTCCATTTATAATGCCAATAACAAATATGTAAAATAAATTATTCAATAATTATTTTTTTATATATACTATTTGACCATTTATTACTTTGTAATTTTCATATCCATACTGAACTTCTACATCTTTTCCAATAACTACAATGCCATATTTTTTCTCTAATTCATCTTGTTTTGCTGAAGCATCTAGTATTGAATATGATTTGACTCCATCAACACATTTTACTATTTTACCAGTTGCTTTTTCGTAGAATACTGTTATTTTGTAATCTTTTATAATAGTTTTACCAGAGTTCAACATTGAAATATCATTCTGCTTGTTTTCAACCCATGCACCATCTATTCCAAGAATGTAACCATCAACAACCATGTTCTTAACCACATATCCATTTTTATCAAAATAATACCAGTTGTCGTCTATTTGTTTCCAACCTAGAGCCCAACTATTCCCTTCTGCATACCAATACCCATGACTATCACTTCTCCATTCTGCATTTATCCCCATTGGTAACATTAATATAGTCAGTGTAGATGTTATCAAGATAGCTAGTAACTTTTTTTCATAATTATTATTCCCCGCTTTCATTAGTATAATATACCTCATTATACAAAACATAGCATGATTATGTAAATAATAAAAAACATACGTCAATAGATTTTAAAAATTAATCAGTCATTTTTATTTCTACCTAATATTAAATTGAAGTTTAATTATTTGATGCGCACTTGCAAAACTCCATCTAAGATTTCAGTATCTAATATTATGCTCAGTCTATTCTTCATGAAAAATAACTTATGACCATGTAAATTATACAACATTATTTCCACTTCTTCTACTTTATACTTGTTTATGCAAATTAGTACATATAATACATCCCCCATTCCAATTGTGTAGCAACATAAAAAGATACCTACATTTCTGCAAGTATCTTTTATAAACTTTATATTTAATTATCTTTTCAAACAATCATTTTATGCTATTACAGTTGAAGGTATTTTAATTGTTACTGTTCCTCCAGGTAGTATATCTCCAACATTAACTATAATGTTTTTAGATGTTGAACTTGAATCAACTGTTCCTTGAGTAGTTGTTACTCCATTAACATTAAAATCTATATGATTTGGCGCTGGATCCTTAACCACTACTGCTTTAGCTGTCTTTGTCCCAGTATTAGTAATTACAAGGGTATACGTGAAATTATCTCCTATCCATACGTCTTTTACATCTGCTGTTTTTACTAAACTCAATTTAGTGTCAGATGATCCATGAAATATAATCGTAACCTCTCCACCAGGATTATTGGTATTGGTACCTTTGGCATGAGCAATATTAGTTATATACTCTGTATCTATTGGTTGAGGATTTGGATCTGTTCCTTTTGGTATTACAGTCACAACACATTTAGCAGTTAATCCATCAGCAGTTGTCGCTATTATAGTACAAGTTCCTTCTTTTGCCGCAGTTACTTTACCAGCTGAATCTACTGTTGCTACTGAAGAATCACTTGATTTCCATGTTACTTGTGCTCCTGCTGGAGTTGTTGTTGCTATTAAAGTTTCTGAATCATCTATTATTAAATTTGTAGTTGATTTATTTAGTGATATTGACTCTTGCTCTGCTTTTTTAGTTACAGTTACTATACATATCGCAGTTAAACCATCAGAAGTAGTAGCTGCTATAGTTGCTTGTCCTTCTTTTATCGCTGTAACTTTACCATTTGAATCTACTGTTGCAATTGATTCATTACTTGATTTCCATGTTACACCTACACCTGCTGGTGTTGTTGTTGCAGTTAATTGTTCTGAAGCATCTTCTGTTAATATCATTGTTGATTTATTTAATAATATAGATTCTTTATTACCAGTCCAAGTTCCCCATGCAAACTGTCCACCATAAAGTCCCATATTAGCTACTGTTCCATCTGGATTTTTTCCTGTACCTTCATTTTGCCAACGACCTGAATCTGAAGTTAATTTAAATTTATCATCATAAGTCACATTACTTACACAAGTATCATTAGTCGCTATCTTTGCCTTAAATGCACAATTTACATAATTAATAGTACTATTATATTTAATACCTTGTTTAATTATTAGACAGTTATAAAAATTAGAACTAGTTACACTTACGTTAGTATAATATGAATTTTCTTCAAATATACAATTATATAAATTAAGACTTGCTATGCTAGCAAATATTTCACCATAAGTAGCAGTACTTGAATTAGATAAATAAACATTATATATATTTATAGATCCATTACTTATACTGCTAGTTATTTTAGAGCCATATTTTAAATAATCACCTATAATAGTGACACTTTTACTAGCAAGATTAATAGGATTAGTTGTTTCTTTAGTAGTACCTTTTAAAAATATAGCAGAACCTTTAGCACTGCACACTTCTAAAGCCCTTTTGATTGTACTATATGGATATTTTTCATTTCCAAGACCTGTAATGTCATCTCCATTTTGTGGATCTACATAAATAACTTTATCGAAACTTATAGTTGTATCATTAATGCGTACTGTGGTAGCGTAGCTGACTGACAACACATGGCTGACTGCAAACGCATTAGTGAAATTTCCAAACATAATAGCAAAAGCAATTATAAACATTACACTAAACTTTTTAAAATAATTTTTCATTTATCAGTTCTCCTATTTATTCATTAAATTATGAACATGTTCATCAATTATTTTAATCTCATAATTAGTTAAATCCAACAAAAATCGTAATACAAATTCTGCCATTTTTCCAAATTAAAGATATAGTCTATCTAGAAGCAATGTATGCGTCAGATATGAACAAGAAAAAAGACTATTGAAAGTCCTTAATCATGCTTATAATTTTTATTTAATTATTATGCTCATTCTTCCTAGTATGCACCAATATTAAAAGGCACCTACATTTTTGTAAGTGCCCATTATATAAATAAACATATTAATATTTTCTTATTTCAAAAGATGTTATTTGATTATGTACAACATCTTCTTCTACTGATATATTTGAATTTACTGTTTTATTAAATACATATGTTAACTTATTTTCAAATTCTGATTTATTATTGTACCATGATTTAAACTTATCAACCTCAGAACTTGAAACATCAAATACTTTTGTTTCTCCATCTGTTAAGTTTATTATTAAAATTGCCCCTATTTTCGTATCAGTTGTTGGATTATCTGGTTTAGGAACATCTTTCTTGGTTACATTGATAGTACATGATGCACTTAACTTATACTCATCATTTGTTGTAGCTGTTATTGTACAAGTTCCTTCTTTAAGCGCATTAACTTTTGTTATTTTACCATTAGTAGGATCAACTTCTATTGTTGCTATTGAAGGATCACTCACTGTCCATGTTACTCCTACTGATGCTGGAGTTGTTGTTGCAGTTAATTTTCCTGAATCCCCCTCTGTTAGATTCATTGTTGATTTATCTAATGTTAATGATTCATTATATGGTAATAATTGTCCATCTATATCTATTGCATCTATTCCTACAAATGTATTTGAGTTCTTTGATTTAGATATAACAAAGCTATGAATTCCAGGAGACAAGTTAAGTTTTTGAATAACTATTACTTTTGATTTTGGATTATCACTCCCATCATTAACCTGCCAAATATTTTCTGAAACACCATCCAAAGTGAATATCGCATCAGGATCTCTGTCCTTAGCTAACGGTGCTATAATTCTCAATTTTGTACCTGTAAAGCTAAATCGAAGAGTAGCATCAGAAACCTTAGTAGAGTGACCTGTATAATTTACGTATCGAGTATCATTATTTTTGAACGAACTCCAATTGTCTTCACTGTATTCTATTGTGCTATTAGTATCATCATATCTTATCCATCCTTTTTCAGGTTGTTCTAGTATATCTCCCTGTTTAGGAATATTACTTAAAACAGTACTTCCAATCTCTTTATATTCCTCTGATGCAAAAGCACTAGTAGCACATCCTAAAATTAGCACCAAAACCATCACAAACATAACACTAAACTTTTTAAAGTAATTTTTCATTTATCATTTCTCCCTTATATTTCAATAATAAATGAATGCGCATTCCTTATATTTATTTTAGTTCTAATACCTGTTAAATCCAACAATAATCGTAATACAAATTCCTTTATATCTAAGAAATATAGTAATTTTTTACAGTATTCATTTTAATGTAAAGATAAGCCAAATAAAAAACACCTATAATGGTGCTTATTTGGCTTATTAAGTTTTCATCATATATTTCTAGTATGTAGCAATATAAAAAGGCACCTACATTTCTGTAAGTGTCTCCTATATACTTAAAATTCTATTATCTTACTTCAAACCAATCTATTTGATCATGTACTACATAATCTTTGTAAGTGCCTTTTGTAAACTTATATGTAGCTGTCAATGAATGATCTTTATCTCTATTTTCGAACCATGATGTAAATTTATTAATTTCATCTTGTGATACAGTGTATTGTTTTATTTGTCCATCTACTAATTCTATCAATAAATTAGCATCTCCAGAAGGTTGAGTTGGTTGAGGATCATCTTTTTTAGTTACTGTAACAGTACAGATTGCAGTTGAACCATCTGCAATTTTTGCTGATATTGCACACACACCCTCATTAGTTGCTATTACGTTACCTGTCGAATCTACAGTTGCTATTGAAGTATCACTTGATGTCCAAGTTACTTCTGCACTGGCTGGCGTAGTAGTTGCGATTAATTTTTGCGCATCACCTATTGTCAAATCAATTGAAGACTTGTTTATATCTATTGATGGTGATAATAAATATCCACTTGAATCTATATCTATTGCATCTAACCATGTTGTATAACCTAAACTTGCTGAAATGGTTACAGTATGAATTCCTAATGTTAATCCTGTTTTTTCATATGCTATTACTTGATATAACGAAGACCCTTTTTCTGAATACGTTGTCGATTCTGAATCTATAGTGATTTTTCTGGTAGCATCTCCTGTTAAAGTATTTAACCCTATTATTCTTATATTTTTTCCATAAAATGAAAATTTGATTTTAGCATCAGATGAAGAACTATACCATACATGACCTTCATACCTACCAGCATCTGTCGCATTTACCCATCCAGAACCTTCTCTTAGAAACTTATTATTATCATCATCAATTCTCTGCCACCCATTTTCAGGTAATGCTAATTGTTGCCCAACAGTAGCTGCATTAGCACCATTTCCACCATATATCATTCCAATTCCAATAATAGCTAAAGCCATCATAAACATAATACTAAACTTTTTAAAGTAATTTTTCATTTATCATTTCTCCATTAATATAATTTTAATAATAAATGAACGCGCGTTCCATATATTTATTTTAATAGTTATACCAATATAATCCAACAATAATCGTAATACAAATTCCTTTATATCTAAGAAATATAGTAATTTTTTACAGTATTCATTTTAATGTAAAGATAAGCCAAATAAAAAACACCTATAATGGTGCTTATTTGGTGGCTTATTAAGTTTTCATCATATTTTCCTAGTACTCACCAATATTAAAGGACACTTACAATTTATGCAAGTGTCCTTATATAAACATACATATTAATATTTTCTTATTTCAAAAGATGTTATTTGATTATGTACAACATCTTCTTCTACTGATATAGTTGAATTTACTGTTTTATTAAATACATATGTCAACTTATTTTCGAATTCTGATTTATTATTGTACCAAGATTTAAACTTATCAACCTCTGAATTTGATACATCAAATACTTTTGTTTCTCCATCTGTTAAGTTTATTATTAAAATTGCCCCTATTTTCGTATCAGTTGTTGGATTATCTGGTTTAGGAACATCTTTCTTAGTTACATTTATTGCACATGATGCACTTAAATTACTACCATCTGTAGTGGTTGCTGTTATTGTGCAAGTACCTTCTTTTAACGCATTTACTTTTACAATTTTACCATTAGTAGGATCTACTTCTATTGTTGCTATTGACGGATCGCTTGATTTCCATGTTACTCCAACTGCTGATGGAGTTGTTATTGCAGTTAATTTATCAGAATCACCTTCTGTTAAATTAATTGTTGATTTATCTAATGCTATTGATTCATTAGGATCTACTAGATATCCAGTATAATTTATATCTATAGCTTTTAATGTTAAATCATTACATCCATTAGTTTCTGAAGTATTAATATTTTTTAATTCGATAATATGATGTCCTACAGACAATCCAGAATCTTCATATATTAAACCCTTAATTGCGGTAATATTTTGAGAATAAGCTGAATAAGTACCAATAATATTTCCATCTATTTTAATTTCAACTTTAGGAGAACCATTATTATCATACCATGATATAATTCTAAATTTACTTCCATAAAATCCAAACTTTATACTACCAGTATTATCATTTCTCAGATAATGCCCACCATTTTTATTTATCCAATTTGATCCGTTATATATTATTTTATTATTGTCATGTTCATATCTTGTCCATCCTTCTTCAGGATTAACTAATTCCTGCCCAATAATAGTAGCATTAACAACATATCCATTTTGAATCATTCCAATTCCAATAATAGCTAAAGCCATCATAAACATTATACTAAACTTTTTAAAGTAATTTTTCATTTATCATTTCTCCCCTTTATTTAATAACAAATGAATGCGCATTCCATATCTTTATTTTAATTCTAATGCCTGTTAAAACCAACAATAATCGTAATACAAATTCCTTTATATCTAAGAAATTCAGTAAATTTTTAGATATTTTATTATCAATATTTATACTATTTTACTTAAAATGGATAACAATAAATGACTTTTTATTTAAGCCTTTAATGCTATTTATGTTTATTTTATTGATAGTTCTTACTATGATGCACTAGTTTCAGTATATTTGCTTTCTGCTAATTGCATTAACTTAGTATATTCATCCTGTGAGATTACGTTAAATGCAAAGAATACACCCAACTTCTTTTCTACATCATCCTTAGTTGGATAAAATTTGTTGTTAATAAGATTCTCCATGATTAAATCCATTTTACTTACCTCCATTTTCTTTTAATAATATTTGTTCTTGTAAATTTGCTAATTGAGCTTGAGTTTCTAGCAATTGATCTTGTGTTTTTTCTAAATCTGTTTTTGGTATATCTTCAAGTATTGGTACGTTTGGTATTTTACTTGTATCAATGCCTGTTAGAATTTTATTTTCTGGTAGTTCTATTTCTAAATACTTTAAATCTCCTTGTGGTTTTTGATAACTTCCTGTTATCGGTGAACTAAAAATAGTTCCTGTATTATCATAAATTATTAATGTGCTCATATTTATTTTATCCTCCTAATTAATTAACTATATGCAAACCAAATTATAGTATCCCCACCGCTAACACCGTCAGTATTTAAAGGCATAACGAAGCTCCCTCCGTTTACTCCTAATGCTACTGTTGATTTTGTACTTGCTATACTTAAATTAAACCATAGTTGAGAATAACCATAATCAATTGTCAATGCAATAGAATCTGGCATTGAGTTATGCCAGTAAAACCTAGTAGTAGGCTTTGATTGTGAATATCCAAATATAGCTGACAGTGTGAAATTAAGACCAGATACAGATATCAATTTTGCGGCAGCAGAATTGTTAGGTCCATAAACGTTGTATCTTGTAGATCCTACTATAGCGGTATTAGATGCAAATTGTCTTCCTCCTATACTTGCTATTGTTGCTTGACCATTAATTAGACTTCCATTAACCCATGCACTAAATCCCGATAATATTTGTGCCGATGATGCATTAGCTGGTGTTTGGCTTGCTAAACTATTTGCAGTAATTGTTCCACCACTAGCATGACCAGATGGAACATTAAAGCTTTGTCCACAATTCAAATTAGCATTTAATTGCCCATTTTCAGGCATTGAGCCTGTTACTACTCCACTATCTCCGGTTGCTGTTTTACTTATTAATAGATCACCTGATGTTAAATTCCCACCACCTCCTTTACCCAATACAATAAAATTTGTGCCATTGTAGCATAATTGATAAGGTAGTCCAGCCTTTAATCCATTAGCAGTGATAGGATTTCCTAGTGTATCTAAAATTGTTTTAGCTTCCAAACCATTAATATTAAGGCTACTTGCACCTGTGCTAGCTGTTCCTATTTTTATACGCACTGTTAAGCCATCTTTATATGCTGTAATATCAGTGTTAGTAACTGTATAAGCATTAGTTCCAGTTGTAGCCCCACAATAATATATTCTATCTTGCACAATATCTGACTATTATGCAGCAATATTTAAAGGTACCTACATTCTGCAAGTACCTTTTATAAACTTTATATTTAATTATATTTTCAAACAATCATTTTATGCTATTACAGTTGAAGGTATTTTAATTGTTACTGTTCCTCCAGGTAGTATATCTCCAACGTTAACTATAATGTTTTTTGATGTTGAACTTGAATCAACTGTTCCTTGAGTAGTTGTTACTCCACTAACGTTAAAATCTATATGATTAGGTGCTGGATCATTAACAACTACTGCTTTAGCTGTCTTTGTCCCAGTATTAGTTATAACAAGAGTATATGTGAAATTATCTCCTATCCATACGTCTTTTACATCTGCTGTTTTTACTAAACTCAATTTAGTGTCAGATGATCCATGAAATATAATCGTAACCTCTCCATCAGGATTATTGGTATTGGTACCTTTGGCATGAGCAATATTATTTATATACTCTGTATCTGTTGGTTGTGGATCTGGTGTTGGTATTGGTTCAGTTTTTTTAGTTACATTTATAGTACATGATGCACTTAACTTATACTCATCATTTGTTGTAGCTGTTATAGTGCAAGTTCCTTCTTTAAGAGCATTTATCTTTGTAATTTTACCATTTGTAGGATCTACTTCTATTGTTGCAATTGAAGGATCACTTACTGTCCATGTTACTCTAACAGCTGATGGAGTTGTTATTGCAGTTAGCTGTTCTGAATTACCTACATTTAGATTCATTTTTGATTTATCTAATGATATTGATTCATTAGAATCTATTAAATAGCCATCATTATTTATGTCTATAGCATCAAAATTTAGCCCTAAATTAGTAGTATATAATTCAACAGTGTGAATTCCTTTAGTTAGTGAATTGTTTTGGTATAATAGTAATTGATAAATCTCACCATTTATTTGCTCTGAAAAATCCCCACATTCAATTCCATCTATTTTAATATAAACGTGATCTGAATAATAATTATTAATATTTTTATATCTATGAGCTATAAATCTAAAGTTACTCCCAAAGAATTTAAATGTAACAGACGAAGGTATAGAACAGTAATGATGACCTGCATTATAAGTATTAGAATTGTTGTCCTTTCTCCAACCACTACCTTTATAAATGAATTTATTATTACTATCATCATACCTTTTCCAACCCTTTTCAGGATTTTTTAATATATCCCCAACTTTTGCACTATTTTCAACAGTATTATTTAAATTAGCAGTTCCAACCACATAACTATCATCTGCGAAAGCACTAATTGATGCACCAAACACTAACATTACAGCCATCACAAACATTATAATAAACTTTTTAAAGTAATTTCTCATTTATCATTTCTCCCTTATTTTCAATTATAAATGAATGCGCATTCCATATATTTTATTTTAGTTCTAATACCAGTTAAATCCAATAACAATCGTAATACAAATTCCTTTATATTTAAGAAATATCGTAAATTTTTACATGTTCAATTATCCATATTTATACTATCTTACTTAAAATGGATAACAAAAAAAGACTTTTAATTTAAGCCCTTAATGTTATCTACACTTACTTTATATTAATCAGCCTAAAACCTTAATTATATTTAAGAAAGTATTTATATTAATTTAATCTACCTGACATAATACTGTCACAAAAGAATCATATAATAAAAACATAAAGTAGTTAAAGCATTATTATTTACCCCTTAAATAATACATATTAGCCAGTATTTAGAATAGTCTGTTACACCCTAGCAGGCTGTTCTATTTTTATTTTATAGAATATTTTCAAAGAATATCTTATTGCTTCTCAACGTGAATCATTTTTTTAAGTTGTAATATTCTTTTCTAATAATTATCTGATTGACATTACTTTTAATAATCTACAATAAACATAATCTATATATTTTAAGGAAACTTTATGCAATAAAAAAAACGCTTTTAATCTATTTATTTTTTAAACAATAGATTAAAAGTGTTTCTATTTACACATTTATATATTTTCAAAAGAACCCAGTGAAATTTGTACTAATTTCTTAATTATCTTTGTATTAAATTGTTTTTATTTGAAAATAATGGTATAATAAATATGCCATCTCGAATAATTTATATATCGCAGGAGGCGGTACACATGAAACGTAGACTTAACAGAAAACGTTTCGATAAAGAACTAGTGAAAGATATATTTGTTTTTCTTGGATCTCTATTTAATTTAGTCTCCGTAATTCTAAAATGCTTTAAATAATAAATTGATATACAAAAGTAAAATTTATAGGATTAATGTAATTATATTACTTAAAAGCGTGAATGGTACTCACGTGAGATGGTAAATAATATAATTAGAAAGTCCTTTTATTTCATTAAATTATCAAGTACAACTTAACAACTTATCCTACCCAAAACACAGATATTATTATACCATAAATAGGAATAAATGTAAATAGAAAAATAATTCTATAAGTATAATAATTAAGAAAAAAATAGGGATAGTAAAACAAGAATTTCTTCTGTCTACTATCCCTATTAATCCTTTAACTCACACTATAGAACAAACTGCCTAAAGTTGCTTTGATAGCGAAAACTAAATACTCGGTCTCAATCCATATTTCTGTATCATTACCTCTGACATAACGCTTAATACCTTGGAAGTAATTCAATATCGACTCATTCGTAACAATCACAAGCATAGGATAAATAGTTTGTAATAATATGACCTTTATTATTTATCATTCCACTTTTAAATCTATCAAATGGAAATTTTCTCCTGTGTACTCACTCTCTCCTTTTTCCCTATGACCATATACAGGCATATTACTATATTTATTACATAAATAATATTTCAATTCACACCAAGCATTAAATTGTTCTGTTGGCATTTCTATTCTATTATCGTAATTACCCTCTAAAGCAATTCCAATAGTATTAGTATTACAACCTTGGCAATGTACACCAATAGCATTATCTGGCCTAACCTTATGTACTGAACCACCTAATCTAATATATAATGATATCCAATATCAGCCCATCCATTTTCATTTTTATGCATATTATGTATTTGTTTATTTGCCCATCATATTATTTTTCACCTTCCATTTTATCTGATCTTCCATGGGCAAATTGAACACTTTCTTCAACTTTTATAAGTCTACTATCTTGATTTTTTATATCATTCTTTAAATCCTTAGATATTATTACTAATATTATCTAATTTAACATTTATCTTAATTTAATCTACCTGACATAATACTGTCACAAAAGCCTCATATAATAAAAACATAAAGTAGTTAAAGCATTATTATTCACCCTTAAATAATACATATTAGCCAGTATTTAGAATAGTCTGTCACACCCTAGCAGGCTGTTCTATTTTTATTTTGTAGCATATTGCCAAAAGATTCTTTATTATTTTTATACTTGAATCAATTTCTTAAGTTGTAAGATTCTTTCCTAATAATTATCAGATAGACATAGCTTGAAGTAACCTACTATATTACCATCTATTTGTTTTTTAAGAATTTTAGGCAAAAAAAAACACTTTCAATATATTAATTCTTAACTAATATTATATATGCCATATTTTCCAACAACAAAAAAGAATCTAGTATAACTTGTACTAAATTCGAAATAATAATATTTATATTATTATTTTAAGCCTCCTACTTATTATTTCAAGTCTTCGAAATTGTATTTTTTACCATATAATGATATACTTAACATGCCATCTCGAATATTTATACATCGCAGGAGGCGGTACACATGAAACGTAGACTTAGCAGAAAACGTTTCGATAAAGAACTAGTGAAAGATATATTTGTTTTTCTTGGATCTCTATTTAATTTAGTCTCCGTAATTCTAAAATGCTTTAAATAATAAATTGATATACAAAAGTAAAATTTAAAGGATTAGTATAATTATATTAATTAAAAACGTGAATGGTACTCACGTGAGATGGCAAATAATATAATTAGAAAGTCCTTTTATTTCATTAAATTATCAAGTACAACTTAACAACTTATCCTACTCAAAATACAAGTCTTATTATACCATAAATAGAAATGCATGTAAATTATTAATGTGATTCTATAAGTAAAATAAAAGAAAAAGATAGGGATAGCAAAACAAGAATTTCTCCTGTCTATACTATCCCTATTATGTATTGGCTAGTTGTGCAATTTAGCCTTAAATATTATAACATATTAAATATTTACTGTGTAATACGAATTTAAGAACAATTCTCCTATCCATTATCCCTATACTACCCTAACTTTTCCATTATTCTATCCACTTTTTGTTCTATGTCTTCCATTTTAGTATTTATATTACCCACAAATGAAGCATTAGTTTCCACCAATACTTTATTATTCTCAGTTATTGTACTAAGTAACTTTAAAAATTCATCTAATATTGGTTTAAAAAATTTATCACATAATGCTTTAAATCCTCTATAAACACCATAAATAATTATCAATGCTAGTCCAATAGGAAATCCAACGCTTCCTATTAAACTCCCCATAGCTGTTAAATCCATTATTGTCACCTCCATTCTGCTTTATCAATTTCTTTTGTTTGATTTACTGCATTGTCTTGTCTTTCTTTTCCAAAATAAAAAGCCACTAACATTGTATAAATTGTAAGAAATTCTGTACTCAATCGATTGTTAATTTCCAATATTGCAAATACTATTGTAAGTATCACAGTTATTAAAAATCTCCCTGAAGTTAATTTGTTTACTATTCTATCTAACATTCTATCCACTCCCCTTGCTCATTAAATTTATATATTATTGTTTCATTTGTTGCCATCTTACAATCATTCTTAAAGTAATACCATTTATCCCTGTATTTTAACCATCTATTTTGATAACAATATCCTTTTTCATCAGCATAATACCAATCATTTTCTAATTGAAACCATTTATTTTGAGGATATGTTCCATCACTATTAACATGCCAAAATCCTTTGTCATCTTGTTTCCATATGCCATTGGAATTCTTTGCTACATTTTGCACAACTTGACCAGTTAATCCACATACAATTGCATTAGATATTGCTTCAGCTCCAATTGAATTATATTTATCAACATCACTTTGAGTATCGCAGAAACATATTTTGATAAGTATATCTGTAGCCCTAGGATGTTTAACTACATATAATCCAGAACCATCCTTAATCACTCTATTTGAAATCCTAAAGCCACAATATTATTTAATATATTTCTAGCTTCTGGAACTTCTTTAGCATTATAAGTAAATACTTCTGTTCCAACTCCACCGCCTGCATTTGCATGTAAACTAACATAAAAATCTACATTGTTATTATCAGCCTTTTGACATCTTTGACATAGTGAAGCTGAAACACTTGAAGCTTATGTTGGTCTTACTCCAATTACTGTATGGCCTAATGTAACTAGTTTAGCCAATACTAATGTTCCGACTGCATTTATAATG
The DNA here is from genome assembly GCF_022320955.1 of Clostridium sp. YIM B02555. Classification (NCBI taxonomy): domain Bacteria; kingdom Bacillati; phylum Bacillota; class Clostridia; order Eubacteriales; family Clostridiaceae; genus Clostridium; species Clostridium sp. YIM B02555. Next base: position 199,680 of record NZ_JAKJJY010000003.1, on the reverse strand, counting down.
TCTTCTTCAGCTACAAAACCAACCGCTCCTCTGTCACTTCCAACTCCATGCCAAAATCTACTGCTATTTTCATTTATAAATCACTCTCTTTCCATAAAATTAGGCAATAAAAAAACAGGTGCATATAAACACCTGGAATTATTGCTTTTTTTCTATTGTTAAATTACGTTATTATTATGTTAATTTTTCCTATTACAAAGAAAAATATGTAACATGCCAATTTCTAATCATTAATTTTACTTTGCATATTGTAATCATTTAGAACTTGATTAATCTTCATCTGGACAATCTTGAATCATTTCTTGTTTCATTTCATCAAGTAAATCTTCAATATCTTTTATTAATCCCACAAAATCTACTATGTCTTTTTGTGTTAATGAAGTACCTAACCGAGAATTAATAGTCATCAAAATATATGACCTTTCCTCTCCATAATGTTTTTCCTCATCATACTCTTTTAAATTAAGTGAACATTATTCCAAATACAATTATATTTACTATCGCTAAAAATTTATCCAATTCAAATCCTCCTAAACTCAATTTTCTGCATAATAAAAGAGCACATTTTGTGCCCTAATTTAGAATCCTTTTTTAAAAATCCAATTCTTTAATTATATATACTCGCCATTCACCATTTTCTTTTAATTTCTTTATATAACCTAAATTTTTCAAATCTTTTTGATAATTCACAACTAATTCGTTACCCATATGATCTGGCGATCCTTCATAAACATAATCAATCATTTCTCTAAGATTAGTTTTAGCCAATTCTGTATTATTTTCTTTACTCTTATTTAATATATACTCATATGACCTAACTAAATATTTTCTATAATTACCTGTTGGATTTTCCTTTTGAGCCCTTAAATAATCTAATTCTTGTTTCACTTGTTCTTCTGTCATTTCTTTTCTCACCATCTTCCATATAATACAATTATACAAAAGATGGCAAACTCCTCTAAAATTATGCAAGTATATAAATTAACATTTCATCCCCATAAACTTCCTAATATCATTAATATCTTTTTCTATTTTAATTATTGTTGATTTATTGCTTGTGATTGCAGCTTCATTAATAACGTCTTTGTCATGAAAGTTAATTTCTTCTTTTAGTTCTTTTAAGATAGTTCTATATATAAAGCAACATCCAAAATGATTTTCTTTCTTCAGAATATCTGCATAAAAGAAAAGTACCGCAATTATTATATAAAGAAATAATAACAATTTATTTCATGATTCTCTATTTTACTTATTCTTTTAAATGTATCTTTATATATATTAATAGGTTCATTATTCATATTGTCCACCTTCCATATAATTATATCCTTATTATGTAAAAAGTGGCATGATTATGTAAATAGTAGGAACCCTGTTTGTAAAGTTATTTCAATAAATATCTATTTATTTTTTATTTAATAGGTGCAACTCCATTTCTTTTGCTATATTGAATAACTCTTTCATATCGTAGTCATCTTCTAGTTTATTTTCTTTTTTCATAATATATTTTAAGAATTGCACATCATTCATAAATTTCACCCCAATATATACAATTATGTAAAAGATGGCAAAATACTTTATTAAGTTCTACAAATTAGTATAATAAAAGAACCCTATTTCTAGAGTTCTTTCAGTTTTTATGTAATTCTACATTCTTTAATACCTAACAATAGTAAGATATTGTCGTGAATATAAAACTCCATTTTTGTATGCGTCAATTACAGCTGTTCCAGGTGCTTTTCCAATTACAATCATACCTTGTATAGTAACATATTCCGATCCAGACACAACTTTTATTGAATCTCCTGTCAAGGAAGTCCAATGTCCGACTCCTAGTTTACTATAATTTGTAATGGCATTTGTTTGTTGAGAACCACCAAATAAATTACTTAAATCTGTTCCATTAATTTTAGTTGGTTCTTTTCCACCAAATAAATTACTAATGTCTGTTGCATTAATTTTAGTCGGTTGGCTTCCATTAAATACAGATGCTGATGCGCTAATTGTAGAACCAAATAACGTACAAGCGGTAAGTGCTATAACAATTAACTTTTTCATTCCTTCACCTCCTCTATATAATATATTATACAAGGAATGTAAAATTCCTTTTTATTTTCCAAATTAATTTTAATTTTCCATAAATTCTTTTAATTTCTTATTCCAAACTACAACTTTATAATCATATTAAGGATATTTTAACTTCATCATTTTCCACTTAATTTTAAAAGTTTCTTCTATTGTTTCCTTGCAACCTTTACAATCAACCATAATTATTTCACCAGTAGTAAGAACTCCAATACAAAATCGACAGTTAAAGATATCTCCCTAACTGCCTTATTATTCTTATCTCTAAATTTATTTTGAATTATATATTTAACTTGCCTTTGAACATTACTAATTCCTAGTTTGTCCTTATTTTTCAATATGTATTGATAATAATTGTATTCAGTTTCAGAATCCCACTTAATTCCATCTGAATCAGTAATTTTTTTACTATAAAATCTCTTTCCCATTATTTTTACCCTTACTCTCCCAAACAATATCCATTGCAGTATTTATCAAAACATACACTAACAAAAGAACACAAGTAACTTTTAAATTAGTGCCATTGTCTCTAACAACTTTTACTAATGCATCTAATTCCATAAATTATCTTAGAACGCTTTTCCTTATATTCTTTTGCTTTGTCTAAATTTCTAATATATTTTTCTCTTTTCCTAACCATATTACTGTTATATCCATAGTCTTTATCAAAGCAATCACTATATAAATTCATATACTTTTGTTCTGTCTTAAATAAATCTTCTATAGCACATTCCTCTAATACAATAAACTCAAAACTGTCTAATCCATAATTAACAACATCTTCAACCATGTTTTTATTACCTAATCCATTTGCTAACTGACTCTTATAGTGGCTAAATCTCTTATCAATGTCAGTTGCTGAGCCTATTCTAATTCTTTTAGTCACATTGTTTTTAATTAAATATACTCCATTAATTTTACACATAATAATTCCTTCCTTTTTCAACAACCTGTTTAGTCGGTTGTCCACTTATTTAAATTTATTTTTCATTTTTATATTGTATTTAAATAATTATAATATTTTTAACATAAAAAATAATAAAAAAAAAGCACCCCAACCAAGTAGTGCTTCATCAGTGATTTAGTATTTGTTTACATATCAATTCAGTAGTCCTTTGAAAAAGGCACTCCATCCTACCAAAGACAAGTGCTAATTTCGTAATTATTTAAGTACATAATTTTATGCTTATCTAGACACTATAAGCAAAGATTATAGTTACCAGCCTATACCCTATTTTCTCTTTTTGGGAAGCGATGCGTAATAAAAACTTTATATAAAACAAAAGATGTGAGTTTTTATTTTACTCACACCTCTATATAATCTAATTTATTTCTTTGTATTAATTATATAATCTTTATACTCACATGTTTCAATAAATTCACACTTCTCAGTTTTACATCTTAAATTTGCGCCATCATTTGCAAAAGGTAGAATTATATTTGTCTGTGTACCAATTTTTCTTACATTCACATCATAACCTTTTTTACATTCTTTTATCATTTGATTCCTCCTATGTTATAGTTTACAAATATTATAACATATTGTTAGGATATTTGTTGATAATTTTCGACATAATTTCATTTTTTTTATTAATTACATATTAATTCTTTAACTTGTTTCTCCTCTACTATCATCTCTTCAACTCTCAGAAGTTGCAATTTCAATAAATTCCAATGATCTTTTACATTGATTAATAGTCAATATATTTTCTTCATTAGCTTCCAATCCAGATATTGTATCAAGACAATCTTCCAATGCCTGTTCGGTTTTAAGTTATGATTCAAATTCAATTTGCTTAAGATCGTCTATAACTTGTCTCTCAGAACATTCAGATAATTTATCCATTAATTCTTCAGCCTCGTTAAGTGTAAATCCACCTCTTACCATTTTCTTAACCATCATCATATTACTCATAATTAAGCCACCTTTCTAAGTTGTTGTAACATATTTTCAACTGCATTGCCAATATTTACATAACCATTTTCATCCATTATGTATTTCTGCCTTAGCAATTATATCTTCAGCATTATTATCACTTCTATAAGCTACTATTTCATTTTTAATATATGAACAACCTACATTGCTTATATTGAGCTTTTTACATTTATCTAATAATCTATCTCGGATGGATTAATTAAATTATTTTTATCTATTTCAACTAAATAATTTTTTAACTTAAGTTCACATGAATCGGTTTTATCATGTAATAAATTTTTAATTTCATTTATATCTCTTTAAAAAGACCAAAGAACTGTATAGTTCATCAGCCATAAACCTTAATTATATTTAAGAAATCATTCACCTTAATTTAATCAACCTGACATAATCTTGCCACAATTACCTTTTATAATAAAACCATGATGATGATAATTTTTCATAAATATATTACCCTTTAACACAGTATTCAGGATAGTCTGTTACCCATTAACAGATTGTCCTTTTTATTTTTATAATTATCTACTCATCATTTCATTTACTATCTTAAATAGAATAATTTATATTAAGTTAATTAATTTGACATAATGTTGTCACAATTACTTCTTATAATCATAATTGTTAGGCTTGTTAAATTATTACTGCAACTATAATTTAATATTGTCCAAACTCAGTACTATTTTCAAATGACTTATTACACCACAATAAGTCACTTTTTTATTTTCTTACCAAAGGCTGATTTACTGAATAATTTTTAAGTAAAACTTGACTTATGAACAATGCCCAGAGAATAATGTTTTAAATTGAAGAATTTGAGCAAAAAAATAATTTACCTATAAGCTATCAAAAAAATTAAATTCTTGATAGTTCATAAGCAAATTAACTCTAAAGCTAATGTTTTGAGTTGAATAGGAATCGCTTTAAATCTTTGTTATTAATTACATTTCTGTATAAGCAGTTTTACCAACTAATACTTGTCCTAGTTGTTAAATCACTACTCTTTACCCGCCTTTAGACACCAAGTAACCACCGAAGCTGTTATTTATAAAGGTATTGGTCGCCACGCACCTATGTCATATAAATACTTTCCTAGCATTTATAACAAAGATAATTAATACTAGCTTTATATGACATTGTCACTCTATAGCATCGGTTGACCAGACCTATGGGATATTTTATACTTGTCCCATCGCATAGCAAGTAAAGTTCGCTTTAAAATTTTGCGAACTTAATAAACCATAGCATCTTTATTTTTTGAAAAATTTGTGATATCATAATTTTATCGAGATTATGTTACCACTTGAATAAGATGGTACAGATTATAAACTATATTCAATTGTAGTTTTAGAGTAGGTAAGTTGCTGGTAACAACTCACCTATTTTTTTATTTAATTTTTATCTCTTCAAATTTTTAGTTGTATAATCTTTCCCTAATAATTATTTCTATTCATATTTTCTAAAGGACTAAATCTCTGATATTTTTTTCTAAAATCCTCGTCCATTAAATCAAGATAGGATTTTTCGGTAACAGTCACCGAGCTATGTCCTAAAATTTTACTAAGCTTATGAATAATTGTTTGACTATAATAAACAACTCTGTCTCTTCTACCCTTGTTAATCTCTGATGGTATTAAAATAGTTCTTCTTGTAAAATCAACATCATTAATAGTTAAATTTAAAGTTTCATTTAGTCTCATCCCAGAATCCATAATAATATTACATATAATATAATCACGATACTCATGGAATTTTGTAATATCTATAGATTTTATCAGTTTATTGAACTCAGCATCTGTTAATTGATCTTTGGCTTTTCTTTCAGTTTTTACAAATTTACATTTAGATACCGTATTTTGCTTTATCATCTGATTTTCTTCTAATCAATTAAAAAACACCTTAATATTCCTCAAATAATTGTTTAATGTACTGTCAGATACTTTTTTACCTATATCTGACCTTCTATCAATATTAGCTTTAACCATTCCATCTATGCTTGCTACAAAACTATATTTCCCCCTATCTTTTGTAAATGTAATGTATTCTTGTACAATATCTTTATTAATCTTATTAATATCTGTAATATCCTTTTCTTCTTCAAGGTATCGCATAAATAAAATTAATGTTTGATTATAAGATTTAATAGTTTTAATAGATAAATTTTTATAGTTACAATAATCTAAAAAATCTTGAATTAAATCTATCATTAGTTTTGTTTTTTTAATAATTCTTGGCAAAGAAAAAACACCTCCTATACATCAGTGCTTGAACTGACGTACAAAAGGTATTTATTTAACAATTTAATTTTAAGTTCATAGATACGAAATGCTAAAATCCATAGCGATTTTCATTATGTTTATCGATATGAAATTTTCACTAAATAAGTCTGTCATTAGACCTAGCTAACCTTGTTTTTCAAACGAAGCTTATCAGCGATAATAGCGATAAATTCACTATTTGTAGGTTTACCTTTTTCTGTATGGACAGTATATCCAAATAGTCTATTAATAGCATCTATTTGTCCTCTACCCCATGCTGACAAGTCCCAACGACTATAGACATTTAACCATTAAAGCAATTATATTTTACTTTCCACTCTAAAATTATATATATTTTTCCTAATATTAGTTGGTATAACTTATTGATATTAGTTGCTATTATTATATAGCTTTTTTATAAGTAATTCAACTGGTGAACCCACCTATTTATTTACCTTTGCATTATTTTAATTAGAAGTATTTGAACTAACTAATATTCTTTATAATCTATATATTATAAAAGCAACTAATGCAAATTTTTAGCATAAAAATAGAAGAAATAATTAGGTCTTAACTTGTACTAAAAATTAAAATGGCATATCATAATCATCATTTACCTTTATTGTTCTTAATCTTGATACTATATTCCTACAAAGCAATTCTCGCTCATATGTATTAGATTTCTTCATTAAGTCATAAAAGTCTTTAACGACTGATATTCCTATTTTTTCTGAATTAGTATATTTAAAATTTGTTTTAATAAAGCATTTAATTAAATCTTCATTATTTTGAATCAAGTCTTCAAAAATACTTTCTTCTAGCACTATTTCAAGCTTTTTTAGAATAATATTTGAATCCATTTCATATTCTTGATAATTATTTTCATGTTCAATTATTATGTTTGTCAATCCATCTGCAAAATACATATATATTTCTTTCTTATAATCATCTATCATAATATTTTCAATTATACTTTTATTTATCTTCTCTCTAATTGCAATGAATGAATCAATTCTATCTTTCTCATTAACTTTAATCATGTTCTCAATTATATAATTATATTTAAAATTCTTCATATTATTTGAATCTAATATTTTTTTAAATAGTTTTCCTAAAAAATACATATCTGTTTTACTAGTATATTTCCAATCTAAAATTTCATCAGGCATCTCACTCACTGGCCATTTTAAAATAACGCTAGCATCCTCTTTTGAATTATTTTTAATATTTTTACCAAATCCAAAATCTATTATTTTTACTACACCATCATTTGTAATTAGTATATTATTCGACCTTATATCTCTGATGATTGAAGAATATATTGATTACTATAACAATATACGCTTGCAGAGAAATCTTGGTGTATTAACACCAATGGAAAAGCATGAAATATATTTACATGCAGCATGAAAACTGCCAGCAGGTTAGACCCACTGGCAGAAAATTTTTTGTTTTTTTAATTGTCCACTTGACGGGAAGCAGTTCATAAAACTATCTCTTTTCTATTTTATAATTTCTTTTACATATATTTTTTGTGGTTGTCCACGTTTTATATCTCTTTCAATTAAATCAAATTTTTCTAATTGTTTCAACATTCTAGTGGATACACTATTTGTTGTCCCTACAACTATTGAAATTTTCTCTCCAGTTATAGCAACATACTCTTTACCGTCTTTATCTTTTTCTTTTGGCAACGCAGAAAGAAGACCATATAATATAGCATCATTATGTCTCAATCTATCAGGATCACCATCTTTATTGTATTTTGGGTTTATCAACAATTCTATCGGTACTGGTATTGATTGACCATATTCTTCTAATATATTATCAATATCTTTAATATCTTTGTTCATTATAATATCACTCTCCCATAAAAATATTAACCAGCAAATTCACTAGTTATTTTTATATTTCGATAAAATTACAAAATATCCTTTAAATTACATAAAAATATTTAAATAATTATAACCAAAGAGTTTATTAAATATTAAAAAAGACCACCATTTAGGTAGTCTTAATAGAATAATATAGTTATTTAGTCTTATCAATACTATAACTCCAAAATTTATCACCATCTAGTATTTCTTTTAATTCTTTACTTATATTATGACGTATATAAATTGTAGAGCCATTAGCAATACCAGTCCGCAAATAATTACGTGCTGATATCAAATCATTTTTTTGAATTATGTTGGAATATCCTAATATAAAGCTTGCAATTCGATGACATTCTTGCAAATCCTCAAAATAAAAATCTTTTTCTTTTATTATGTCTCCAATGACTTTTCTTATTAAGTCAGAATACTTTTCTATTAACTTCATATCTTCATTGAATTTTTTTACATTAATTACTCTCACTAGTGTTTTGCCTTTATTTTTATTCATTTACATTTCTCCTTTATCATTAGTATTATTGATAGTATAGAAAGAGTTTATTAAGAAGAATAGTGGAAACTTTTTCCTAATTTTTTAAATCAAATGGATAAAGTGTATTAATTATATTTAAAATGGAGAATATAAAAATAAAATATTTTGAAAGTGAGTGTTATTCATGAATTCCGATGTAAAACTTGAACTATCATTTGCTACTACAAATTCATATATATTTAGAGGTATATTATCAGGAAAAGATATAGAAGTTCATATTCATATTGGTCAATACCATGTAATGCATATAAATATAATTGTATCAGATTTAGGTATTTTTATAATTAAAGATAGAAAATTCTTAACTTATTTAGATAATTTGATGTTAGAAATAAGTATGCAAGTCGCTAATTTATTCGGATTTCTTAATACTGGTTATAATGTCGAAACCTATTTTCATATTAATTTTAACAGCATTAGAATTAATTTTCCACCATGTTTCATGATAGATTCAGACGAGGAATATAAGCGAATACGTTCAAATCTCAGCGAGATAATTTTTAATAAAATTAAGACCTTTAAACCTAAAGAATTTTATTGATATTTAAAGTTGTCATTTCATCAACTGTTTTAGTTTGTCCAATTATTTTATGTGATTGAGATATAAAATCTTCACGTGATTCAATCGGTAAATCAAGTAGTGCAAATATTTTAAACTGTCCCAACGTTGAGACGCCTACTATAATATAAAAATAAAGGAATAGTAAGAGAATTTTCTTACTGTTCCTTTATTTAATAATCGCTAATTAGATTTTTGATATAATACTATTATGACAGAAATTTTTTCGCAATAAGTATACTAAATATCCATAAGCAAATAATTATAATAAGTATTAAAAATAATATATATTTTATTACTTTCTTTATTTTATTATTTAATATTCAAATCACCTCTAACATAATTATTGGGGAGTTGTCCAACCTTCAATGTTTTTGTTAACATCTCCCTGTACACCAAGTTCAGCACTTCCATATTTAACTCCTAGCCCTTTCCATATAAGACTAAATGTAACATCAGATGTAGCCCATGCTTTTTGTGAATTATAATCTAAAGATACATCACTCCAATTAGTATCTAAAAGAGGACTGTAATTTTTTCCTGTATATGCGTTACCATCATCTACAGATAAAACTTCATCACCATTATGAGTATATTTCACCCATATTATGGCTTGAAAAACATCAACATCAAAAAGTGTGATAGCATCTTTATATGTTCCTGTTACTTTATGTTCTTGAGCATCTCCATAAGATGATTTACTAATACTATTACTTTTATTTGACTTATCAGTATCTTCAACATTTGAACTTACTGTAACTTTTATATCGTCATTATATTTAAAAACCTTATTAGATGTTGATTGACTTGAACTATTAAGAGAAGATAAAGATGACTTTTTAACCTCTTGTTTTACAGCATTATTTGCAGTCTTAATAGCATTAGACATAATTTCTGGATTGTTAAGATATTCAATAAATTTATCTTGTTTTTCTTTTGTTAATGCTTTAAATTGACTTAATGCAGTTTTTAAATCAGCTTTTTCACTTCCAGTAGATTTTTTTATTTTTTCGTTAAACCATGAAATATAAGAATCTTTTGTTAGTGTATTGTTTTTAATAGAAGATTCAATTAAAGTCCCATTTGTAGTAGTTGTAGTTGCAAATGCAGGAATAGAAGTTGTCCCAATTACAGTCGTTAAGATTGCTACAACTGCCAATAGTTCTATTTTTGTTTTTTTCATATTCTTTTCATTCCTTCCTTTTTATTATTGTATTACCTATTATATACCTATTTATTATAAAATTCAATATTATGTATTATTATCCAGAATGATTCTATAATCAAAATATTAAAATAAGTTTCAAATAACCTTTATAGTACTTAGAGTTTAGATATTGTAGGTTTAATGTGGGGTTTGTCAAAAATGTTAGTGACACCACTAACAAAGCCAATAAAAATATAAATATAAATAATTAATATTGTATAATATCTAATTATTAAGAATTTTTATGCTTACTTTGCTTATATGTAGCTTATGTAAAAAGCGTTATAACAAGTGGTTTGTAATCCATAATGCACTAGATAGTTTCTATTTGAGATACTTCTAAATAAAAGACTTGAAATTTACTAAATAATTTTAAAAGTTAAGCTTGACTTATGATTTTGTACTTGATATTGTTGAGGAATTTTCAGATTTTGGATATAAGAAAGCCGATTTTTCACGACTTTATCATTGTTGAGTCTGTTTACGAGTTTCATCAACAAGCTTACATATTGTTACTAGACACTAACAACCCTGTCCATATGTAAGTAGCATCAATTGTTATTTCACCACCCTAATTATAAAGCCTTTGGGCATTGGCTCTAAGGTAATTGCTCCCCATAAACTTTACTGCATCGGCTTTATGTAACCTACCAATATTATTTATAGTTGTAATGGTGCTTGTACAACTTACATATTGTATTTTTGACAATATGATACCAAGCCTATTGACACTTCAAAATTTTTCAAATACAATAAACTTAACATATGGTCTACTGGTATTTTGAAGTATCAATAAGATTAATAAAACTATATTTAATTGTAGTTTGGAAGTAGCAAGGTACTGGTAATACTTTGCTACTTTTTATTTGATTTAATATTAATTTTTTCTCATATTTTCCAATGGACTAAATTTAACATAACTTTTTCTAATATCCTCATCTGTGACATCTAAATATGCTTCTTGAGTTACTCGAACATCTGAATGCCCTAAAATTTTAGATAATATAAAAATATCTCCACCTGATAATAAAAATCTTTTACTGAAGTTATTACGAATTTGGTGACAAGTTATCGATTCTGCAAGATTAGCTCTCATACAATATTTTTTCAAATTTTTCTCAAAGTTAATTATATTAAAATTAGAACCTCTCGAACTAGTAAACACATACTCCGAATCGAAGTATCTTTCTTTATAATCAATCCACTTTTTTAATATATTTTGCATTATTGTGCTAAAAAAGACATATCTATCTTTTCTACCTTTTGTTATCTCACTAGGAATGAAAATAGCTTTTTTATCTATTAATATATCTTCTGTTCGCAAATTTAAAGTCTCTCCAATTCTCATACCCGTATCTAGCAATAGTTGTAAAATAACATAGTCTCTATATTCTGCATAAGAGGTCAAATCTAGGCACTTTAATACTTTGTTAAAGTCAACATCCTTTATTTCCTTTTTAGGCTTTCTGCTGTGCTTATAAGCCTTAATTTGCACTACTGGATTACTCTTAATTACCTTATTGTCATATAACCATGTAAAATATACTTTAATGTTTCTCAAATAGTTATTCACCGTATACATCGAAACCTGTTTTCCAAAATCTCCTCTTGCACTTGGATTGTTATACTTTAGTGAATCACTATCTACAACATATGAGTATTTTCCTTTTGATCTTGTAAATTCTAAATATTCTTTTATTTGTTTTGATGTTACCTCAAGCGGCGTAAATACGTTAGCTTCATCAGACAAATATTTAGCAAATAGTTTTAATGTACTTTCATAAGATTTCATAGTCTTTTTAGTTAAATCTTTGTTTGTACAATAAATCATAAAATCATTAATACTTTCTTCAAAATCATAAATTCGTTTAGTAATTCTTGGCATAAAAAATAAGACACCTCCTAATCAATTTTTCACAAACTGATTAAGTGATGTCTTATTAAAGAAAATTTATATTTGTAGGTATAAAATCATATTGGTTGCCCTACTCTGTAAATGTTACATAGTCTCTAACCCAGTAAAATAGACCTAGCTAACCTTATTCTTAAGTCTTAATTTATCAGCGATAATAGCGATAAATTCACTATTTGTAGGTTTACCCTTTTCTGTATGAACAGTATATCCAAATAGTCTATTAATAGCATCTATTTGTCCTCTACCCCATGCAACTTCTATTGCATGTCTTATAGCTCTTTCTACTCTTGAAGCTGTTGTATTGTACTTCTTAGCTATTGAAGGATATAATTCCTTTGTTACTGCTGATAATAGCTCCATATCATTTACTACCATAGTTATAGCTTCTCTTAAATACATATAACCTTTAATATGAGCTGGAACGCCAACTTCATGTATGATATTAGTAATTTCTGTTTCTAAATCTACTGGTGTTTTTGATTTTGGTTCACCAGAAGTCATTACTGGTGATTGCATATATGAACTTGCTCTAACATTAGATTCTTGCGCTGGAGCCCCATTGAACATTTCTCTTATTCTCTTAGTGAATACTTCCATATCAAAAGGCTTTACAGTATAATAATCTGCACCAAGAGTTATAGCTTGTTGAGTTATTTTATCTTGCCCAACTGCAGATAGTATTATTATTCTTGGAACTTTTTCTAAATTCATTGTATTTAATTTTTCTAAAACTCCTAGTCCGTCTAAATGAGGCATAATTATATCTAGAATAACTAAATCAGGCTTTCTCTCTACAATCAAATCTAAGGCTTCTCTACCATCTTTTGCAATACCAGTGACAACGATATCCTTTTGGTTTAATAAGTAATCATTTAAAATGCTACAAAATTCTTTGTTATCATCGGCAATAAGTACAGATATTTTTGAATCTTCCATCTTTCTTTCTCTCCTTTTGTCCATTCATTTATTATGTTTATATTTTGATAAATTTTCTTACCCCATAATTTTCCCTTTAATAATTATTCAAATATTATAAAATATATCTTTTTCTTAATTATAGAATAATATTTTAGAATATTTTAGGGTATGTACCTTTTCCTTTAAATTTAACAATTACAAATATATTGGTAATAATTTAAATATTTCATAGAGTTAAGTTTAATAATGTATTTATCTTCCACTATTTGTAAATTATACACTTTTTTTAACCAAAAGTAAATACTATTCCTAAAAAATACTTTAAAAGTATTTTTTCTAAATAATATGTAACTATATTTTCCTCTGTTATCAATAAATAAGTTATTATATATTTATTATATATTTATATTGCTTTTTCTACAATGTATAAAATGGCATAAAATAATAATTTAGGTGGAAATTTAACTCCACCTAAACTATTATTTTATTATTCCTGCATCTTGAAGCATCCATTCTATATAAATTCCGTATCCTGTATCTGGTTTGTTTATAAGAACGTGAGTTACAGCTCCAATGATCTTGTTATTTTGAATTATAGGACTACCACTCATTCCTTGAACTATTCCTCCTGTTTTTTGCAATAACCTTGGATCAGTAATTTTAATTAGCATGCTCTTTGAATTTGCTGTGCTTTGATTTAAAACTTTTTCTATTTCTATATCAAATTCTTGAGGTCCATTTTCATCAATTGTTGTTATTATTGATGCTTTACCTAAAGAAATCTCATCTCTAAATCCAATTTTTAACGGCTTCGAGTATTTTTTTATCATTTCAGAATTTACTATTTCCCCAAATATTCCACTTTGCGTATTCTTTTCGATTTTTCCAGTTGGATTGTCTTCATGCAAAAATATTCCTTTTAATTCTCCTGGCGCTCCTCTTTCGCCTCTTCTTACACTAATTATTGATGATTCTAACAAATCTCCTTTCTTAATTAAAAAGGGTTCATTTGTATCACAATCAGTTATTGGATGTCCTAATGCTCCAAACTTTTTTGTATTAGAGTCATAAAACGTCATTGTCCCAACTCCAGCAGTTGAATCTCGAATCCATAATCCAATTTTATAATCTTTATTATTTTCTTTTATTAGATGTACATTTTTTGTAATATTCTCTCCATTCCTTAATAAATCAACTTTTATATTTCCATTATCACATTCTTTAATTGTTTTTAGCAGATCTAAGGAATTTTCCATATCTTCTCCATTAACCTTTAATATCACATCTCCTATTTCAAGCCCACATGCCTTACCAGGACTTTCTTCCTTTTTATTATCAACTTCTATCTCTGAATATCCTACTACTAAAACTCCTTGACTATTTACCCTTACACCTATAGGATTGCCTCCTGGATATATTTCAATATCTTTAATTTTTTCAACTTGCAATGATTTTAAAGAAATCATTCCTAAAAATTTAATTTCATATTGATTTTTTTCATTTTTAACCTTATTTATTGTATTTCCGATTGGAGCTAATGATTGAACCGTTTTTTCATCTTTAGTATAAATCTTATCTGGTAATTTACTTAAATTAATGAAGGTCATTAAAATTAAAATAAGTATTGGAGTAATAATCAAGCTAGTTGTATATATAAATAGTTTCTTCATGTTTATCTCCTCCTTCTGCTTACTAATTTTAATTTTCCCTTTTAATTAAACTACTATCCTATAAGAACTCTGTTATTATAGACAAAAAAAATAGCTTATACTAAATTTTAAAAATACAATTATTTTATCTCTTTCATACAATAAATTTTTTTTACGCATCTGCCTTTTTCGAACGCATGTGAGAAAATTCTGCACATTAAAAATGGCAGCTATGCTACATATGAGAACATTTTATGCAGGCGAATATGATTTGTTTTTTTATTCTTTTCTTATACGTAACTCAGTTAAATAGCCTTTTCATATATTCTCCACAGATTTTACTTCATTATAAATTCTTAAAGAATAAAAAAATAAAACTATGTATCACATAGTTTTATTTTTACCAATTTTACTCTTTATATGTATTTATTTTTTAATTTCAATTTTTTTAATTTCACTTATTTTTATCATTTCTTTAACATTGTTTAATGTAGCTTCTGTAACTTCATCACCTGCTAGCATTTTACAAATCTCAAGTTCTTTTTCTTCTTTTTCCAAAATCTTTATTTCCGTAAAGGTCTTATCATTTTTTACATTTTTCATGACAAAATAGTGATAATCGGACAGCACTGCAATTTGTGGTAAATGAGTTATGCATAAAATTTGATGAGTTTTAGATAATTGATACATTTTTTCTCCAACTCTTTGTGCAACTGCTCCACTAATTCCTGTATCTATTTCATCAAAGATTAAAGTTGGTATTTCATCTTTTTCTGCAAATACACATTTTAATGCTAACATTATTCTTGATAACTCTCCACCAGATAATACCTTTTCTAGTGGCATAAGTGGTTCGCCGGGGTTAGTAGAGATTAAAAAAGCAACTTCATCAAAACCTTTTTCATTAAACTCATCTTGTCTTAAAACACTTATTTCCATCCTTGACTTTTCTAATCCAACAAACGCAAGTTCTCTTAAGATTTTTTCTTCTAAATACTTACTTTTATCTATTCTAATATCATGAATAATTAAAGCCTGCTCTTCCATTTTTGATAATATTTCTTTTTCTTTTTGCTCTAATTCTTGTATTATCTTTTCTGAATTTATTATTTCATCATGTTCTTTTTTTATTTTTTCATAATAATTTAAAATTTCCGGAATGCTTGGAGCATATTTCTTCTTATACGAGTTTATTTCATAAATTCTAGCATTTACTTTATCCAAAGCATCTTGATCATAAACTACATCTTCAACCATGTCTCTTATTTCGTGACTTACTTCTTCTAAGGCATAAAAAGCTTCTTCAATGGCTTGTTTATTCTTTTTAATTTTTTCAAAATGATTTTCTACACTTGATAATTCTTGAACTATCTTTGAAATTGAATCTATTACATTTCCATCTTCATTTCCACTTAATATTCCATAGGATACAGATAAACTACTATTTATCTTTTCAGCATTAGCTAAAATATTATATTCTTCTTTTAAATTTTCTTCTTCATCAGGCTTTAACTTTGCTTTTTCTATATCTTCTATTTGAAATTTTAGATAATCTAAAAGCTTTTCCCTATCTTGATTACCGCAAATTCTTTTAATTTCTTCTCTTACACCCATTAAGTCTTCTCTTAATTCACTAAACCTAGCCAATGGGGCAATTATTTCATTTCCTACAAATCCATCTAAATATGAAATATGCGTATTTCTTTGTAAAAGTTCTTGATTTTGATGTTGTCCATGTATATCTAAAAGTTTTACTCTTATTTTTCTAAGCTGCGATGTTATTAAACTTTTTCCATTGACTTTGATTAAATTTTTTCCACTAACATGACTTTCTCTTGAAATGATCAATAAATCCTCATATTCAATATCTAATTCTTCTAAAACTTCATAAACTCTAGACTTTTCAAGCGTAAATAAAGCTTCTACATAAGTCTTATCTTCAC
The DNA here is from genome assembly GCF_022320955.1 of Clostridium sp. YIM B02555. NCBI lineage: Bacteria > Bacillati > Bacillota > Clostridia > Eubacteriales > Clostridiaceae > Clostridium > Clostridium sp. YIM B02555. Next base: position 182,789 of record NZ_JAKJJY010000003.1, on the reverse strand, counting down.
CTGTTCTAATAAGATTTTTATAAAACTTTCCACCAAGTACAAAGTCTATTGCATCTATCATAATAGATTTTCCTGCGCCTGTTTCTCCTGATAGTATATTAAACCCTTCACTAAAGTTTATGGTCATCTCTTCTATTAGTGCAAAATTTTTAATATTTAATTGAATTAGCATATAATCCCACCTTATTCCTATGATGACATTCTTTTTCTTATTTTTTCTACTAAGTCCTCAGCACTTTTTACACTTCTAACTAAAATAAAAATAGTATTGTCTCCCGCTACTGTCCCTGCAATATCAGCACTTTCTAAATTATCAATCGCCTCAGCTGCAATTGGTGCCGAACCTGTAATAGTCTTAATAACTACCATTTTATCTACATTTTCTACTGAAAGTACTGTGTTAACTAAGATATTACTTAATCTATCTATAATATTTTTTTGTTCTCCAGCTGAAACAACATATTTTGACTTTCCACTTGAAGCTTGAATTTTTATTAATTTTAAATTTTTAATATCTCTAGATACAGTTGCTTGTGTTACATCAAAGCCTTCTTTTTTTAATGCTTCTGCTAATTCCTCTTGAGTTTCTATTTCTCTCGAGCCTATAATCTCTAGTATTTTTGTATGCCTTTTTGATTTCATAGTTTATCACCATCACATTCTTTAGAATTATTTAATATTTTACTTCTTAAAACCTTAAAATAGTCGTAATCATCAAATAATAGTAATTTAAAATTCTTATTATTTTTACTTATCTTTACAGATGTTTCTTGAGTAATTCTAATTGATTTTTGCCCATCTACTGTTAAATATATTTTTTCTTCATCATGATCAGCAAATATTTCAACCATACTTTTACCACTTAATACTATAGTCTGCATACTCTTGGTATGAGGACATATAGGTGTTATAGTAATAAGCTCTAACTCTGGAGATATAAATGGACCTCCAGCTGAAAAAGAATACGCTGTAGAACCTGTAGGTGTAGCTACAATGAGTCCATCACCTTTAAAAGTCGTATATATTTTGCCATCAACAAATATTGTGAATTTGACCATTCTTGACAAGGTTCCTCTTGCAAGAACTATATCATTCAAAGCTGTAACTTCTTCTTTTGTATTTTCATCTTCGACTATACAATTTAACATCATTCTATCTACAACATTGTATTTACCTTCATAAAGCTTGTTTAAAGCAAAATCAATGTTTGATATTTCAACACTTGATAAAAATCCTAAATTACCTATATTTATGCCTAAAATTGGTCCATGAAAAGTTTCATTTAGGGAGCGTGCTATTCCTAATAAAGTTCCGTCCCCACCTAATACCACAAGTAAATCAATATCCTCTAAATTTTGTTCACCTATGTCAAATGAATTAAAAACTGAAATATCATTTAAATTAAATTTATTTTTAAATTTATTAACAACTCTTTTTAATATTTTATCGTCTTTATCCTTTGATGGATTAATAGCAATTCCAATATTATTCATAGCCCCTCCAAAAGAAGTTAAATTTCTACATGTGATGCTTCAACTACTGTATCTATATCTTCTTTTTTAAAATTACTTTCTTTATTTTGATCCTTTGTAAAATAAACTAAATATTCTATATTTCCTTCTGGTCCCTTAATTGGAGAATATCCTACTCCTAATACATTAAGGTTTTGTTCCAAAAGAAAATCAACAATATTATGAACTACTTCTTTATGAGTACTTGCCTCTCTTACAACACCTTTTTTACCAACTTTTTCACGTCCAGCTTCAAACTGTGGTTTTATAAGAGCAACAACTTCACCAGTATCTTTTAAAAGGCCTAAAGTTGCTGGCATTATTTTCTTTAATGATATAAAAGATACATCAATTGAAGCAAAATCTAAAGGTTCTCCTATATCTTCTAGGGTAACATATCTTATATTAGTTCTTTCCATACAAACTACACGTTCGTCTGTTCTAAGCTTCCATGCAAACTGTCCATATCCAACATCAACTGAAAAAACTTTTTTTGCTCCATTTTGAAGCATACAATCAGTAAAACCGCCAGTAGATGCTCCAATATCCATACAAACTTTATCTTCTAATGAGAGCTCATAAGTATTCATTGCTTTCTCTAATTTAAGTCCACCCCTGCTAACATATTTTAAAGTTTCTCCTCTATACTCTATATTAGCAGTAACACTTACTTTTTCTCCTGCCTTATCTACTTTTTGTCCATCAACATAAACCTTTCCTTCCATGATGCATGCTTTTGCTCGCTCTCTTGAAGTAATTATGCCCTTTTCAACTAAAAGTAAATCAAGTCTTTCTTTTTTTTCTGCCATGTGTATCTCCTTTTAATCATAAAGCTGTATAACAACCTTACTTATGTTATCGCAATCTAATCCATATGCTTTATATAATATTTCTACGCTGCCTTGTGAAACAAATTCATCCTTGTATCCAAGTGATTTAATCGTACCTTTATAATCTGTCTCAATTAAATAATCTCTAATAGCAGACCCTAATCCACCCTTTAAAATATTATCTTCTATAGTTAGAATATTATATCCTTCTTTTTTAATATTTTCTAGTAAATCTTTGTCAATTGGTTTAATAAAGGTAGCATTTATTACCATTGGATTGATTCCTTTTTCATAAAGTATATCTTTTGCAATCATAGCATGTTGAACCATCTTACCTGTTGCAATTATACATACTTTAGAACCCTTGTTTATTATTTCCCATTTGCCTTCTTCAACTTCCTTTATTGGAGAAAGATTATTAATAATATTTCCACCTTTAGGATATCTAATAGCAACTGGAGCATTTTTATTTAAAGCCCATTCCAATAAAACTTCAACTTCTTCTAAACACTTTGGCGCAACTATATGTATATTGGGAATCATGGATAAGTATGATAAATCATTAATGCCTTGATGAGTTTCTCCATCCTCTCCAACTATTCCAGCTCTATCTATTGCAAATACTACAGGGAGATTTTGAATACAAACATCATGTAAAATTTGATCAAACGCCCTTTGTAAAAAAGTCGAATATACTGCAAATACAGGTTTTAGCCCATTACTTGCCATCCCAGCCGCCAAGGTAACTGCATGCTCTTCTGCAATCCCTACATCAAAAAATCTTTCTTTGTATTTCTCTGAAAAACATTTAAGTCCAGTTCCTTCTGGCATAGCTGCAGTTATTGCTACTATTCGGTCATCTTTAGCTCCCAAATTTACTAATGCCTTCCCAAATGCTTTTGAATAATTATTTTTAGGTGAAACATTTAGCTCTCCACTTTCAAGATCAAAAGGAGCTATAGCATGATATTTACTTGGACTTTCTTCTGCTAGAGTATATCCCCTTCCTTTTTGAGTCAAAACATGAATTATAACTGGTTCATTAATTTCTTTAGCTTTTAATAACACCTCTGTCATAGAAGCAATATCATGACCATCAATTGGGCCAATGTATTTTACTCCAATATTTTCAAAAAACATAGAAGGAACCACCAGCTGTTTAATGCTATCTTTAACTTTAGATATCTTTCCTGCTATATTTTTTCCTAAATTTGAAGTATCTAACGATGCATGTATACCTGTTTTCAATTTATTATAACTTGGATCTATTCTAAGCTTATTTAAATACCTAGACAATCCTCCAACATTTTTTGATATGGACATTTGATTATCATTTAATATAATAATCATCTTTGTCTTTCTAAATCCAACATCATTGAGCGCTTCAATTGACATTCCACCAGTTAAAGCTCCATCTCCTATTACAGAAATCACATTATATTTTTCTTTCTTTAAATCTCTTGCTCTTGCAATTCCAAGCGCTGCAGATATTGAAGTACTACTATGTCCAGTATCAAAAGAATCGTATTTACTTTCATTTCTCTTTGGAAAGCCGCTCATACCATTATATTGTCTAAGTTTTTCAAACTTATCTTTTCTACCAGTCAAAATCTTATATACATAACTTTGATGTCCAACGTCCCACACTATTTTATCATTATCAAAGTTAAATACTTTGAGCAAACTTAAAGTAAGCTCTACAACACCTAAATTAGATGCCAAATGTCCTCCAGTTTTGGAAACACTATCTATTAAAAATCCCCTGATTTCATCACTTAGTATATTATAATCATCATCATTAAGTTTTTTTAAATCTTCTGGGAAGTTTAATTTATTCAATAATTTCATTACACTCATTCCCTTTGTTAATTTTCTCTATTTAAAAGATTATACGTTAAATTTACTAAGTATTCAGCATTAACACTTAAATTATTAAGAATTGTTATACATTCTTCAGTTAATGATTCACATAAATCAATACACTTTTCTAATCCAAAAACTGATATAAAATTGGTTTTGTTATGCTCTTCATCTGCATGTGTATTTTTTCCTAGCTTATTCTTATCACCAACAACGTCTAAAATATCATCTTTTATTTGAAATACTAAACCAAGCTTCTCTCCATATTTTTCAAACATTTCCAAGTCATCTTTTGGTGCATCTGCTAAAATAGCGCCTGCAACTATTGATGCTTTAATGAGAGCACCTGTTTTTTTTGCATGCATATATTCTAACTCATCTTTAGAAATTTCTTTTCCTTCTGAAACAATATCAACAACCTGACCACCTATCATACCTTCTGCTCCAGCAGCAGCAGCTATTTCATGGGCTGCTAATAATGAATTTTCTTTATTTTCCAAAGCAAATTTCATCATAATTATCATAGCTTCATTTAATAATGCATCACCTGCAAGTACTGCAATATTTTCTTGAAATTTTATATGATTTGTAGGTTGACCCCTTCGTAAATCATCATCATCCATACATGGTAAATCATCATGAATCAATGAATAAGTATGTATCATCTCAATTGCAGCTGCCATTGGAATAACTTTATTATAATTTTCTTTGTATATATAATAAGTTAAAGCTAACAATATAGGTCTTATTCGTTTTCCTCCTATATTTAAACTATAGCTGCACGAATCATATATAACTTTATTGTATGTACCTTTATTTATAAAGTAATCTTTTAAATAACTATCGATATCTTGCTTTAGATTATTTATCTCCATCTCCATCATTAAACTCCACTTCTTTTTCCTCTTTAATTATAGAAATTTTAGCCTCATATGAATCTAGTACTTTATAAATCTTATTTATGAGTTTAACACCTTCCTCATAAGACTTCATAGACTCTTCTAGATTCAACTCATCATTTTCTAAATTATTCAAAATTTCTTGAAGCTTAATTAGCATTTCTTCGTAACTCTCTTTTTTAGCCATGATTTAAACTCCTATTCTAATGTTGTAAAATTCCCTTTTGTTTCGCCATCTTTAAGAATAATCTTTATTTCTTTACCTTCCTTTAACATCTCTTTTGATGTTATTAAATTGTTATCATTATCTTCTATTATAGCATACCCTTTAGATATAACATTAATAGGATTATGAGCAAATAGCAAGTTATTTAAATTTTCTATTGCACTCTTCTCCTTCTTAAGTTTTGCCTTAATTACAAATCTTAGTCGTTCTTGCAATTTATCTAATTCCAAATATGAATTAGATATCTTAGTTATAGGAGAATTCAGCTTCAAAAGCCTTTCTGCGCCACTTAATTCAATTTTACAGCTTTGCAATTTGCTATCTATCTTTTTATCTATTCTATTAGATATATCACTTATTTTATCTCTTATATCACTACTTAAAGGAACTGCAATTTCAGCTCCTTGAGATGGTGTTGCTGCTCTTACATCTGCTACAAAATCACAAATTGTAAAATCTATTTCATGACCAACTGCTGAAATTATAGGTATTTTTGAATTATAAATTGCTTTAGCTAACTCTTCTTCATTAAAATTCCATAATTCTTCGATTGATCCACCACCTCTGCCAACTATTATTATATCAACAGAGTTCTTTTTATTGAAATATTTTATACCTTCAATTATTTCCTTATAGGCATCTATGCCTTGAACCTTTGCTGGATATAAAACCAAATCAACTAAATTACTTCTTCGCGTTGCAACATTAATAATATCCCTGATAGCTGCTCCTGTTGACGAAGTCACTATTCCAACCCTTTCAGGATATTTAGGAATAATTTTCTTATGAGCTTCATCAAAGTAGCCTTCTTTAGATAATTTTTCTTTAAGCTTTTCAAACTTAACAAAAAGGTCTCCTATACCTTCTTTGCGTATTTCCTCGCAGTATAGCTGAAAACTACCAGTAGCTGGATAAATTGAAGCCCTTCCTTTAATTATAACTTCCATGCCTTCTTCTAATGCAAACTTAAGTAGCATTGCACTACTTTTAAACATAACACAATTAATTTTTCCATTATTATCTTTAAGAGAAAAATATATATGTCCACTGCTATGATATTTTAAATTAGAAATCTCTCCTTTTACAGAGAGATTACTTAAAATGAAATCATTGTCTAACATTCTTTTAATATAATTAGTAACCTCTGAAACTGTTAACGTCTTAATATTCATTTTCTTTTAACGCCTCACATGCATTTTTAATCAATAGAGTTGTAGTTAATGCACCAACTCCACCTGGAACTGGTGTCAAAAGGCTACACTTATCTATTACTTTATCAAACTCCACATCTCCAGTTATTTTTCCTTCAAAAGAAGAAGTTCCAACATCAATTACTACTGCATTTTCATTAACATAGCTTTCATCAATAAATTTTGGCTTACCAATTGCTACAACCAAGATATCTGCACTTTTGCAAACTTCTTTTAAATTTTTAGTTTTTGAATGACAAATAGTAACAGTTGCATTTTCATTTAGCAAAAGTTGTGCTACTGGTTTACCTACAATATTACTTCTTCCAAGAACTACAACATTCTTTCCAGTAATATCTATATTCAGGCTCTTAATCAATGTTACTACAGAGTTAGGTGTACATGGCAAAAATCTTGGCTCACCCATATATAATTTTCCTTGGCTTTCAAATGTAAGACAGTCTATATCTTTGCTAGGTGATATTTCTTTAATAATCTTCTTTTCGTCAAATTTATCTGGAAGTGGTAATTGAAGTATTATACCTTGAACACTATTATCTTCATTTAATTTATGTATTTCATTTATAACCTCTTCTGCATTACAAGACTCACTTAAAGTTACTTTTAAAAATTCCACTCCAAGAGATGTAGCTACTTTCTCCTGACTAGACATATAATAAATTGATCCCCCATCGTTTCCAACCAATATTGATGCAATTTTGGGTGCAGCAAGATTTTTTTCTTTTCGTGCTGCAACAAATTCCTTTATTTCGTCTTTTATTTTTAATGCAACTTCTTTGCCATTAATAATTTGCCCCATTGATAATCTACCTACTTTCTAGTTTATGTTACTGGTTATTTCAAGCTATTGCTAAGATATGAAAAATCACTATTATTTAATTTTATCAAGCACTCCATTAATGAAGGATACACTTTTTTCGTCTGAATATCTTCTAGTTATTTCTAATGCTTCATTTATAGCAACGTTTCTTGGAACTGTTTCATCATGTAATAATTCAAAAGTTGCAAGTCTTAATATACTTAAATTTACTTTAGATATTCTTTCTAGTTTCCAATTATGTAAGTTAGCTTCTATAACTTTATCAATTTCTTCTTTATTAGTTTCAACTCCATTTAAAGCTTGTTTTATGTAGTCTAAATCAATATCTTTTATATTTCCTTCATAATTTTCTGTGAAACCTTCCATTGCTTCTTCAATTGAATCCTTGCTTAATGTGATTCCAAATAATAACTCCATTGCTTTTTCTCTTGATAATTTTCTATTCATATATTTTATAATTCCTCCTAAATATGTATCAATAATCTAAAGTATATTTTTAATTATACACAATTTTAACTTGTTTTAAACTATCTATTGTTCGCATAGAAACACCCTCTGAGAATTTCAGAGGGTGAAAATCAAACTAATTAGATTCATTTTCTTCCTTTTTTGGCAAATAAATATTTTGAACAGAAACATTAACAGCTTCTACACTTAATCCAGTCATAGCTTCAACAGTTTTCTTAACATTCTCTTGAACTTGTGCTGCAACATCCATTATTTTTCTGCCGTATTCAACTGATATATTCATATCTATAATTGCCTTATCTTCTTCCAAAGTTACTTTACTAGCTTTTGCAGTATTTTTCTTGCCTTTAAATATACTAGTCAAATTGTTTGTTACACCTACTTGACTATCTAATATTCCATCAATTTCTTGAGCAGCTATTCCAGCAATAACGCTTACTACTTCATCTGAAATTTTAACAACTCCAGTATTTTCTTCATGAATTAAATCTTCCATGTTACTTAACCTCCTAGGTTTTGCAATAACAAAACATGATAATCTTTTGTCTATTATATCAAATATAATTTAACATTACAATTATATTATGGTTTTTCTACTATTTTTGAACTTGTATTATTACATCTTTTATTTTTGATGTGTTTTGAACTATTTCTTGAATTGCTACAGTTTCATTTTCTTGTAGAGCATTTTGAGATTTAACGATTACTGTTGCCTTTTCTCCTTGTAACATACATAAAGCATCCTCATATCCTTTATTCTTAATACCAAGCTCAATTCTACCTTCGTAGTCCCTTGCCATTGTTTTTTGATTTAATTCTTTTGTAGCTTCTGCTTTTTGTTCTTTTGAGGTATTAGAATCAGAAATTATTTGATTTAAAGTTTGAATTGTTGATGAGTCTTTTTGCTCTCTATCACTTTTAGCTTCATAAAAATTATTTTGTTGATTTAAAGCTTGCGCATCTTGATCACTATTAGCCTTATCAGTAGATAGTACTTGGCTTAAATCTGTTGGATCATTTAATCCTCCCTTATTAAGCTTAGCTGCTAACATACCTACACATAATATTAATGCTAATAATGTAAAAATAATCCCACATTGTTTCTTTGTCATAATAATCTTCCTCCCATTCTTTTTCTTTAAAATTATATGCTACTTCTTCATACTATATACATTAACCTTATCTAAACTTAAGTTATATAATTTAGATACAGCTTGTTGTATTTCATATTTAATTTTGCTATTTTCAGCACCTTCCGCTAAGATCATAACGCCTATAAGTTTTGGTTTATAGGTTGTTAATATAAACGGCTCATTATTTCCATCCTTTGTTGTCATTACTACCTTTGACGAATCATTATTTTGATTATTTACACGTTTTCCACCCTCAGTATCGGTTTCCTCAGTAACAGATTTTTGACCATTTTTATCATATGCAGGAATCTTTTCTTCCCCATTTTCAAAAGTCATCATTACCTCAACATCACCAACTCCATTCATCTTCTTTAACATATTTTTCAAATTGTTCTTTTGATTTTCTTCATAATTTTTTTCGTCTTCTTCATTTACAATATTTGAAGTGTTTACATCATCTTTTTTATTTGTCATTGTTGATAATTTATTTGGGCTAAAATTTTTATTAGTATCTAAAAATACATCCATGGCAAGATAGACAAACAATAAAATTATACAAACTACTATTAGACTTTTTATTTTTTTTTGTCCTAATAATTTATTAAGTTCATTCTTAAATCGATTTTTATCCATTTGATTCCCCTCCTATTCCTCTAATTTATATATTTCAATTTTCTCTTTAGGTATATCTAATTGATTTGAAATATAGTTAACCACTTCAGAATATTCTTCATTTTCTTCCTTATTATCAGTCTTTTCCTTGTTAATCCTAACTTTTTTTATCTTATTTACTTTGCTATCAGCTATCCCTATTTTTAGTTTTTTAATATTAATAGTTATATTATTAAAGTCAACATCACACTCCAGTTCACTTTTAAAAGTCATCTCCTTAAATTTATTTTTAAGCAAATCCTCACAATTTTTATTAAAATTCCTTATAAACAGTTCTTTCTTTGTATCTTCCTTTCCATTGTTCTTCAATGTACTCACATTATCTGATTTAAATTTATTTTGGTTATCAGAAAAAATCTCCTCATAGCTTTTAATGCTATTCACTATTTCCTTGTCCCCATTAGATAAAAACTTAACTATAGGGCTTAAAATTACAGCTATAAGGATTAATCCCAATACAAAATTTACATATTTCTTCATTTTATTGTTTGGTACCATTATCTCTACAGCACTAATAAATATTAGAACAGTTACAATTGTTATAACAATATTCTTTAAAACGTCTATAAACATAATTTATCCTCCAACAATAAACCTTCCTGAAGATGCTATGATACCAATTAAAATAAAAAACATTAATGTTACAGTTAAAATACAAGATATTATTAATACCATAGAGTTTCCAGCAGCTTCTATGGATTTTGTTAGCCTTGAGTCACTTATGGGCTCGACTAATGCTGCTGACAATTTATAAATTAGTGTAATCAGCATAAGCTTTACTATTGGATATAGTAAAATTAGAATTATTACAATTAACCCAATTGAGCTTATAGCATTTTTTATTATTAAAGAATATCCAGCAACAGAAGTAATTGCATCTGAAAATGCCTTTCCTACTATAGGAATAAAATTATCTACTGCAAATTTTGCTGTTTTAAGAGTTACAGCATCAATAGTACTAGATGTAATCCCCCTAATTGTCAATATTCCAATAAAAATAGTCACAATAATTCCTTGAAACCAAATAGTAATTTGCTTAAATAGTTTACATAGATTCGTTATTTTATGTTCATTTGAAATATTATTTGCAAATTCTAATACAAATACCATCAGTATCATTGGAATTATAATATTTGAATACACCTTTGGTATAAAAACAACTGCTCCAAGAACTATTGGATCCAAAGTAGTAGCAGCAGTAATTCCACCTGACAGAGAAATCATAGTTATTAGTACTGGTAAAAGTGCACTCATAAAATTTGATATGTCATTTATTACAGCCTTTGCAATTGAAATTGATATAATAAAGCTTCTTGATAAAACTATTATCATAAGTACATAACATGCGTAAAAAGCAATTTGTGAAATGCTTTCATCTGAAAATGCTTCTTGAAGATTTTTCAGCAATGAACATATTATTGCTATTGTCACTATTGATACCATAAGTTTTAATACTTCTTTAACTTCCTTAAAAACTAAACTAGTTACTGCATTAAACATAGTATCTAAAGAAATATTTCCCTTACCGTCTTTAATATAAGCTTTAATATATTCAGCAGGTTCTAGATTATTCATAAGTTCAACATCTGTCTTCATTTTACTTATATAATCATACAAATTATTTAATTTTTCTTTTGCATCACCATTTAATTCATTAATATTAGCTTCTTTGTCTATAGCTTTGGTATCTTTACTCTTGTCATCGGAGTTTACATTATATTCAGCCGCATAAGCCAAATTATTTTTTTCAAATGTATAGTTAGAAATGAAGCTTGCAACTATAGTAATTGCAATACTCATTATTACCAGCAAAGTAATCCTTTTTGTCATCTTCATAATACACACCTACAATATCTGCAATATGGAATTCAGTACAGCCATCAATATAGGAATTGCTAATACTAAAATCATTATTTTACCTGAAATATCTATCTGGGTTGCAAGACTATCTGCATTAGCATCTTTACATAAGGCACTAGTGAAGGAGGCAATATATGCTATTGCTAAAATTTTCAGCACAATTCCTATATACAACATATCAATATTGGCTTTATCAGCAACTTGTTTTAAAAAATCAATTATTTCTTTAAGTGGTTCAATCATTATTAGAAGTATAAGTGCTCCTGCCGTTAAAACAAGGAATGTATTTATTTCATTTTTAGATTGTTTAAATAACAGCGTGATAAATAATGTTATAAGCGCTATAGACGCAACTTTTATTATTAACATAATACTTACACCTACATAATAAACATTGTCTTAACTGTACTAAATAAATCCCCTATAATTGAAATTATCATCAGAAGAATTATTACAACACCTGCAATATTCGTGATAGCTGCTATTTCCCCCTTTCCACTGCTCGTTAATACCTTATCTAAAACCACTAACAGTATACCAGCCCCCCCTATTTTAAAAAGAATACTTATATCGTGCATTAGTCTTCCTCCAATCTATATAATAAATATAACTATCATTGCTCCTAGGCAAACTCCAAGATATCTATATAACTTAATATTTTTTTTAGCAATATCTTCTGCCTCTCTTAAATTCATTCTTATGCCTTCTACTGCTAAAGCAAATATCTTTTTCTGCCCCAAAACCCCTGAAGCCCCCAAAGATTTCAAGAAATCTGCCATTATTTCTTTGTCAGCTTCATTTAAGTAAAATTCATTTTCTAAGCCTTTAAATTCTTCTAAGGCTCCTTGATATACACTTTCTACATCTCCTTTAATCAATCTATCAGCAATAGCTTTAATTAAATTACTTAACGGATTGTTTATTTTACTGTAAATATTTTCTAAAGCTTCTGGCAAAGGAGTTGTCCCATAAACAATATCATTTTCTAGAATTGTTAATGCTTTTAATATCTCTCTTAACTGATCTTGTCTTTTTTTGAATGTATCTCCATATATAAAACCTATATATGTACTAATTAAGAATATTCCTATTGCAATGATTATTTTAAACAAATAGTTTCACCGCCTTTGAAACTATATATATTCTCAACTGTTCCAATGCCATTTCTATTACTTAAGATTATTGCTCTTTCTAAAATCTCATTTTCAAGTAAATCACTAAAAACTTTTCGTTTATATAAATCCTCAACAGTAAAGCCATGAATTGTCGTGATTATATTAACCCCAGAATTAAATGCCATCATAAGTGCTTCTGTATCACCTTTGGTTCCAATCTCATCACAAATTAATACTTCTGGTGAAAGGCTTCTAATTGCCATTATTAAACCTTCTCGCTTTAAACAATTATCTAAGACATCTGTTCTTAATCCTAAATTACTTTGTGGAATTCCAAGATGGCAAGCTGCTATCTCGCTCCTTTCATCCACTACAACCACTTTTTTACCACTAACTCCTAGTGAAAAAACTCCATTTGATATATTTCTAGCAATATCTCTTATTATTGTTGTCTTTCCACATTTAGGAGGTGAAATTATTATTGTATTATAAATCTTTATTTTTGAAGCAATGTATTTCATAATCTTATCTGAACATCCAATAACTTCTCTGCAAATTCTTATATTTAAGGAAGATATATTTCTTATAGTCTTTACTTCGCCTTTTTCCATAACGCATTCGCCTGCAATACCTATCCTATGCCCACCTTTTATTGTTATGAATCCCTGTCTTATTTCTTCCTCAAATGCATATAAAGAATAATTTGAAATCTTTTGCATTATACTTTTCATATCTTCTTTTGAGATAATATAGTTTATAAGATTTTCTCCAAACTTTGAATAAACTAAAATTGGTTTACCAACCTTTAGCCTAAGTTCATATACTTGCTCCTTGTTAATTCTCTCCTTAATAATCTCACTTATTTTAAGTGGAAATATTTCTATTATTTCCTCATCCCTCAATGTTCTCACTGCCTCCTCCTCTATCGTTCTCATATATAATTAATATTTATCATTCATCTGAAATATTACTAATTATCATAAAAATATGTAAAACAAAAAGGACCACCTAAAAAACACTTAGGGTGATCCTTTAAAATAAATATGTTATTCTATTGCCTTTTACTGAAATTTCATTACTTGCTTTTGATATTTTTATGACAATATGGACATGGAATTTCATCATTATTGCTTAGTGCAGATTGCTCAATAAAAATTGGTTTATTACAATGAATACAATTGATTTCTGTATACTCATCTTCCATATCATTTAATTCATCTATAGATACTTCTTCAAACAACTCATCTTGGATATTAGTTAAATCATCATCCATAAATTTAATATTTTCTTCGATAGCTTCTTGATTTATAGTTAACTCTTCAATTTTTTGGTTCATAGTTTCTAAAACAGCAAACACATTATCAAAGCATTCCTTATATTCCTTGCTTTCTATCTTAGATAAATTTTTTCTTAAGTTATCAATCTCATTTCTAAGCTCTTCCATATCATTTCACTTCCTTCTTTATTTATAATCAGTCTATATCGGTTCTAATTATCAATCTTCAATTATTAATTAATGAAGAAATCCTTTAGGAATTTCTCAAATTAAAATTCACAATGTTAATTTGAACTTATATAAATAAAGTTGCTAAGCGATATACTTAGCAACTTATGTTTGACTTAAACTCTTTCCATGTATTCGCCAGTTCTAGTATCTACTCTTATAACGTCACCTTCATTAACGAACATAGGAACATTTACTATTGCACCTGTTTCAAGTGTTGCTGGTTTAAGAGCATTAGTTGTTGTATTCCCTTTAACCCCTGGCTCTGATTCTGTAATTAGTAATTCAACAAAGTTTGGAGCTTCAACTGAGAAAGCATCCCCTTTAAAGAATTTAATTGTTGCAAACATGTTTTCTTTTAAGAACTTTATTGCATCTTCAACCTTTTCATAATTTAATGGAATTTGTTCATATGTTTCTTGATCCATAAAGTAATATAATTCACCATCTGAATAAAGATATTGCATTTCTTTTCTTTCAATTACAGCTTCTTGTAATTTTGTAGTTGGGTTAAAAGTTGTATCTGTAACTCCACCAGAAATTACATTTCTAAGCTTAGTTCTTACGAAAGCTGCTCCTTTTCCTGGTTTAACGTGTAAAAATTCTACTACTGTAAAAACTTGTCCTTCTAATTCAAAAGTTGTTCCTTTTCTTATATCTCCTGCTGTTATCATTAAAGATCCCTCCAAATTTATAATCTAATTACGATGTTACTTACCCTCAAACTTTAAGTTAAAATGCTTAATAGTTGACATAACACTCATATTTTATCAAAAGACAATAATAATTGCAATTATTTCTGTATACTTTACCATAATATTTTATATTTTTTTAATATTTTCTATATATTATCTTTTGAGCTCACCTTAACTATGATACTACTTTCCTCGGTATTTTTGTTAATACTATATTCATTTACATCAAATGCTTTTAATTTCTCTATTTGTTCTAACAATTCATTTTTGTCACCTATTATTTTTAGTTTAACGTACCATTTTCCATCAACTTCATTTGCAGACATAATATTATTAAAGTTTAATTGTTTTAACTCCCCATTAAGTTCT
Source organism: Clostridium sp. YIM B02555 (assembly GCF_022320955.1). Lineage (NCBI taxonomy): Bacteria > Bacillati > Bacillota > Clostridia > Eubacteriales > Clostridiaceae > Clostridium > Clostridium sp. YIM B02555. The sequence continues at coordinate 167,616 of NZ_JAKJJY010000003.1, read as the reverse complement.
TTTAAAGTTATTTTATTTCTTTTCGGTTCCTTTTGAGAATTATTTTCTTGAATATATTTTCCTTTATCTCTCCAATTTATGCAACTAATCTGAACAAATACTAAGGCAATCATAATTATTATCATTATGTCTTTATGTAGTTTACTCATTTAGATGTACTCCTAATTTATATTTATCCTCACTTACACTATTTATATCAACTATTTTAATTAAAGGATTTATACTTAGTTCATTAATTTTATCAAAATTCTTAACCACTATTTCTCCTTTGCCATTAGTCACATGTATTTCTTCAATACGGTCATCAAAAATATTATTTAACCAAATATTAATATCTTTAAAATACACAGGATTTTTTCTTTTATTATCAACCTTTAGAACTTGTTCCTCATTTTCTCTATTCGCACTAATTCTGCTTGCAGTAGTTGGAAGCATAAGTAAATTTATTATTAAAAACATAACCAATATTCCAATTTCCCTTTTGCTTTGACTTAACTGTATTTCTTTATACACTTTTTCTGGAATAAAATTTTTGTTTTTCATATATTGTTTCATTTATTAAACTCCCTATATCAATTTCAATAATTTTAAAGTTATCATTTGCTGGTAAAATATCAATTGCACTTTTATCAACAAATATTTTTTTTCCATTAATATCATCATATATTTCATTTATTATGTTAGCTTTATTTTCTTTAACTTTACAATGATCAAATATACCAGCTTCAAAAGATATATAATAATAGTATTCATTAATTTTTATTAAGACCCTGCCGCTATTATTATTTGCCTTTAACTCTTTTCTCATAACTTCTTTAATTATCAATTGAATTGGTTTAACTTCGATCCTCTTAGCACCTTCTGCTAACCTTTCAATTCGTTTAGCTCCTCTAATATAGTATATTACTATTACATTATTTTTCTTTTCATAATCATATAATATATCTCCATTTTGAGGAAATTCCTTTTCTATTAAGGAATCAACAAACTTTGCTAATTGAAATTTTTTTGCATTATTATCAAACTTTTTTAAACAAAGCTCTTCCTCTAAAATAACTATTTTTATGTCCTTTTTAAGTACTCTTTGCACTTCATTTAATTTATCGAAACTATATTTTTCTTTATTATAAATAAAATTATTCCTATTAACAAAAATTATAGCTTTCTTCATTTCAAACTCCTATTTTCAATTTAAGTATATATATTCAAATTATCAATGTTCAATTGTCCTTTATTAATCAATTACAAAACCACTTCAGTCTTTATTAAATTTTGATGTAAAATCTGGACAAGCTGAAATGAAACAAGCCATAGAGGAAACTCGACTCACTTTCGTTCGCTGAGTAAGCGATTCACACCAAATCAGTTTTTTAAAGGAGGTTAACTCATGAATGAGTTAACTAAGTTCAAGAAAGCAAATCATAGATTTGGACTTTCACTTATCTGCTTAATAACCGTCATCAGCTCAATTTCACATGCTTGCTCCAGAAAAATGTATCGTATTTCTGGTATAGTGTTATGATTATAATTTTTCAATAATACATGTATATTATTTCTGTATGTCTTTAAATTCATAAGTTGGAATCAATACTATTTCTCCATTTTTAAAATTCCAATTTATTTCTCTTTCTCTATCAAACTCATTATCTTTATTTGCGGTTAAATACATTTTATTATCTTGAACAATAAATTTAAGATTACTTGACTTGTCGTTACTTTCTATTTCAAAATTCTGCATGAACATATTTTTATAATCATCCTCACTTTTTATGTTTTCATTGAGTTTCCTCATAAAGCCATATAGAATTTTTTCTTCACTTTCACTCATATCATATTTGTCTATGCTTGAATTATATAATGAACTTAGTTCATTATTGTTCCTCATGATCTTAAACATAAAGCCTGCAATTATACCCATTAGTGATAGTATCATTACAGAACTGATTAAAACTGAGCCTCTTCTTTTTAAAAGCATTTAATAAATTCCTTCCCATCCTTATCATGAATTATAAAATATATTAATTTTCCATTCTTTTTAATTTCCATATTATCTATATCATCAAGTACAGTTTTTATTGTCTCTACACTATTATTTCTCATATATTTTACATAGATCTTACCTTCATTTGATTTGATCACCTTATCTAAATTATCGTTAACATTATTGTTTGAAAACAAAACTGTATTATTATCAAGTACTAAAATTTCTCGATATCCATCGGATACTATACTATCTAAATTATTAAAAAAATTTTGGCAGTCATTATACTTAATTGATAAATTCATTGCATCAACATAAGATTTATACATTGATATAAACAAGCTGATTCCAGAAGCTAAAATCATAGTCGTTAAAAAAGTATATACTAAAGATTCAATAATCGTAAATCCAGTTTTTTTATACTTCATCCATCCACCAACTCTTAGTAAATTCTTTTTCAATCAATACATCATTATCATTTCTTTTAATCTCAGCTTTAATTTTTAATTTCAAACCAAATTTATCATCCTGAAGTTTACTAACTTCTATATCTGAACCTTTTTCTAGTTCTTTTATAGGCACTTCAATGAGTTTATTTGAAAAATCCTTGTCATATTTAAAACCAACTTCACCATTATCTAACATTGATAATATATCTTTCTTAGGAACATTAAACTTAAATTCTTTCATTAAATTGCAAACTGATCTTTCCACCTCTTCATGTAAAATTCTCTTCTTGGCTATATTATTACTTTGTATACAAGCACTTACAACAAAAGTCGTTGTTAGTGATAAAATCATAATTGAAGCCATTACTTCAATTAAAATACTGCCCTGTTTTTTCATATATAGCTCCTATCTTTTATATCAATTCTATCTATTCCAACGCCAATGGTTATATATCTTTTTTCACCATAGGCATCCTTAAGTTTTATTGTTGCACCTTGCTCTATTTTCCCATTTGGTTTTATAAAAATACTTATATCATCATTTATTATTTTAATTTCTTTAGGAAGAATTATAACTTTTTCAATATTATCAATTCCTTCTACAAAACGAATTTGATTCTTTTTTGCAACAGTTGTAATTTTCCCATATTTATTTTTATCACAGCAAACTGCCTTTCCATAAGAAAGTAAATTTTGTATTTCATAGACATATTCATCATATTTAATATTTCTTTGTATATTAAAATTTAATTTAGACAATGATGTTGTTATCCCAAATACAATTAATAAGATAAATATGCTAACTATCATTTCAATTAATGTAAATCCATCTCTTTTCATTACTTTATTCCACTTTGCAGCTTATCAAATAAAGGCAGCACAATTTCTAACATAAAAGATATTATAAATCCACTCATTAATAATATAAAAATAGGATTAATGCATTTAATATATTTCTTTACTTTCTCTTGAACTCTATTTTCTAAATGATTAGCTAGCTGTTTAAACCCTTCATCAATAGTTCCACCTTCTTCATGAATTTTAACTATTGCTAAAGTATATTGTGAAAATGCTTTAGTTTTTTCAAGGGATTCTGTTAGCGTTCTTCCATTTTTAATATTTTCATTTATTTCTTTTATTTTTTGTTTAAAATAAATAAAACTTATACTATCTTCGCAATACTCTAATACTACTGAAATATTTATTCCAGTGCTTGTTATAATTGAAAATAGTAATACTAACAAGTATTCAACAAATAATTTTACAGTATATATTTTAGTAAACATTCCTATATTAAATTTTTTAGTTGTATACCAAAACAAAATGACTCCAGACATGATCCAAGAAATTATTGTAATCATACCAACAACAGGGTGGCTTTTAAAATTATTGTTAAGCTCATATAAAAATTTGCAATTTGAAGGCAACTCTATATGCATAGAATTATAAATTTCACAAAAACTTGGAACTAATTGATTCAATAAAAATATTCCAAATATAATCATTGAAATAAAAATCATCATAGGATATGAACAAGCATCTCTAATTTCCTTTTTTACAAATATCGTTTTATCATAAAAGGTACCTAGTCCTCTTAAAACTTCATAAAGTTTACCCGTATCTTCACCAATTGAAATTACACCTATAAATAATTCAGGATATAATTCTTTATATAGACCAAAACTCTCTGATAGACTATTCCCTTGTCTTACATTAACTAAAATTCTCCCCAAGCTATTTTTATACAACTTGTTTTGAACAACATCCTCAACTAATTCCAATGCAGTTATTAGTGGTATTCCATTTTTATATATTTGAGCCAAACTATTAGCTATTAATGAAAGCTGAGCTTCGCTTCTTCTATTCATCTAACCGTTCACCTTCTATAAACTCTAAATAGTCATCATAAGCTATCTTTCCTGAAATTAATAACTGTTTTAAATCAAATTTCATGCTGCTATTAGATAAATAATCTGTATCTTCATATAATTCATTAATACTTTTTTTGTTCTTTTCTTGTAAATAATGCACTGCACTTACAATTTGTCTGCCAGAATATCCAGAATGATTACAAGCCTTACATCCACATTTTTTATAGATTGTTACTCCATTTATTAGTTTTCTATCATCTATTTCCTTGCACTTATTACATAAAATTTTTATTAATCTCTGAGAGATAATTCCGACAATAGCATCCCTTAATAAATATTGTTTAATACCCATATTTTCTAACCTAATATAAACCTCTTTTGCCGACTTGCAATGTATCGTAGTAAACACTTTATGACCAGTTATAGAGGCACGAACCGCCATATTAGCCGTCTCCTCATCCCTAATTTCACCTATCATAATCACATCAGGATCTTGTCGTAATATGCTTCTAAGTCCATTTGAAAAATCTATATTAAGCTTTTTATTTAAACTCATTTGATTAATATTAGGAAGCAAAATTTCAACAGGATCTTCTAGAGTGGTAATATTTAATGATTTTGAGTCTAATTCCTTTAATATTGTGTAGAGAGTAGAACTTTTTCCTGAACCAGTTGGGCCACAGGCTAAAATTAATCCATTCTTAATTGATATTATTTTTCTAATAAGCTTAACATTATCTTCAGTGAAGCCTAAATCTTCAAGTTTATAGGCAAAATTATCACAATACAAGATTCTTATAACTATTTTCTCTCCATATACTACTGGTATTGAAGATATTCTCAAGTCGTATTTCAAATTGTTATAAGTTACAACTATCTTTCCATCCTGAGGCTTTCGCTTTTCAGTTATATCCATATTGGCTTTTACCTTTATTTTAGATGCCAGCACAGCATATTCTTTATGCTCAATTTTATGAACCAACACTAAAGTTCCATTAATTCTATAACGTACAAAAACGCAATTTTTTTGAGGCTCCAAATGTATATCACTAGCCTTATCTTTTATTGCATTCCATATTAATACATCTTCTAAATCTTTATCCTCTTCACCAAAAATAATATCTTTTAAACTTTCATAATTATTTTCTTCAATTTCTTTAATGATAATATTTTTGTTATATATAAATTTTAAATATTCCTGTGCTTCTTCTGTTTTTCTATAAGCTAAAACTATAACTTCACTTATATTCTCTTTTATAGGTATAATCTTATACTTTTCACAGATTTCCTTTTTTAAGTTCCTTGCAGTTTTTAAGTCAACATCATCAATTCTATATTCTTTGATATGTCCTTCACCTCACTAAATGCAAATTTACAATCTTATCCAAATTCTAGACCAAATTTTGATGACTTATACACTGCTTTAGAATATTTTTTAATAACACTTGCTCAAAGAAAAAAATCAAGATTATTAGAATTCATCTTGATTTTTTATTGCACAAAGATACATATTCACTTTTTACTATTATACTATTTATTTACTTAATTATAACATATACTCCCTTAACAGTGCTTAAAACAACAAAATACCATAAATTCATTTCTAAAATTTATGGTACTTCAATATTTAAGCTAAGTCACTATTTGCAGATAATTTAATAGCTTTTATTTGTGCAGTGTTTTTACTTTTTAATAACCTTAAAGTCATGTAACTTCCGAAGATTATTGTATATGTACTCAATCTTAACCAATCTAATTCTTTTTCATTTAACAATACTAATAAAATATGTACATAGGCCAATATATAAAATAAATATGCCCATCTCTGCAGCTTCTTCCAACGCATTCCTTTCATTTTATATCTTATCTTTTTTATAGATGTTATAAATAAAGGTATCATTATTATAAAGCCTATAATTCCAACTGCTATATAACTAAAATACAATAAAGGAAATGAACCTTCACTCATAATCTTTGGAAGTTTTAGTATGAGAAAACGAGCAAAATATATTATTCCATGAGGTAACAACATAATTGATCCCAAAATAGCTAGTTCTGCTCTTATGCTCAATAATTTTTTGGTTATTGACCATCTTGTATTTAACGCTCCTGCATACATTACTAGAATAAAAAATGATATTGATATAAAACCTCTCATTGAGGCTTTTTCAAGAGTAAGAAGAATTCCATCAAGTTTAGCATTTGAGGTTATTCTCAGAATTTCATAGATAGCTGTCGTTATCGAGATAACTGCTGCAATAGAATAGAAAATATAATTGCTTTTTCTAATGGCTCCCGTGTAAAAAAGTGCTAAGAATGTTACTAAAATAAATGTTACAATAAAAATCATCTTTGTACTCCTTAAAAATATAATTGATATTGATTATCACTCACAATTATATTTTATCAACTAAGTTTCGTCAAGAGTTATTATTATTTGGTTAGTAATAAAGAAACTTAAATTAATTCTGAATACAAAAAAGAAACACTCAAGTATATATCAATAAAACATTGATATTTACTTGAGTGCTTAGTTATTTAGGATTAACTATTTTAATTTATATATTCTAAAAAAACATAATCCGTTGAATTTTTAGATATAGCACTTATACTCCCATCTTTCGTATAAGTATAAACTTGTTCCTGTGCCGTCTCTCCCCCGTTAGAGCCAACAAATAAGACATTTCCATTTTCATCTATTCTTAGTCCTTTTTCAATTTTGACTCTAGTTGGAAAATCATAAACTAATCTCTTTACAGTATTATTCTTTATCTCATACAAAGAATTTATATTATTTGAACCTTTTCCAGTAAAATAATAAGTATCATCTTTTTTAACTATATCCGATAAATCATCTATTCCATCAGATAAAAACTTAACTTCCTTTGTCTTTTTATCTATCATAAGCAACTGCCTTTTATTTTCCAAAGTTAATTGTAAAAACACAACATTATTATCTGTTCCTTTTAAAAAGGCTAAATAGCCTTCTTTTATTTTATACAATAGTTCTTCTTTGTCATCTTTAATATTATAGGTAAATAATCCATTAACTCCGTCATCACTAACTCCATAATATACTAAAGTATCACTATCATACCAATCCGATAATACACCAGATATTGAAACTTTTGATTTAATTTCTATAGGTTTATATCCATCAGTACTAAATACTTTTAATTTTAAACCATTATCATCAATAAAATAAGAAATGTATTCTCCACCTTTAGATAACTCAAGGTTACTATAATTTAAATCTTTAATTTCAACTTTTTGATTTCCATGAACAATATAATTTTTTCCACCTTCTGAGCTAACATAAATGGAGCTATTTTTGTCATATGTTGATACAGTATAATTACTTTTCATTTGCTCGTACTTTCCATTTATATAATTATACAGTTTATAACTACCTTCTTCATTTTTTAATACAGCCCCCATATTTAACTTAATATCCTCTGCTACATTAATAGACTCTTCTTTTTTGGGAGATGAGCATCCAAATGCAAACAGAGGCAGTACAATCAAAACTAACACCCCTAAAAACACTCTTCTTAATAATTTCATTTCTTATTCCCTCATTAATTATTTCTATATCGTAATCTTTCCCTGAAATACAACTTCAGCTGGACCTTTCATATGTACATCGTCACCTAAAACTTCTATAACTAGTTCTCCACCTGGTGCTTTCACAAAAATTTCTTCAATATTATCTACAAGACCAAATTTCTTAGCTACAACTACAGATGCACTACAACCAGTACCACAAGCAAGGGTAGCTCCAGCACCTCTTTCCCATGTATCTACTCTTATATGCGTCTTATCAATTATTTTAACAAAGTTTATATTACTACCTTCTTTAAACATAGGTAATTTTTCTAATTTCGAACCATCAGCTATAACATCATATTCCTCATTTTCCTGAAAAATAATCGTATGAGGAACACCCATTAATACTGTTGTCATCTTATAAGTTTTGCCATCTACAGTAATTTCTTTTCCAATAAGATTTTCCATATTAACTAAAGGTATATCCTCTCCTGCATAAGATGGTTTTCCCATATATACACGTACATATTTAACTTTATCTTTTTCTAAAATTATTTCAATTTCCTTTACTCCATCACCAGTTTCTACTGAGAATTTCAAGTCTTTAACTATTTTATGCTCATATACATATTTTCCAAAACATCTTATTGCGTTACCACACATGCTTGCCCTTGAACCATCAGCATTTATTATAACCATTTTAGCATTAGCTAAATCTGATTTTCTTACAATTACAAGTCCATCTGCACCAATTCCAAAATGTCTATCGCAAACTTTTTTTGCAAGTTCACATTCCTCTTGAATTTCATTATTAAAATCTTCAATAAATACAAAGTCATTTCCTATTCCCTGCATTTTATAAAAATCCATTTCTATTCCCCCAATCAATTGTTTTTCTAATTTATATAAAATAAAATTAATTAACTTTTTTGTTTATACATTAATAATATCACAATTTTAAATTATAACTTATTTCTTATAATTTCTGTATACCTTTTTTAATATTTTTTCTTAAATTTTTCTTATATTTTGCTATTTTTAAGATTGATACCATGATTTTTGCTAAAATTTGATAATCCTTAAGCATTAATGTTATACTATTCTTAGTTACAAAAGAAAGGATGACATAAGATGGCACTAGATGGTATATACTTATATAGTTTAATTAATGATTTAAAGAACTCCATTGTGAATTCAAAAATAGATAAAATAAACCAACCTGAAAAAGATGAAATAATTTTAACTTTAAGAAAAGATCGTAAAAATTTGAAACTTTTGATTTCTGCGTCTTCTAGATTTGCGAGGATTCATTTAACAAATACAGTTAAGGAAAATCCGATAAAAGCACCTATGTATTTAATGGTTCTTAGAAAATATATTTTAGGTGGCAGAATCACAAATCTTATTCAAAAAGATTCTGATAGAATTATAATCATGGAAATTGAAAATAGAGATGAACTTGGATTTGATAGTATTTATTCCCTTATTATCGAAATTATGGGACGTCACTCCAATATAACTTTAGTTAGAAATAGAGATAACAAAGTAATGGAATCTATAAAACACATTACTGCTGATATAAATAGTTATAGAGTATTATATCCAGGTGTTAATTTTGTATATCCTCCAAGCTCTAACAAACTTAATCCATTTTCAACTACCTACGAAGAATTAAATTCTTACGTAGTAAATAATTCTATCCCTTTTGATGATAATTTTTATTCTAACTGTTTTACAGGAATTAGTAAACTACTATCTAAGGATTTATATTATAACCTTATAAAAAGTAATACTACTCCTGCTACTAATGAAATCTATGAAGATTTCAAAAACTTTATTGATAATTTAGATAATAATATTTCATATAACATATATTCGAATAGTTTAGGAATAGTTAAAGACTTTTATTCACTTAAATTAAATTCTTTAGGAAGTGATTTCTTACTCAAGTCTTATGATGACCCAAATACTTTAATGGAAGATTTTTTTGTAAGCAAAGATAAACAAGATAGACTTCAAAATAAATCTACTGATTTACAAAAACTTATTCATACAAATATTGAAAGATGCAATAAGAAATCTAAGATCCTAAATGAAACGCTCATTGAATGCTCTGAAAAAGAAAGTTTAAAAATCAAAGGAGATCTCTTAACTTCTTATATATATACTATAAAAAAAGGTGATGAAGAATGTACTTTACTTAATTTTTATAACGAAGAGGAAGAAGAGTATATGAAAATAGCGCTAGATAAGACAAAAACTCCTTCTGAAAATGTTCAGCGTTATTATAAAAAGTATAATAAACTTAAAACCTCTGAAGAATACGCAAAAGCTCAACTTGAGAAAAACTTACAGGAAATAGCTTATTTAAATTCTGTGCTTACAAACATTCTAAATGCTGAAAGTTATAGTGAAATTGATGAGATAAAAAATGAATTAGTCGAAACAGGATATATTCGCTTTAGAAAAAATAATAAAAATGCAAAACAAGCAAAAACTTCAAAACCTCATCATTTTGTTTCAAGTGATGGAATTGATATCTATGTAGGAAAGAACAACTTACAAAATGATTATTTGAGTTTAAAATTTGCAAATAAAAATCATCTTTGGCTTCATGCAAAAGACATCCCTGGTTCACATGTTATCGTATGTGCCTTTGATGTACCTGATAGCACTTTAGAGGAAGCTGCTATAATTGCTGGTTATTATAGTAAAGGTAAAGATTCAGCAAAATTACCTATTGATTATACAAAAGTTAAGGAATTAAAAAAGCCTAATGGCGCAAAACCTGGTATGGTTATTTATCATACAAATTGGACCTTATTTATTAACCCAAGTGATTTTAATAATAAGTTTAAAGTTTAATAAAGAGAAGTATCAACTTCCGTTTATGTAAGTTGATACTTCTTTTTTAAATGAATAAATCAAATTTTCTCCAGGCTTCTTCTAGCAATTCTACATTGCTAGTAAAACAATCTTTTCTTTCCTTCTCAATAGATGTAATTAATGCGTTAATTAAACTTATTGGTGCTGCAAAAGATTCAATTTCAGTAGAACCTTTACTCATTGCAGTTAATGTAACATCTGAATAAGGAACAAGTGGAGACAACATATTATCAGTAATTGCTATGGTAGCAACTCCCCTGCTTTTTAAATGAGCAACTATCTCAACTGTACTTCTGGCATACTTCTCAAAACTGATTCCTATAATAACTTCTTCTCCACTAAAGCCATTTATTTGTTTAGGTATTTGTTCAATATTTTCTATTAAATTAACACTATTAAACATAAAATCTAAATAATATTTTAAAAATGATCCAAGCACTGACGCACTTCTCCTCGCAACTATGTATATTTTTTTAGCATTTAATAGTAAGTTTACTGCCTTTTTCAACTCATATAAATCTAACTCTTCCATAGTCAATTTGATATTATTTAAATCTTCTTCAAATATATCATAAACTTCTTTTTCATCATCAGAATTTTCATTTGAATCATTTTTTAAACGCTCATTTTTTGATACTTGCTGCTGCATAGATTGTTGAGTATCCTTTAGAAATTCAGGATATCCTTTATATCCTAGAAAGATTACAAATCTCGTAACAGTTGCAATACTAACTCCAGATAGCTTAGCTAATTTTTCTACAGTTAAAAAAGGTGTGCTGTTTGGATTTGATAAAATATATTTTGCTATTTTTTCTTGAGCTCTACTCATATTTGGTATTTTCTCTGCCATCCTTTGATATACCTCTGCCATTATTTGAACTCCTTCCTTAATATTTATTTTAATAAAATATACATCTCTATAAAATCTTCTTGATTATAATTAGATGCGCAAAAAAGGCACTAACAACTTCTTATTGTTAGCGCCTTTGCTACCATATTTTACTTACACTAATTTTATCACTGGTATAAAATTTTGTAAATATATTTACACTACTTCCTATACAAACTAATATAAATAACTTTTTAACCCCATCAGCTTAATTTAATTAACTATTTATCGAGTTAATTTTAATTTATTAACTTATTGATTAAAATATCACCTTGATTTTTAATTTTAATATTATCAAAATATTGATAATAATAACATTTTATTTTACCATTATATAGTTTTCTGTTCTTAGTAGACTTTACTCCAACTACTTTTTCAAAAGGCTCAAAAGATGTTAATATATTAAAATCCCAATCTTCTAATCTCTTTTTCATATTTCCCATATGTTTATAAAGCGTGTTTAACATTTCTGTTTCTCCGATTCTTTCCCCATATGGTGGGTTAGAAATTATAAAACCATACTTTTTAGAAGTTGAAAAATCCATAAAATTTCGTTTTTGAAATTCAATGTATTTATCTACTCCTGCCTTTTGGGCATTTTCCATAGCAACTTTAATAACTCTATAATCTATATCATAGCCAATTAGTTTTATATCATTCTTCTTCTCAGACTTCCTAGCACCATCTCTTACTATATTAAATTCATTTCCACTCATAGATGGCCAAGTTTCACATACAAAACTTCTATTTACTCCTGGTGCAATATTTTGAGCTATCATAGCAGCTTCTATCAATATTGTTCCTGAACCACAAAATGGGTCAATAAGTGAAAAATTTTCATTCCATCTAGAAATTAAAATCATAGATGCTGCTAAAGTTTCTTTTAGTGGAGCAATACCAGCAAGTTCTCTATAACCTCTTTTGTGTAAACCTGGTCCTGTTGTATCTATAGTCAAAGTTACTATATCTTTCAAAATTGCAACTTCAATTTTATAAACTGGTCCACTTTCACTAAAGGTCTCAATCCCATAGCTTTCACTCATGCTTTTTATTATAGCTTTTTTTACAATAGATTGGCAGTCTGGAACACTATGTAAAGTTGATTTAATACTTTTACCAACTACATGCATAACACCATCTATTGGAATTAACTTGCTCCAATCGACTTTTTTAGTTCCTTGAAATAATTCTTCAAAAGACTTAGCTTCAAACTCCGCCATTTTTATAAGTACTCTATCTGCTGTTCTCAAATGAATATTGCAAATTGCTATATCCATTTCATCACCTTCAAAAGTAACTTTTCCATTTTCAATTTTTAAATCTTCATAGCCTAGTGCTTTTAGTTCTTTTGCTGTTATACTTTCTATTCCAAAAGTACTGGTTGCAATTAAATCATACATTATATCATGTTCTCCCTTTATTCTTCATTACTATTTGAATCATATATTTTTACGTGATCTTCACCATCAATTTCGTTCAATGAAACTGCTATAATTTCATTTTTTGAAGTTGGTATATTTTTACCTACATAATCTGCCCTAATAGGTAATTCTTTATGACCTCTATCTATAAGCACTGCTAATTGAATTCCCATTGGTCTGCTTACATCCATAATAGCATCTATTGCCGCTCTAGCTGTTCTACAGGTATATAAAACATCATCAACTATAACAATTTTCTTATCTTTTATTTCAAGGCCTAAATTTAAATCATGGGCCTCTACCTTATCAGTAACAACACTTAAATCATCTCTATATAACGTTATGTCTACTGAGCCTACTGGAACTTCCTTACCTTCAATTCCTTTTATATAACTTGCAATTCTCTCAGCAAGAGGATACCCTCTAGTTTTAATTCCAAGTAAAACTAAGTCTTCCACTCCTTTATTTCTTTCAATTATTTCATGCGATATTCTTATTAATGTTCTATTTATTGCTTTATCATCTAATAGAATTGCTTTAAACTTCATGTTACCCCTCCATTAATACAATGTATTATTTCTATTCTTTTCTTAATTTATCTAATATAGTTCTAAAATACTCTGGCAACTCTGTTGTGAATTCAACATATTCATTCTTTGTTGGATGAATGAAGCCCAATGTTTTAGCATGTAACATTTGCCCATTAATTTTAAATTTTTGTTTTTTGAAACCATAAAGAGGATCTCCGACTAATGGAAAGCCAATAGATGCCATGTGCACTCTAATTTGATGAGTTCTTCCTGTTTCTAGTACACACTTAATTAATGAGAATCCATTATATCTTTCCAAAACTTCATAATGAGTCACTGCCCTTTTTCCACCTTCAACTATTCCCATCTTTAATCTATCTTTTTTATTTCTTGCAAGTGGCTTATCAATAATACCTTTATCGTTTTTTATTCTTCCTTCAACTAAAGCATAGTATTCTCTTTTCATAGAATGATCTTTTAATTGTTCTGAAAGTTTATTATGCGCTTTATCATTTTTAGCTACTACTAAAACTCCAGAAGTATCTTTGTCAATTCTGTGAACTATACCTGGTCTAATAATTCCATTAATACTAGATAAATCTGTGCAATGATAAAGTAGTGCATTTACTAATGTTCCATTGTAATTTCCTGGTGCTGGATGGACAACCATCCCTTGTTCTTTATTTACTACTACTATATCTGCATCTTCATATAAAATATTTAAAGGTATATCTTCAGCCTCTACATTCAAGACTTCAGGTTCACTAAATGTAACTTCAATTTTATCAAAAGTTTTTAACTTATAGTTGCTTTTAGGAATTTTACCATTTACTTCAATTCCATCTTTTTCAATGAGTCCTTGAATAAAAGATCTTGATTTATCAACAAAAATTTCTGATAAATACTTATCAATCCTTGCCCCTTTGTCACTTTCGTCGACTACAAAAACATGCTTTTCCATAAATCAATAATCCTTTCTTTTTAGACATAATCAAAAAATAATAGACAAGCCTCTTAGTCTATTATTTAGTAATTGATTGTTATCATATTCTCTCAACATTATAATATATTAACTTTCACTTTACAATTGAAACTTATAGATATATTGCTTAAAAATGATATTTTAGGGCATTTTACAACGTTTTTATAATGTGCTATGATTATTCTATATAATACATATTTTAATAAAAACTCGTAATTTATTACATAATCCTTATTTATTTTAGATTTAATTTAGGATTATTAAATAATTTTATGAACTTACACATTATAAGGGGGATTGAATTGTGGACATTGGTACATTAATAAGTATTTTTTTTGCTTTTTTTTGTATAATAGTAGGGTTTATTATTGAGGGAGGTAGTCCATTAGCTTTAATGCAACCAACAGCTGCATTAATAGTTATTGGGGGAACTATAGGTGCTGTGGGTATTTCATTTCCATCTAAAACACTAAAAAAAATTCCTACAGTATTATCAATAGCTTTTAAAAAGAAAGAAAGTAATAACGAAACTCTTATTAATTATTTTAAGGAAGTATCATTAAAAACTAGGAAATTTGGTCTTTTAAGTTTAGATTCAGAGCTAACTTCTGATTTAGATCCATTTGTTAAAAAAGGCCTTCAAATGGTGGTAGACGGTGTAGATCCTGAATCAGTAAAAAATATATTAAATACTAAACTGGAACAAATTTTGGATAGACATGATAATTACATTGAAGTTTTTACTTCTGCCGGCGGCTATGCTCCTACCATGGGAATAGTTGGAACGATCACTAGTTTAGTTATTATTCTCAGCCAATTAAATAATGTTAGTACAATGGGTGGAAAAATCGCCCTTGCTTTTATTGCAACATTATATGGACTTGCTACTGCAAATCTTTTTTGGCTTCCTATTGCTAGTAAGTTGAAAGAATTAAACAAAGAAGAATGCAACGAAAAGCAAATGATTATAGAAGCAGTATTACTTATCCAAGAAGGAGTAAATCCTAATACTTTAATAAGTAAATTATCAAGTTACCTTACTGCAGATGAAGCTAAACAATTTGAAGAAGAATATTAAGAGGTAATAGAATATGATTAAGAGAAGAAGAATGAGAAAAGAGAAAGACAATACAGATAGATGGATGCTTTCTTACTTGGATTTTATTACCTTAATGATGATCTTTTTTCTAATGATGTATGCGATTTCTAATGTAGATAATAAGAAAGTTGAAACACTAGCTAATTCTTTAAAGATAGGCTTTAATAGCGGAAACGGTAAAAACGTAATAGCTGTTACTGATAATACAAACTCACCTGATTCCACTGACGAATCAGTGGATGAAAGTTATTCTTCTACTGAAAGTGAGAAATTAACAGATATTAAAAGAAAAGTTGACGAACTTGTTAATAATTCTGAATTAAAAGGTGGAGTTACTACTTCAATTCAAGAAAGAGGTCTTGTAATTAGTTTTAATGATAATCTATTTTTCAATAGCGGTGAAGCAACTATTAAGCCTGATTTTCAAGGTAAGCTAATATCTATATCAAAAGTTCTAAATGGAATCGACAACTATATTCATGTAGAAGGACATACTGATAACGTCGCTATCAATACGACTTACTTTCATTCAAACTGGCAGCTTTCATCTATAAGAGCTGCAAACGTAGTAGAATTCTTAATTTCACAAGGGAATGTAAAACCCGAAAGACTCTCTTCAATAGGATATGGTGAATATAGGCCTGTTAAGTCCAATTCAACTGAAGAAGGTAAAGCTGCAAATAGAAGGGTTGATATAGTAATAATTAATAGTAAATTTAATAGTTCTGAATCTTCAACTTCAAGATAAAAAAATAAGTAAGTTAGTAAATTTCTCCAATTAACTAACTTACTTATTATATATATATGTTACGAATATAATTGCTAAAAATATAAATACTATCAAATTAAATCAATATTCATTAATCATTGAGTATTGACAATTTCAATATGTAATTATTCCTGAACGAAAAAGCTTTTAATTTCATTTAATTCATCGCTTAAGGAAGTACTTTCCTTAATTTCTTCCTCTTTATCAGTAACATCTAAACTCTCATTAGCTGTGCTAATTTCTTTTTCAATTATTTCTTCTTGAATATCTTCTTCTTCTTCAATTGGCTCTGACACATTATAATTTTTAATAAATTCTTTTTCTAAATCATCAAAAGTTTGTAATTGAGTGTTCACGAAATTTCTATATTTTGCTCTAAATTTAATAAATTCCTGCTTAACCTTTTCATACTCATCATTGATTTGTACAACATCATTATGAGCTTTATCAGTAACCTTTTGTGCTGTTTCATTAGCATTTTTAAGTAATAACTCTGCTTCCTTTTGAGCAGAATTTTTAGCCTGCTCAGCAGCGTTTTGAGCAAGTAATAAAGTATTTTGTATAGTGCTTTCAATTTTTGAATAATGATCAATTTTTTCATTTAGGTTTGCAAGCTTTTCTTTTAAGTTTGCATTTTCCTTGTAAAGTTCTTCATAATTCTCTACTACTTGATCTAAAAAGTCATCAACTTCATCTGCATTATAGCCTCTTAAACCCTTTTTAAATTCCTTATTATTTATGTCCATAGGAGTTAATTTCATGCTGTTCACCTCAATTATGTATATTTTTTTATAATAAGTTTTACTTTCCCACTTTTACTATTACCAACACAATCACCTAAAATAAATTTTCCAAAACCTCTTATAGTGATTCTATCTTCGCTCTTTAATTCTTGACTTTTATCTTTAATTTTAGCATAATTTAGAAGTACTTGACCTTGTTCAATCATACCTTGAGCCTTAGTTCTTGATGCATTTGTAATTTTGGAAACAATTCCATCAGCTCTTAAAGAAGAAACTAATACTAACTCTTCTTTAAAAGAAAACTTAGGTATAAAATCTAAATTATCAATTATTTTCACATTACATTTAACTTTAGCAATTCTTTCTAAGTTAAATATTATAAATTCCTCAACCTCTTCATGTACTGGTAAATAACAAGCATTTTCGGATACCAAAAGGTCCCCAATTTTATTTCTTTCTATTCCAAGAGATAAAATTCCACCTAAATAATCTCTGTGTGTAAGGCTTGTAAACTTCGAAGTATTTTCAATCTTTAACAATTTCATAGGAAATGGACTTTCATCCGAATTATTAAAAGAAACCATTCTTCTTTCTGCTTCTTGAAAAAGCCCATTACTCTCAACTTTAAAGTAGTTACTCTGCAAATTTTCTTCAAACCATTTCCATACATTAGGTGTATAAAAACTTCTACCAAATACAGTTATATTTTTTTCTTTTGATAATGTATATTTTTCATATAAATTTAAAGCTTCATCTTTATACTCATCTGTAAAATATTTTAGTATTCTATTTTTCATAAATTTTATTATATCATCCCTCTAAATATTCCTATTATTCCCAATGCAACCATAGGCGAAAAATCTATTGGTAAGCCCGGAATTAATCTGTCTTGTAATCTTCTAATTGGTTCTAAAACAGGACTAATAAAATCACGAATAGTTCTAACAATTTTATTTCCTTGGATTTGTGGAATCCACGAAGATATAAAATCTACAATTACAGCTAATTCTAACAATCTTAATAATATGTCAAGAACTACATAAATACTATATATCATGCCGCCTCCTATTTTGACCAGTTAAACAACGCCTTTGAACTTAATTCATTCTTTAATTCATTTGTCACTTCAACATTTGAAGGTGAAAGAAGATATACTCCCTTTTCAATTTGTTGTAGTTCTCCGCCTAAAGCATAACATGATCCACTTATAAAATCTAATAACCTTTGTGCTATTTTAAGTTCTAATACTGTAGTATTAACTAAAACTATTCTTCTATTTTTAAGAGCTTCACAAATTTCAGTAGCTTCTTCATAATCTACAGGTTTAGTTATTGTAACCTTTGTAGCTGATGATGTATGGATATTTACAACCTTACTATTCTTTTTATTGGTTATAACTGGTTCAATTTCATCTTCATCCTTTAACGCATCTTCAAATTCTTCTTCTTCAAAATCTTCATATTCTTCATAATCCTCAAACCCTAATAAAGATTTTACTTTTGACAAAACATTACTCATTATTTACGCCTCCCAAATTATAATTTCTTTCTCCAAATATTCCTGTACCTATTCTAACTAAGTTAGAACCTTCTTCGATTGCTGTCACATAATCATGAGTCATTCCCATAGATAATATGTTCATCTGTATATTTTTATATTCATTTTTCTTAAGCCCATCAAAGATTTCCTTTGTCTTTTTGAAATATCTTCTATTGCTTTCCTCATCTCCTACCGGAATTATAACCATTATACCTTTAACAGATACATTTGTACATTTTTCAATTTCTAGAATAAATTTTTCTAAATCTTCTTCTAAAATTCCACTTTTACTTGTTTCTCTTCCAATATTTATTTGAATTAAAGTATTTGCAATTTTATTAGCTTTCTTGAAATTCTTTTCTATTTCATGTAATAAATTAATACTATCCAAGGAATGTATTAAATAAACCTTATCAACTAAATACTTCACTTTATTAGTTTGAAGATGCCCTATAAGATGCCATCTTACATCATCATGAAAGCTTTCAAATTTTGTAGTAAGTTCTTGAACTTTATTTTCACCAAAATCTCTTATTCCAGCTTTATAAGCTTCTTCTAAATCTTCCAAAGGTTTTGTCTTTGAAACAGCTAAAAGCAATACTTCTTCGGGAATTTTAGCTTTAAGTTTTTCAATGTTTTGAATAATACCCATAATGTAACACCAAAATATCCTTTCTTTGCCTCACTTGTTTATATTCTATACAAATTCATAATTTCCTTCAATTATTTTAATTAATTTTACTTTTTACTTTGTTCTTCTTTCATATGGTTAACATTTATATTAGCTGTTGTAGGTGGCATAACAATTTTATCAACTACTTGAATGTCTACATAGAGCTTTCTAAACATCAATTGTTTTACATGACTTCCGTCTTCAAGCAATGCTGCTTTCAACTTTTCTGGATCACCAATTGCATATATATTAAAGGGTGCATACTCCATAGTTCCATCTTCAAACTGCAAAAATGCCCAACTACAAATTACTCCTGACCACGGAACAACTCTATGTTTATTTACACTGATTGCTTGTGCACCTGCAACTCTCAATTCATTTAAAACCAAAGCCATATCATTATCATGGAAAAGCTTATTATTTATTTGATCTGTATTTTCTTCACGTGCATTAGTTATTCCATCATTTATTTTTAATATAATTCCAGGTCCCTCAGTTTTATTTGCACCAACAAACATTCCATAATCTTTAATTTGAGCTTTCATATCCTCTAAAATTTTATCATTTTTAGTATCATTCTGTGCATAATTTCTTATTTTATCTCGCTTCTCACCATTATCTTCTTTTAAATTTCCAATTTGCCTATACAATGTTGCTCTTTCTTCAACAGCATTTTGGAATTCTGCTGAATTTAACTGAGTAAAAGATTGATTTCCTTTCAAATGATAATTCATAGATATTAATATCCCAATTATAATGGTTGCAATGAAAACAAAGAAAAAGCCTTTATTATTTTTCATTACATCACCCCATTACTTCACATCATTTTCTTCATTTTCTATTAAATTTTTCTTACCCTTACTTTTTTTCCAAGTTTTAAAATTCTCTAATAATAATCTTCTTATAATTGCAAAATTATCAAATATTCTTCCACCAAATACTATTACCGCTGCCATATATATCGGAATCCCAAGCTTATCTCCAAGATATGCAAGTCCTGCTGCCAGTAATGCATTTCCAAAAAAACCTGATATAAAGATATCTGCCTGAAAGTTTTTTGACAGATTTCCTCTTATAGCACCAAATACAGTGTCTAAACATGCAAGTATTGCCACTGACATATATGGGGATAGTTTATCTGATATGTTAACATCTAATACAAATCCAAGTATAATTCCTATTAATAAACCTATAATTGCTATCAAATTAACTCTCTCCTATTCTTTAACTGATTTTAAAAAGTCATTTTTTAATGATTGTGTTGATTTTCCTATAAATATATCATCATTTGCTTTGACTTCATTATTATAATTGGGAAGAGAACCATATTCCAAAGAACCAGGAAATGAAATTCCAACATTAAGTCTCGCTTTATCTCCAATTGCTTTTATTACCACCTTATCCTTTGGATAAACCTTCCCTGATGAACCTATAGCTATTCCATTCCCAGCTGTTTTAATTCCTGTTTGAGAAGTTACTCTAATATCATTTATTGATATAGCCTCTGCACCAGAATACCAAAGCAAATTTACAACATGAACTAACTCATCTTCTCCTAGATTTCCACTAGCATCATTTTGATTTGCTCCAAAAATAGAACTCTTAGGACTTATTGTTAGTACAACTCCAGGTCCTTTTACGTCAACTATTCCTAACTGCATTCTTGCGTCATCAAGTTGATTTTTTACATCCTTACCCAAATCTCCATTCTTAGCCGCAGTCTCTTCAATTTGCTTAAGCTCATCTGATAATTTAGAATTAGTTGCAGTTAATTCTTCCTTTTCCTTCTTTAAAGACTCAATTTCTGAAATTATATCACTTTTATTATAATTATTAATATTTGACTCAATATTCTTATTTGACAAGACTTTAAATTGATATGCCAATAAAAACCCTAGTAGTCCACAAACGATTGCTATAAACACTTGCGATTTAGATATTTTCATTTCTTATCTTACCTTTCTTTTTTATATACGGGCGCTCCATTAAAACCTACATCTACATAACCCTTTTTTATTCCAATATCCTTATCTTGAATAATATGCATTAACTTATTCATCTTATCTGGTATATTTTCATCATTTCCTAATTTTCCTTCTACTTCACCAATAGACACTTTTATATTCATAAAATCACTTAAATCAATAGTATCTACATTATAATTTGTTGGATTTTTCTTAACTATTTGATAAAAGACATCCAATACTTTAAGAATCCTTGCATCGTCCAAGGTCTTATTCCCAAGTTCTACTTTTTTCAATTCAACTCCCTGAAGCTTAACCAAATTTCTATTTTCAACATTATCGGTCTTTTCAAGCAAGTTAGTTTGACCATCTAAAACATACTTATATCCATCACTTTCTGTATAAAATACTCCTTGTTTTTCCATTATCTTTATGTTAACTTGTTTTGGATATGTTTTAGTAATTTCTACACTTTCAACATAAGGATTTTTTTTCGCTTCATTTATAATATTGTTTTTATTTATAAAAAATATATTCTGACCAATAATATTTTCTGTTTTTTCTTTAACATCTTCACCACTCATAATAGGATTCCCTAAAATGGCTACCTTTTTTACTAAAAAAAAGTCAGACTTAGTTGCAAAAACTACTACACCTATAGTTATTATTATTGTCGATAATATTATTCTTTTTATTAACTTTCTTTTTTGTGATTTTATAATAAATTTCTTTGTCTTAGGTAACTTCTTTGTTTTAGGTAAATTTCTTTTCTTTGAATTAATCATACTCATCCCTATTTCTATATATCCTTTATTATAATAATATAATTTTTATTCTGTATATTAATAAATTTCTCTTCAATTAATTGATAATAAATATCTATATAAATTTATATTTATTATATAATGATACCACGTTAATTAAAGAATTTCATCTAAATTAAAATGCTATTTCCATATTCTCAAAAAAAACAGGGTAAAGAATTAATTATCTAATTCTTTACTCTGTACATATTTATACTTTTCTAATTTCTTCTTTTCCTTCAATTTGCCGTGATATATTTAGAAGAACTCCAACTGCAGCCATATTGATCACCAGAGCCGAACCTCCATAACTAATAAATGGTAAAGGAACGCCTGTAACAGGCATCGATCCAGTTACAACTGCTATATTGATAAGTGATTGAACAGCAATAACTGAAGTTATTCCTACTGCAAGAAGTGTACCATACGTATCCCTTGCTTTCATGGCTACATTTATTCCTCTCCAAATAAATATTACGAATAAGGTTATTATGCATATACATCCAATAAGACCTAGTTCTTCACCAATTATTGAGAAAATAAAATCATTATGTGGTTCTGGCATATATAAAGTTTTTTGTCTTGATTGGCCAAGACCAAGTCCCGTTATACCTCCAGCTCCAAGTGCATAAAAGGATTGTATTAATTGATATCCATTTCCGGCAGCATCATTCCAAGGATTTATAAAGTTCAATAATCGAGCTCTTCTATAATCTGCAGACATTGCAAAAAATGCTGCTGCTGCTACTAAAACTGGAGCTACTATTCCAAATAAATGTTTTAATTTTCCCCCAGCAGCAAATAACACAATAAAGGTAACAATCATAATAACTGATGCAATACTTAAATTCTTCTGAGATAATACCAATGCAGCATAAAATCCTGAAACTGTTAAATATGGAACTATTCCAGTTGTAAATTTTTTAACACCTTCACCTTTGAGTTCTAAGCTCATTGCTAAAAAAATTACCACAACATATTTAGCAATTTCTGAAGGCTGTAAACTAAATCCACCAATCTTAATCCATCTCTGCGCTCCTTTAGTATCAGCAAATAAGAACACAGCTAATAACAAAGGTACACATCCTATCATTATTGGTACTGTGTATTTTTTTATTTTATGGTAGTCAAAACTCATAGCAACGGCCATTGCAATAACTCCAACAACTGCTGAAATAAGCTGTTTTTTCAGATAAGCCATACTATCATGGTCTATATACATTGCATAGTAAGAACTAGCTGAATATACCATAACTATTCCTATTGTTAACAGTAATGCCACTGAATAAAATATACCATAATCTATTTCACCCATCTTAATTTTTCTTTTTGGCCTAATGACCTTCATACATAAATCCTCCAAACTTACTTAACTAAAGCGCTATAAAACCAATTACACATAAAATTGTAGTTATACATGAAAATACGGTTACTATTTTAACTTCACTCCACCCAACTTGTTCAAAGTGATGGTGTATTGGAGACATTTTAAATACTCTCTTACCAGTTAATTTAAAAGAAGTAACTTGAATGATAACAGATAATGTTTCAATCAAATAAATACCTCCAACTATTATAACAAACAACTCCATTCTAAGCATTAAGGCCATAGTCCCTATAACCCCTCCTAGAGCTAAAGAACCTGTATCACCCATAAAAATCTTTGCCGGAAAAGCATTAAATTTCAGGAACCCAAGTAATGCTCCAATTAATGCTAATGCAAAAACTGACACTTCATAATTTCCTGTTCTAAATCCAACAATAGCAAAATATGTTAATACAATTATTGTAACTGATGTTGCAAGTCCATCAATACCATCTGTCAAATTGACTGCATTTGTTACTGCTGCATAATAAATAACTATAAATGGTATATATAATATTCCTAAATTGAATTTAATATTATGCCCTAAAAATGGGAATAATATATCAGTTCCAACATTTACATATCCATACCATGCTAAAGCTAATGAAAATAAAATTAATAATATCATCTTTTGTGCTGCTCTTAATCCTAAGTTATCTTTGTGAATTATTTTTAATATATCATCTAAAAATCCAATAAATCCAAATGCTAGAAATGAATATAATAGTATCATTTCTTTGCTTGTTAGATTTTGTCCCATAATTAACATAGTTGCAGCCGTTGAAATAAAAAATATAAGACCACCCATTGTTGGAGTTCCAGATTTTTTTTGATGGCTCTTAGGTCCATCCTTTCTAATATTTTGACCAAACTTCAATTTGTGAAGTACTGGTATAAATATCGGTCCAAGTATCATCGAAAATATAAATCCCATTATTAATGGTGCTAAAATTTTAAAATTCATTATAAAGTTCATAGTGTCCCCCATCCTGTGCTGCCTAAGGCAAGTCACCTCCTTAGTTTTATTTCATTTTCTCTATATACTTAATTATTTCCTCAAATTTTCCACTTCTTGATGCCTTTATTAAAATAGTATCATTTACTTCTATTAACTCAACTAATTTTTCCATAAGTTCCTGTTTTGTTTCAAAGACCATTGTGGCATCTCCAAAACCAGCCTTATAACAATCCTTAAACTCTCCTGTTGTTAATAAAATATCAACCTTTTCTTTTGCATAGTTTCCAATTTCAGTATGAGCTTTCTTAGCATAATCACCTAATTCCCCCATTGTTCCCAGTACTGCCAATTTTCTTGTTCCAGAGGAATTTTTAAGAACCTCAATCGCTGCTTTCATTGAATCAGGGCTGGCATTATATGAGTCATTAATTATTGTGAAATTATTTTTTTGTATAAACTCAAGTCTCATAGAAGTTGCATTAAAATTTTCTAATCCTTTTTCCATTTCCTCAAATGTTAATCCAAAATCTCTTGCAATTTGTATCCCTATAAGTGCATTAAGTACATTATGTTCTCCAATCATATTTAAATTGAATCTATGACTTTCCTTTTCCATAGTCACTACATCAAAAGAAGTACTTTTATCAGTTAATTCAATGTTTTTAGCATACATATTGTACTTTTCATCATATCCAACTTTTTGTAAATTAAATTTATCGCATCTATTTAAAGTCTGTAACATATCATTTTCACAATTTACTATTAATGAATTTTGCTCAGCAAAAAAGTCTGTTATACACATCTTCTCTTTAAGTATATTTTCCCTAGTCTTCAAATATTCTATATGTGACACTCCAATATTTGTAATTGCTGCAACATCAGGAAGTGCAATACTTGCTAAACGGTTTATTTCACCAAAATTACTAGTTCCCATTTCAAGTACAGCTATATCATAATCTTTTGAAAGCTGAAAAATCATGAGAGGTAAACCAATTTCATTATTAAAATTCCCTTGTGTTTTAAACACCTTATATTTTCCACTCAAAAATGCAGCCACTAAATCTTTAGTGGAAGTTTTACCTGTTGAACCCGTTATTCCAACAACTTTTATTCCAAGTTTTTTTCTATAAAATCTTGCTAAATCTCCTAAAGCAGTTTTTGTATCCTTAACTTTAATTATCGTACCTTTATTATTTAATTCTTCTTCTCGAAATTTAACTTCATCTATTATAATTATAGATGCTCCTTTTTCAATAGCCTTAATTACATAATCATTTCCATTAAAGTTTTCACCTTTTAATGCTATAAATAAATTATCTTTTTCAATTTTTCTTGTGTCTGTAGAAATAACATTAAAGTTTCCTTCATTATTATTGTATAATACTTTTCCCTCTACAGCTTTTATTATTTCTGCTAAATTTAAATCCAAGTTCATCCACCCCTTTTAGTCAATTAACAGTTTACAATTTACAGTTGAGAAAGTGTTTGCAGTTTACAGTTGTCTTTACAATTTTTTACAGTTATCAATTTTTAGTTTGTTTATATAAAAAATTATTCTATATTCTAAGTAAACTTAGCTTTTACTATTAATCATGACTTGTTAACTGAATCAAGTATTTCCTTTACAACTTCTCTTTCATCAAAATGTATTGTTTCATCTTTTAATATTTGATAAGTTTCATGTCCCTTACCTGCAATTACAATAACATCATCTTTATCAGCTATTGTAATGGCTTTTTTTATTGCTTCTTTTCGATTTTCAATTATTATATAATTTTCTTTATTAACCCCTGCTTTAATATCCTTAATTATCTCTGCTGGTTCCTCACTTCTTGGATTATCTGAAGTTATAATTGAAATATCTGCTATATCAGTAGATATTTTTCCCATTTGAGGTCTTTTAACCTTATCTCTATCTCCACCACATCCAAAAACAGATATTAATTTTCCTTTAGTAAAAGCCTTAGCCGTTTTTAATATATTTTCAAGGCCATCAGGAGTATGTGCATAATCTATAATTATTTCATATGGAAGATTATATTCCTTTGCTACTCTTTCACATCTTCCTAAAACAACAACACTTTCAATTCCATCTTTTATTGCAACCTCTGGTATATCTAACTTATAGCATGCTATAATAGCTCCTAAAGCATTATAAATGTTATATTCACCAGGTATATTTAAAATAAATTGTTCTTCTTTCTTAAGTTTAAGCTTAAACTTAATTTCTCTACTTCCCATTTCTTCATCAAAAGCTTTAAAATCAGAATTACTATTTGCCGAAAAGGTATAGACTTCTTTTGCTTTTAAATTTTCTAAATCTTCAATTACTTGTCTTCCGTAATTATCGTCAATATTAACAATTTTTATTCCAGCTCTTTCAAACAATTTAAATTTTGCCTTATAATAATTTTCAAAGGTTTTATGAAAATCCAAATGATCTCTAGTTAAATTGGTAAATATCCCAACTTCAAATTTAACTCCATACACTCTATCTAATTCTAAAGAATGTGAAGAAACTTCCATAACGCAATATTCTACACCTCTATTTACCATGTCTGAAAATAGTTCTTGTAATTCCAGTGATTCAGGAGTTGTTCTTTCAGTATGGATTTTTTCACTTCCTATATAATTTGCAATAGTTCCAATTAAACCAACTTTTTTATTGTTTGCCTCTAAAATATTCTTTATCATAAAAGCAGTAGTAGTTTTACCATTAGTTCCTGTTATTCCAATGATTTTCATTTTACTGCTAGGATTATCATAATAATTTGCTCCTAATAATGCTAAAGCTTTTCTTGTATCTTCACATTTAATAATTGTGACTTCTTTGTTTTCTATGTCCACTTTATCTTGGACTACAATCACCTTTGCTCCATTTTCTAAAGCTTTATTAATATAATTATGCCCATCGGTTGCATATCCTTTAACGCACACAAAAACATCAAGCTGATTAATTTTTCTACTATCATAGTTTATTTTATTGATCTCTACATCAATTTCACCTTGAATCAGTTCATAATCTATTCCCACTAAAATACTTTTAAAATTCATATTGAATCTCTCCCAACTAAATTTATCTTATTATTACTGTCATAATTTTACTCATGGCAAAAATGTAGAATTTTTTTCCAAAACCAATACTAAAAATATAGCATGCGAGCATTCTCACATGCTAATGCTTTATCACTTATCTAATTTCGATTTAATCCTTATAATCTGCATTTAAAACCAACTTAACTGTTGTGCCTT
The DNA here is from genome assembly GCF_022320955.1 of Clostridium sp. YIM B02555. Taxonomy (NCBI): domain Bacteria; kingdom Bacillati; phylum Bacillota; class Clostridia; order Eubacteriales; family Clostridiaceae; genus Clostridium; species Clostridium sp. YIM B02555. The sequence goes on along the minus strand of NZ_JAKJJY010000003.1, from coordinate 139,895 downwards.
TAGTTATATTTTCACCTTCTGAAATATCTTGAGATAATACTGATCCATTGCCTTCAAAATTTGGTGTTATTCCAAGTCCCTTCAATAAAGCAGCAGCATCATCCTTTGAATATCCCCTAACATTTGGCATTACAACATTATTATTATAAGTCGCATCACCACTAGTGTAAAGATTTATTTTAGTATCTTCCTTAACAGTATTTCCAGGATATGGACTCATACTTACTATTTTATCGCCATTACCATCAAGATTGAAGTTTAATTTTGCATCTTTTAGCACTTTTTTAGCATCTTCCAATTTCATATTTCTTACTTCGGGTATTACAACATCTTTAGTGATTTTCTCACCTTTTTCATCAGTAAATTTTGTGTTTAAGTAATTAAAGATATCTAAAAATAATGGTTTTGCATAAGGAACTGCAACTTGGGCTGCATAATATTCACCATTACTTGGTTCATCCACAGTTATCATTATAGTGACTTTAGGATCATTTGCTGGAGCCATTCCAACAAAGGAAGATATGTATTTACCTTCTCCATATTTACCGTCAACTACTTTTTCAGCTGTTCCAGTCTTTCCACCTACATGATACCCTTCAATAAAGGTTCCTGCCCCTGATCCTCCAGTTACAACTGCTTCAAGATAACTTCTAAGTTCTGCTGTCTTTTCCGAACTTGCAACTGTTGAAGTCTTAGGTTTAAAGGTTTCATCTACAATACTAACATTATTTTCATCCCCATGAGTAACTTCCTTCATTATATGGGGCTGAATTAAGGTTCCTCCATTCGCAATGGCATTAAATGCAGCCATATATTGAACTGAGTTTACTGTATTAGTTTGTCCAAACGATATTGTTGCAAGATCTGCCTCAGACATCTTATTAACTGGTTTAACAATACCAGGAGCTTCACCAGGTAAATCAACGCCACTAACTTTACCAAATCCAAATTTATCAATAGTTTCAAACAATTTTTCTTTTCCTAGCATTTTACCTAACATTACATACCCTACATTAGATGAATTTTGTAAAATTTGAAGTAAATTTTGAGTTCCAAGGCCCTCTTCAGCGTCCTTTACTGTAATTCCACCTACTGATATTGATCCATTATCTGCAAATTTCGTATCTTTATTAACTACATTATTTTCTAAACCAGATATAGTAGTAAATACTTTAAATATTGAACCAGGCTCAAAAGTATCATTTACCAATCTATTTCGCCACATCTTTTGTACTTTTTCACCATTATCTTTGCCATCAAATTTTTCTGCTCCTTCAAATGGCTTATTGGGATCAAAATCCGGTTTATCAACCATAGCTAAGATTTCTCCTGTTTTAGGATCCATAACTAATACAGATACAGCCTTAGCCTTGTTATTTATATAAGCCTGTTCTGCTGCCTTTTCAGCAAAGCTTTGAATATTTTCATCTATAGTTAGCTTTACATCTTTACCATTTACAGGTGCTGTAAACTGTGAAATGTCATATGGCAAATCAGTACTGTTTTTATCCACTTCTGCAATCCTCATTCCAGGAATTCCAGATAAATATGAATTATATTGGAGTTCCACTCCTGATAATCCTTTGCCATCAGTATTGGTAGTTCCCAATACATTTGCTAAAAAATTATTATTTGGATAATATCTCTTAGTATCTGTAGTAACTAAAATACCATTTATATTAAGAGCCTTAACTTTATCTGCTGTATCTTTTTCTATTCTTCTAGCAACTGTCGCAAAGGTTGCATCCTCGCCACTTGGAAGCTTAGTCTCTAAAATTTCTTTTATTTTTGAAGCATCCATATCTAACGCCTTTGCAATTACTGGTGCAATATCACTTGTTTTTATACCTTCTTTTCCTGCTGGAATTGGGATTCCCACACTATTTCTTTGTTCCTTTTCCTTGAGCGATAAATTATCAGGCCCTTCTTTTAAATAATCCCTTATTGATTTTAAATCAAAATCGACCCTATAAACATTAATTGATACTGCAAGCTCTTTACCATTTCTATCAAGAATTTGTCCCCTTTTTGCATCTATTTTCATCTCACTAGTCCACTGTTCTTCAGCCATTGTTGCATAATCAGCCCTCTTTACTATCATTATATAAGAAAGTCTAATTACCAATACTACAAAAATAAATGTTAACATTAAAGCTGCAATAGTAATCCTTTTGCGCATCATTAGCTTATCTCTACGTTTATAATTATTATTTTTCAATTTTCTCTTCCCTCACGTATCTCATTTTTAACTTTTTACTAATCTACCCTTAGATTTTTCAACATTAATATTATCCCTAAAAAATATAGCATGTGAATATTCCCACATGCTAGTTATTAATATTTCGTCAATTCAAACTTCAATTATTTCATCAAAACAAATATTTCAGCTTTAGTAAGCTTAAAATTTTCTTATTAGTTCCTGTCTAGTCTTTATAATCGGAACTTAAGATTAATTTAACAGTGCTTCCTTTGCTTATAACTTCCCCTTGGGAAATATCTTGTTCCGAAACTGCTCCATCACCTTCAAAAGTAGCTACGATTCCAATATTTTTTAATAAAGCAGAAGCATCTTCCTTTGAATATCCTCTAACATCTGGCATTACAACATTATTATTATAAGTCCCTTCACTATTTGTGTAAAGATTTATTTTTGACCCTTCTTTTACAGAATAGCCTGGATATGGTGTTATACCTGTAATGTTTTCTCCATCCCCTTCAATATTAAAGTCTAGCTTAGCATCTTTTAATACTTTTTTTGCATCAGCGACTTTCATATTTCTAACTTCAGGTATTGTTACATCCCTAGTGATCTGTCCTAAATTTTCATCTGAAAATTTACTATTTAGATAATTAAAAATATCTGAAAATAATGTTTTTGCTGGTGGCACTGCTACTTGAGCTGCATAATATGCCCCATTTTTAGTTGGTTCATCAATAGTTACCATGATTGTAACTTTAGGATCATCTACAGGAGCCATCCCAACAAATGAAGATATATATTTACCATCTCCATATACACCATTTACTACTTTTTGTGCTGTTCCTGTTTTACCACCAATATGATATCCTTCTATAAAAGTTCCTGTGCCAGATCCACCTGTAACAACTCGTTCAAGGTAAGATCTAAGCTCTGCAGTCTTTTCTTTACTTGCTACAGTTGTGGTTTTAGGTTTAAAGGAATCATCCACTATACTTGCATTATTGTCGTCATTATGTGTTATTTCCTTCATTACATGAGGCTGAATTAATGTCCCCCCATTTGCAACAGCATTAAAAGCAGTCATATATTGAACTGAATTAACAGTGTTTGTTTGTCCAAAAGCAATTGTTGCAAGATCTGCCTCTGAGATTTTATTAACTGCCTTCACGATTCCCTTAGCTTCACCTGGTAAATCAATTCCACTTGCTTGTCCAAATCCAAATTTATTAATGTATTCACATAACTTATCTTTACCAATCATCGCACCTAATTTCATAAAACCTACATTACATGAATTTTGAATTATATCTGGAAACTTTTGTGCTCCATGTCCGCCAGCTTTCCAACACTTTGGATTAATTCCTCCTACTGATAATGATCCATTACATTGGAAATCCGTATCTTTATTAACTACATTTTCCTCTAAACCAGTAATGGCTGTAATTACTTTAAATATTGATCCAGGTTCAAATGTATCATTAACCAATCGATTTCTCCACATTTTTTGTAATTTTTCTCCACTATTTGCTCCATCAAATTTGTCTGCACCTTGATATGGATTGTTAGGATCAAAATCAGGCTTATTAACCATTGCTAATACTTCTCCTGTCTTAGGATCCATAACTAATATAGATACAGCTTTAGCTTCAGTATCTTCAAATGCTTGCTGTGCTGCTTTTTCAGCAAATTTTTGGATATTTTCATCAATTGTAAGAGTTATATCTTTACCATTTACAGGTGAAGTAAACTGAGAGATTGTATATGGATAATCCATATTATTTTTAGTAAGTTCTGCTACTTTCATACCAGGAATTCCTGCTAAATATGAATTATATTGAAGTTCTATACCAGTTAATCCTTTATTATCTGTATTAGTACTTCCCAATACGTGTGCTAAAAAATTTCCATTTGGATAATATCTCTTTGTATCAGGAGAAACAATTACACCACTAATATTTAGTTCCTTCACTTTATCAGCTATATCTTTTTCTACTCTTCTTTTTACTATTGCGGCTCCAGCAGGTTCTCCATTTTTAAGTTTCGTTTCAAGTTTATCTTTTATTACTGAAACCTCTACATCTAATGCTTTTGCTATTACAGGTGCAATATCATCGTTCTTTAACGCTTCATTTCCTGTTGGCACAGGAATCCCCACACTTTTCATATGTTCAAGTTCCTTGGCTGGTATTTCTTTTAAGGATCTTTTTAAATAATTTCTGATAGATGTCAAATCAAAATCCACTCTATAAACATTAGCAGAAACTGCGAGTTCTTTACCATTTCTATCTAATATTCGTCCTCTTCTTGCGTCAATCTTAACTTCACTTGTCCATTGTTCTTCTGCTCTTGCTGCATAATCTGACCTTTTAACTATCATTATATATGAAAGTCTAAGAATCAGTATGGAAAACACAAAAGTCAAAGCAAAAGCAACTAAGCTCATCCTCTGTCGCATTTTTGACCTATCTTTATAATTTTCCCTTCTCAATACCCATTTCCCCCATGGACCTTACTTTTATTAAATTATATCTATCCCTAATAATTTTGATTAATTATTTATGCTATAAATTCACACTATTTTATAAGATTTATTAGTTTTGAAAATATGCTATTCTCTTTAGTATTTTGACTGACACCATTTGATTCAATACCTGCAAAATAATTATCTGAGAAATCAACTTTAACTATTTCTTCTTTTTTAGGTACATACATACCCAAATTACCTTCAGCTTTTCTTTCAATGTTATTTAACGAAGAAAATTTTAGTATACCTACATTCAATGCATCATTTTTTTCTTGAGCCTGCTTAATTTGATTATTCATATCACTAACTCTTTTTTGCATTGAATAAACTTTATTATCTCCTGAAATTGTTGCAACCCCTAAAGCAAATATTACTACAGCTACTGTCACCAAGTATTTTCTATCGTTTTTTCTTTGATTTCTTAATAATGCTTCTTTCTTTACTCTTCTTTTAATCTGTTTATATTTTTCATCCGGCTTACGTACTCTTCTTTTTCTTTCTGGTGCTAATACTGTATTCCCCTTAATATAATCATATTCTCTTCTCGCCAATTTATTCACATCCCTATCATTTATAACATAATATTAATTATAATTTTTCAATAATTCTAAGCTTAGCACTTCTACTTCTTGGATTTTCTTCAATTTCTTTATCAGTTGGAGCAATTCCTTTTTTTGAAATCGTCTTAACCGTTGGCACTTTTCCACAAATACAAACTGGAAATTCTTTAGGGCAATTACAAGGATTCTCTAATTCTCTGAATTTTAATTTTACAATTCTATCTTCTAATGAATGAAACGTAATAATTGCCATTCTTCCACCTTTATTTAATTTATTAACCCCATCTTCAATTGTTTTATTTAATATCTTAAGTTCAGAATTAACCTCAATCCTAATAGCTTGAAAAGTTCTTTTCGCTGGATGTGGTCCATCTCTTCTCATCTTTGCTGGAATTGCAGCCTTAATTATATCTACTAATTCTAAAGTTGTTTCTATAGGCTTTTCAGCTCTTCTGTTCACTATAAAATTTGCTATTCTTTTAGCAAACCTTTCTTCTCCATAATCTTTAATAATCTTAGACAATTCTTCTTCACTATATTTATTCACAATATCATATGCCGAAAAATCATTATCTCTATTCATCCTCATGTCTAAAGGAGCATCCTGCATATAACTAAAGCCTCTAGAAGCTTCATCCAGTTGATATGATGAGACCCCAAGGTCCATAAGAATTCCATCTACTCCTTCTAAATCTAGTTCATTTAAAATATTATCTATATTAGAAAAATTATCGTGAACAAATTTTACATTGCTATAATCTTTTAATCTTTCTTTAGCTGCAGCTAAAGCATCTTTATCTTGATCTATTCCAATAAGCATTCCATCCTTTGATAGATGCTTTACTATATGAGAAGAATGTCCTGCTCCACCTAATGTACCGTCAACATAAATTCCATTAGCTTTTATGTTCAGTGCATCAATACATTCATTTAATAATACCGAAACATGTTTAAATTCCATACTAAAAACTCCTTATATTCCTAAATCATTCATTTTTTCTGCTATTGAGTCAAAATCAAGATTTGACTCATTATACTCGCTCCACTTTTCTTTGCTCCATATTTCTACCCTAGATAATACCCCAATACTTACTATGTCCTTTTCTATTCCTGCATATTCCTTTAAATTTTGTGGAATTAGCCCTCTTCCTTGCTTATCTAACTCAACCTCACAAGCCCCAGAAAAGAAGAACCTTACAAAAGACCTTGCATCCTTGTTTGTTAAAGGCAAAGTTTTTAGCTTGTTTTCTAATATTTCCCATTCTTGAAGTGGATATGCATACAAACATCCATCAAGACCTTTGGTAATAACAAATTTATTTCCAAGGCCCTCTCTAAGCTTGGCCGGAACAATTATTCTATTTTTAGGATCTAACGCATGTTGGTACTCTCCTATAAACATCATTCTCAGCTCCCACTTAAAAAATTAATTCTATACTCTATTTTAACCCACTTCGCTCCACTTTCAACCACTTTATGTATATTTATTCTATATAAATGTGATTTTTCCTTCTTTTAAGCTTATATTTTTTTCATTTTTAGAAATTTTTCTTAAAAATGCTCAAAAAAATCAGGTGAATATTTGTTAAAGAACAAATATTCACCTGATTTAGGTTAAAAATTATTAATCTCTTAATGTAGCTCCAAGTTTATATTCTAAAGATTTCAATATTTTCTCATGTACCTTATTAACATCTTTATCGGTTAAAGTTTTATTTTCATCTCTATACCAAATTGCATAAGCAATACTCTTCTTGCCTTCTGGAATTTGCTTTCCTTTATATATATCAAACAATTCTACTTTTTCAACTAAGTTTCCACCGGCTCTTTTTATTGTATCATCAATTTCTTGAACTAAAAGACTGTCATCAACAAGTAACGCAATATCTCTTGTTACTGCAGGGAACTTTGGAAGTGCTTTGTATTTTTTATCCATATCTGAACTTTCATATAAAACATCTAAATCTAATTCAGCCACATAACATGGTACATCAATACCATAATTTTCTGATACATCTAAATGTACTTCTCCAATAGTTCCAGCATTTGTTCTTCCAATAACAATCTTTGCTGTCTTTCCTGGATGATAACTTACATTTTCACTTTCTCTTTCATATTTAACATTTTTAATTCCAAGGCCATCAGTTATATTTTCTACAACACCCTTAAGATCTAAATAATCACATTCTCCATACATACCTATAGTTAATATATTTTTTTCAGTAGGGAGTTTAGTTTCCTCTTCATTTGGAATATATACTTTACCCATTTCAAATAATCTAACATAAGGATTATTTCTTGAGTAATTTCTTCCTAGAGATTCCATCATTGAAGGAAGTGTTGTGGTTCTCATTACACTATAATCCTCTCCTAATGGATTCTTTATTTTAACTACATTTCTAAGCACGCTATCTTCTGGTAAATTGATTTTATCAAACACCTTTGGAGATACAAATGAGTAACTGATAGATTGATTTAATCCACTTCCTGTAGCAAGCATTACTACTCTGTTATCTAGCAAGCCCTTTCTATATCTAGGTTCTCTTTCTGTAGAAACCTTAAAAATTGTTGTAGGAATTTTTTCATATCCATAGATTCTTGCTATTTCTTCAGCTATATCTTCTCTAATTGCAATATCAACTCTAAAGGTTGGTGCTTTTACGACTAAATTATCACCATTAATTTCTGTAAATAAATCAACGCTGTCCAAATATCTCTTCATTTCTTCTTTAGAAATTTCTGTTCCAAGGAAGCCGTTTACCCAATTTGAATCAACAGTTACTGTTGACACTTCTTTTTTGTTATTGTAAACATCAATTGTTCCTTCCATAACTTCACCAGCATTTAATTCACAAATCAAACTGCAGGCTCTGTTTAATGCAACTTCTGCTAAGTTTGGATCAATATCCTTTTCAAATCTTCCTGAAGCTTCTGTTCTTAAATTTAATTTCTTCGAATTTACTCTTATGTTAGTTCCATCAAAGTTTGCACATTCAAAAACAACTTCAATTGTATCTTCTTTTATTTCTGAGTTTAATCCCCCCATTATTCCAGCAAGACCTATAGTGTTATCACCATCTTTAATACAAAGCATAGAATCATCTAGCTGTCTTTCTACTTCATCTAATGTAGTGAATTTTTCACCTGCTTTTGCTCTTTCTATAACTATTTTATTAGTAGTAATTTCTCTTCTATCAAAAGCATGCATTGGTTCACCAATCTCAAGCATAACAAAGTTTGTTATATCAACTATGTTGTTTATTGGTCTTACACCTGCTTCAAGAAGTCTTTCCTGCATCCAGCCTGGGGAAGGCTCTACTTTAACATTTTTAATTCCTCTTGCCATATATCTGTTACAAAGAGAATCTTTAACTTCAACATTCAATTCTTCATTTATGTTTTTTGAATTCTTAACTTCATATTCTAAACTTGGCATTTTATAAGTTGTTCTAAGAGCTGCAGCTGTTTCCCTTGCCATTCCAACCATGCTTAAGCAATCAGGTCTATTTGAAGTAATTTCAAAATCTAAAATAGCTTTATTTAGGCCTAAAATTTCTTTAATATCCACTCCAAGCTTAGTATCTGTAGGTAAAATCATTAAACCATGTACTGGTTTATCCCCTGCTGTTCCTAATTCTTCTTCTGAACAAAACATACCATTAGATGCTACTCCTCTAAGTTTACCTTTCTTTATCTTTGTCCCATCGGCAAGGGTTGATCCATGAAGAGCAACTGGTACAACATCTTGCTCCTTCATATTTGTAGCTGCTGTAACTATTTGAATTTCTTCACTGCCTATATCAACTTGACATATACTTAATTTATCTGCATCAGGATGTTTTTCAATTTTAGTGATTCTTCCAGTAACTACATTTTGAATTACATCCCCTTGAACAATAAGTTCCTCTAGTTGTGATCCAGTTAAAGTTAATTTATCTCCTAATTCCTTAGGACTAACATTTATATCAACATAATCTTTAAGCCAATTATATGGTACTTTCATTTTGTCTCCTCCTCTTGATTATTGGGTATATGGATTATTGAATTTCTCTCAAAATATCTACACCCAGTATTACAATCTTCAATGTTCAATTATCAATGGTCAGTACTTTATTATGAATTTTCAATGTTTAATTAATGTTTATTTCCTTTGAAGATCTTTAAATTTTGACCAATTATTTTTTCAAACATATCATAATAGTATTAATTTCAAATAATTTCTTAGAATTGGTTTAAGAATCTCATATCACTTTCATATAGTAATCTTATATCATCTATTCCATACTTTAACATTACCATTCTATCTACTCCAAAGCCAAAAGCAAATCCACTATATACTTCTGGATCAAGGCCACAATTTCTTAGTACATTTGGATGAACCATTCCACAGCCTAAAAGTTCTATCCAACCACTACCTTTACATACTCTACATCCTTCACCACCACAAACGAAGCATGTTGCATCCATTTCTGCTGATGGTTCTGTGAATGGGAAGTGGTGCGGTCTGAATTTAGTTTGAACTTTATCACCAAACATCTTTTTAGCGAATAATTCTAAAGTTCCTTTTAAATCAGCAAAAGTGACACCTTTATCTATAACTAAACCTTCCATTTGATAAAATATAGGTGAATGAGTAGCATCTACAGAATCTGATCTATATACTTTACCTGGTGATATCATTTTTATTGGAGGCTTTTGATTTTCCATAGTTCTAATTTGAACTGGTGAAGTTTGTGTTCTAAGGACTATATTATCATTAATATATAACGTATCTTGTTCACTTCTTGCTGGATGATTCTTAGGAATATTTAAGGCTTCAAAGTTATAATGATCATATTCAACTTCTGGTCCATCTTCAATTGTGAAGCCCATTGAAACAAAGATTTCTTCCATGCTTTGTAAGGTTAAATCTAAAGGATGTCTTTTTCCTATAACTTTCTTTCTTCCTGGAAGTGAAATATCTATATTTTCACCTGCAAGTTTTTCTGCTTTTTCTTTACTTTTTATATCAGATAATACACTTTCTAATTTCTCCTCAACAGCTGCTTTAGCTTCGTTAACCAATTTTCCTACCATTGGTCTTTCTTCTGGAGAAACACTCCCCATACCTCTTAATATTGTAGTAAGTTCTCCTTTTTTTCCTAAGAACTTTACTCTAATTTCTTCTAATTCACTGCTGTTTTTAACAGCTTCGATTTGATTTAATGCAAGTTCTTGTAATTCTTTAAGTTTTTCTTTCATAATCGTTTCTCCTTTCAATGCTGCAAATTTCAAATATTAATTTCACAGGCTTTTCTGCATAAAAAAATCGTCCCCCTAAAAAAGGGACGAAATATCCGCGTTACCACCCTAATTGGAACTCAAAATGCAAGTACCCAACTTAATTTAATTAACGACCTTTTTTGCCGCTAGCTACTACTGCAATTTTCACAGCTAGAACTCCTGAGCGAACTTCAATATTATATTATTTAAGAAGGCTTACAGTCCATGACCCTCTCTCCCTTAAAACTTTTCTAATATTTACTTTCTCATTCACAGTTTTAAATATCCAATTAATACAATTCATTATACAAATAAATTTATAAAATATCAATATATTTTTCAAAATTTATGCATAAATTCATTATTTTATTTAGGTTGATTTTGTCTTACTTTTTCATACATAATAACAGAGGCAGCTATTGCCACATTTAAAGATTCAGCATTGCCTGGCATTGGTATCTTAACTTTAGTAGCAGCCATATCCAGAACTTCTGAACTAACTCCATTTCCTTCATTTCCAACAGTTAAAAGAACCTTTCCTCTTAAATCCGCTTGAAAAAAGTTTTTATCTGTATCTAAGGATGTAACTACTAAATTGAATCCTTTTTCCTTTAATTCGTTTACCAAAGAGAAATTCTCGTCATCATAATGAATAGGAATATAAAATATAGATCCCATTGTAGATCTGATTGTTTTTTCATTATATATGTCCACGGTTCCTTTTGTTAGTATAATACCCTGCACTCCTGCTGCATGCGCTGTTCTTATTATAGTCCCAAGATTCCCTGGATCCTGCAGCTTATCACAAAGTAAATAAAAATCTCCATCAGAATTTAATATTCTAGCATTCATATTTATAACTGCAAGTATTCCTTGAGGATTTTCTGTTGAAATAAGCTCTTTAAACAAATTTGCTGCTATTTTATAAATTTTAATCTCTTCATTAATATATTCGCCTAAAAATTCATCAATTTTATTTACTGCATCTTCTGCTACAATCAAATAATCTACATGAACTTTTGCTTTAAATGCTTCTTGAACCAATCTAAAACCTTCAATTATGTACTTGCTGGTTTTATTTCTGTTTTTTCTTTCTTTAAGCTTCTTTGTATTTTTAAACAAACTATTTTCTTTACTTTCAATAAATATCAAAGCACTACACCTCAAAATCACAAGAATATTTTAATTTATGCAAGAATAACAGTAACTTCTTGCCAATTTGTAACTCTAATTTGACATAAGCAGTGAACCCAAATCTATGATTTGGCGTGAATCGTGTGCTTAGCGAACGAATGCGAGTCGAGTTTCCTCTAATCATTCTAACTCTTGTTTATATTTGTATATAAAAATAAAATGCGGTCTAAACCGCATTTTATGTATTAAGCATTTAATTGTTTTTTAGCAACTTCCACTAATTCAGCAAATGCTTTTGGATCGTTTATAGCTATTTCAGATAACATCTTTCTGTTGATGTCGATTCCAGCTAATTTGATTCCGTTCATAAATTTAGAATATGATAAGTTGTTTATTCTTGTTGCAGCATTAATTCTTGCAATCCATAAACTTCTGTAATCTCTCTTCTTATTCTTTCTACCAACGTAAGAATTTCTTAACGCTCTGATTACTGATTCATTAGCAGTTTTAAATAACTTACTCTTTCCACCGTAGTATCCCTTTGCAAGTTTTAAAACTTTTTTATGATTTTTACGAGAATTCTTTGCTCTCTTTACTCTTGCCATTACTTAAACCTCCTGCACTACCTCTATATTATAGGTATGGTAATAATTTCTTCATTACTTTTTCTTGTGACTTTGAAACATATCCAGCTTTTCTAAGATTTCTCTTAGTCTTTGAACTCTTCTTAGTTAAGATATGACTCTTAAACGCTTTAGCTCTCTTAAGCTTTCCTGTACCTGTCTTTCTGAATCTTTTTGCTGCACCTCTATGACTTTTCATTTTTGGCATGATTAAATCCTCCTCTCAAGTTATGCCTTTTTAGGCCCTAAAACCATTGTCATGCTTCTGCCTTCTCTTTTTGGTCTTTTTTCTACTAGGCAGACATCTTCTAATTTAGAAGCAAAGTTATCAAGAATCTTTTGTCCTACATGACCAAGTTCCATCTCTCTACCTCTAAATCTAACAGTGATTTTAACTTTATCTCCATCTAATAGGAACTTTCTAGCATTCTTTGCTTTTATGTCAATATCATGTTCCTCAATAGTTAGACTTACTCTTACTTCTTTAATACTAACAATTTTTTGCTTTTTCTTAGCTTCTTTTTCTTTCTTTGATTGCTCATAAATGTACTTACCAAAGTCCATAATCTTACAAACTGGTGGTTTTGCACTAGGAGAAATCATTACTAAGTCAAGCTCTTTTTCTTCAGCAAGTCTTCTTGCTTCAGCTGCTGTGATGACACCTAGTTGTTCACCCTCGCTGCCTATTACTCTAAGTTCTTTTTCTCTAATTTCTTCATTCATTGGAAAATCTTTATTAATATTTTTCACCTCCGAAAAATTATATGCATAATAAAAAGACGGCCTTCTAGCCGTCTCAAAATTATCAATACATATTGCACAGATATCCATAAACCATACTAGTAGTACTTATAACACTGCATGGTGAGAAACGGCTGTTTCTTCTTAACAAAGATGAGTATATCACCATTAATTATCCATGTCAATATTTTTTTAGTATTATTTTTTCACCTTTATATTCCTCACTACTTTTATAAAAAGCAACCTTGCTTTCAAACACCTTTTCAATCGTATCCAAAAATTCCTTATTGTCACAATTTTCTTTTCCATATATATTTATATTCTTAGGCGCATTTGTTATTAGTCCACTAATTAATATATCTTCCATATTTAAATCTGTACTGCTTCCCTCTATTTTTATATCACTTATAAAATTGTAATATAAATTTCTACCTTCCCTATCTCTAACTATATAATTATTATTTTCATCTATTACTATATTAATTTCTTCAATTTTGCATTCTTGTATTTCTACAAAATATTTTAACAGTTTTATGAATTCTTTATATTCTTTTTCTGCTATATAGCTTTCTACTACATTATCAATTATTTTTTCTATATAGATTCTAAGCTTTCTCATTCTAAAAGTTATAAAACCATCTATATTTATTTCTTGTTTTTCACTTATACAATCTCTAATTTTTTCAATCATTTCATTTATATTATTTAAACAATATATAGAATTTTCACCTTCTGTTTTTTCTTCGCACTTCAGTATTTTTAATATTTTATCTTCCACTTCAAATATTTCACTTTGCTTTAAGAAAAAAAAGTTGTCTGTTAAAAATTCCAGCATTTCTTTTTTTCTATAATTATCAATAACTATTCTATATAAAATATTACTAACATATAAGTTAATAATTTCTTTTATTTTCTCATTATAACAGTTATCTTCACATATTATCTTAATTATATGGATTTTCCCTTCAATACTTTCAACAAATCCAATTAAGATATTCTTTTTCTTAAGTAATTCTCTTAGCTCTTGCAAGTCATTAGAAAAGCTCAAGTCATCACTATAAGCTAATTTTAAAATAAGCATGGATTTCACTCCCTTCTTAATATTAGTATGTATTAAAAATTTATTGGTATGCAAAATTTATACTTAAATTTTAATTTTAAAATTGACATGTTAAATTATTCAGTTCACAATATATTTTGAGAAGTTTGTAGGTTAATAATTATTAATTATCCATTGTCAATTTATTGCAAACCAATTTTAGAATTTCTTAAATCCTTATGCATAATTCTGGCTTGAATATCTGCATATTATCAATAGGATTCTTTTAAACTTAAGGATTTCAAACGAAAATCAACTTTCAATAATCATTGAGTGTTTAACATTAATACTTGCTTACTATAAAGGAGAATAATATGCATTGCTTTGTCGATTATAGAATTACAAATGAAGAATTAAACAACCTTTTAAAATTAAATATGAACCCAATCCTAGTTCCAAAATGCAATTCTGTATATGAAGCTATAAATGGACACCCTGATATTCAATTAAATATCCTAAAAAACAATTCCTCAAACAAAGTTATTATTCAAAAAGATATTTCTCAAAATTTCAAGAATATTTTGATTGACAATGACATAGATTTTATTGTTTCTATAAATTCATTGTCCTATACATATCCTAATGACATTATTTTAAATTCTTTAATTTTAGAAAATCACTTTATTCACAATTTAAAATTTACAGATAAAAATCTTTTAGCTTCTCAATTAACTAAAATCAAAATCAATGTATCTCAAGGATATACAAAATGCTCTGTTCTCCCTGTCAGAGATAAGGCATTAATAACAAGTGATAAAGGAATTTTTAAAGCCTTACAAGAATATGATTTTGATATTCTCTTACTTCCTCCCGGAGATATATCACTACCTTCACTAAACTACGGTTTTATAGGCGGGGTTGGCGGAATGATTTCTTTAAACAGAATGGCCTTCTTTGGTGATTTAGATTGCTACAGCTGGGGAGATGAGATAAAAAAATTTCTTTACAAATATGACATCTCACCTATTGCACTTAGAAAAGGTAAATTAATAGATAGAGGTAGTTTACTTACCTTATAACCATTTCCACTATATAATATGATTTCTATATTTTTCTGTTACTTTTATGCGCAGCAATAGTTGAAAAAAGATAGTAATAATGCCTTTCAAAACATTTACTATCTTTTTATCTTTATCTGATAATCTTTTTTATCTCATTACTTATTTCCCCTGTTTTCTCCTTCATAATATCTCTAAAGGATCTTATTTCATCTCCCATATCTACCATTAGTATTTTCATTTCACCTTTCATCTTTTCTGCTTTCTCCTTTATTCCTTTAATTAGTTCTTCCATTATTTTTTCTCCTCTCGTAAAATATTTATTATTCCAAAACTTTATTAAAAATTTTATGCTATAAGTTTGCCCCAAAATAGGAATATTATTTATAAAAATTTTATTTTTCGAGTCTTTTACAATATAAAACTATAATATTTTTATCTTATTAAAATTTATTTTGACATAGTAGCTTTGTATCATTTAAACTATTAGCAGTGTGTAATTTTCAGTTATAAAGAAAGTTAGTTAAATTGGAATTTATAATTGATCATTTTTACTAGTAATTAAAAATTAATAATTAATCATAACTTTATTCAAGGAGGATATTAATGAGTATACTTACTGTAAAAAATATGAACCACGGATTTGGTGATAGAGCTATTTTCGAAGAAGTTTCATTTAGATTATTAAAGGGAGAACATGTTGGTCTTATTGGTGCTAATGGTGAAGGTAAATCAACATTTATGAATATAGTAACTGGAAAGCTTATGCCTGATGAAGGCGATGTTATTTGGTCTAATAATGTTAGAGTTGGTTATATGGATCAACATGCAGCCTTAGAAAAAGGTCAAAGCATACGAGATGCATTAAGAGACGCCTTTAAATATCTTTTTGATTTAGAAACTGAAATGAATACTTTATATGAAAAGATGGGCGATTGTACTGAAGATGAATTAACTAAAATGCTTGATAGAACAGCCGTAATTCAAGATATGTTAGACCATAATGGTTTTTATGTAATTGATCCAAAGGTTGAAGAAGTTGCAAAAGGACTTGGACTTCTAGATTTAGGTTTAGATAGAGATGTAGATGATTTATCTGGAGGACAAAGAACTAAAATCCTTCTAGGTAAGTTATTACTACAATCCCCAGATATATTACTTTTAGATGAGCCTACTAACTACCTTGATGAGGAACATGTAGAATGGCTTAAAAGATATCTTCAATCATATGAAAATGCCTTTATTTTAATTTCACATGATATTCCTTTTTTAAATTCAGTAGTAAATTTAATATATCATGTAGATGAAAGAAAACTTACAAGATATGTTGGAGATTATGATGAGTTTCAAAGAATATATGCAATAAATAAAGAAAAATTAGAAGCTGCCTTTGAAAAGCAACAAAAAGAAATAGCTAGACTTGAAGATTTTGTTGCTAGAAATAAGGCAAATGTTGCTACAGCTAATATGGCAAAATCTAGACAAAAGAAGCTTGATAAAATGGACATAATTGAACTTTCAAAGGAAAAACCAAAGCCAGAATTTGTTTTCAAAACTGCTAGGGCTTCTGGAAAAGCTATATTCGAAACTAAAGATTTAGTTATCGGCTATGACTCTCCTCTTACAAAACCTCTTAATTTATATATGGAAAGAGGACAAAAAATAGCTTTAGTTGGAGCTAATGGTCTTGGTAAATCAACTTTACTTAAAAGCTTACTTGGACAAATAAAACCAATAAGCGGAGAAGTTCATCTTGGAGATTATCAATACATAGGTTACTTTGAACAAGAAGATAGAGGAAATAATACAAATACATGTATAGAAGAGGTATGGCAGGAATTCCCTGGATATACTCAATATCAAATAAGAGCTGCTCTTGCAAAATGCGGCCTTACAACAAAACAGCTTGAATCGCAAATAAGAGTTTTATCTGGTGGAGAAGCTGCAAAAGTTAGACTTTGCAAAATCATTAATAACGAAACAAATATATTAATCTTAGACGAACCTACTAACCACTTAGATGTCGATGCAAAAGATGAATTAAAAAGAGCCCTTAAAGAATATAAAGGAACAATCCTATTAGTTTCACATGAACCTGAATTTTATAGGGATATAATCACTGAAACTTGGAATTGTGAAGATTGGACAACAAAAATTGTGTAAAACACGATGTATTGTATAAAATCATAATTATAACTATAAAAAGACATTAGTAATAACAATAGATATTATTAATGTCTTTTTCACGTTTATATATTTTCCTTCCCCCACTTACACATATCTCTAACAATAGGAATAAGACTTTGACCCTTTTGTGCTAAAGAATATTCAACTTTTGGAGGAATTTGAGGATATTCTTTTCTTAATATTATATTTTCATTTTCTAATTCTTTTAATTGGGAGCTTAACATCTTATGGGTAATTCCTTCAATATTCTTCTTTAATTCCCCATACCTTAAAGTTCCACTACATGCAAGTAAATAAATAATTTTCAACTTCCATTTTCCACTTACTATAGATAAAGTATATTCAAAAGGTTCTTTATTACTGACATAACACAGCTTTTCCATTTCTGACACTCTCCTTTATGATAGTATAGCACAAAAAAGTGCATACTTTCACAAAATTACAACTTCTGTATAATGTACTTATAAGGCCTTATGATAATACAATTATATAAAAAGGAATGATATAAATGATTATAGATGGACATTCGCATGTAATCTTGCCAGCTGAAAAACATATCCAAATAATGAACAAAGCTGGAGTCAATAAAACAATACTTTTTTCTACTTCAGTACATCCTGAAAATGCTAAAGATCTTAAAGAATTAAAAATAGAAATGAAAAAGTTAAATGATGTTGTGGGAGGAAAAAGCCCTTCATTAATATACACTAAACGTAAATCTATAGAGGAACTTATGACTGTTATTAAAAGCTACCCAGACAGATATATTGGCTTTGGAAATGTCCCCTTAGGAGTGAACGAAAATGAAACTAACTTATTTATTGGAGAAAATATAGCAAACAACAAACTTGCAGGCATAGGCGAATTTACTCCTGCAAGCGGACAAGTAAAATTATTAGACATCATTTTTAAAGCTTCCATGAACTTCGGAAGATTACCAATTTGGATACATGGCTTCAATCCTCTAGTTTTGCAGGATATAAAAAATATAGCGGCATTATGCAAGGCTTATCCTGATATACCTGTAATACTCGGACACTTAGGCGGAAGTAACTGGATGACAGCAATAGAACTTGCAAAGGAAATTCCAAATTTATATCTAGATACATCCGCATATTTCTCCACCCTTGTTTTAAAAATTGTTATAAATGATATCCCCCAAAAATGCATCTTTGGTGTGGACATGCCTTATGGGGATTTACAGTTATCATTAGATGCAGTAAGAAAAGTATGTAAAGATTCATATGTTGAAGATGCTGTTTTAGGTAACAATGTAGCAAAATTATTAAAGCTTTAACTTTTAATTTACGCTGCTAAAAATTTGTCCTTGACTACTATTAGTCAAGGCTATTTTTCTATACTAACACTATAATTATAACTAGAAATAAAAGTACATTGTGCTTCTCCTAAGTATATAGATATCCAAATGAATAATCAAACTTATAAATGGAATATACATGCATTATTGAGAAATTATAATCGTAACACTACACTAGAAATTAGATACATATTTGTGCAAGCGGCATATGAAATTAAGCTGTGATGGTTATTAGCAGAAGGTTGTTCCACTTTCTGCTTGTCATAAATTCATTTTAGGAACATGCAGAAATGGGTGCAACCTTCCACTTAGAACCCATCCAGCGAAAATTTCATTAGTCCGCTGTAATAAATATGTGTTTAATTTCGGTAAATTCCTCATATGTCTAATTCTTGCTTTTGATATCTATATATAAAAAGCAATTTTTAAGTTTCAATTTTATTTTCACTAATGCTATTCTTTGTTATAATTATTTATAAGAGATAAAAACACAGTTTCTGTTGGTAGTCAGAACCTATAATTAAATATAGCAGTAACCTGCCCTCCTGGGGTTGTCCATTCTCTGTGAATTTTATACAAACAGGAGGAATTTAACTATGATTTCACAAATCAAATTAACCGTTCTTTTTCAAGAACCTTTTTGGATTGGCATCTTTGAAATTAATGAAGCTAATGAATACAAAGTATGCAAGATTACTTTTGGAGCGGAGCCAAAGGATGAACAAACTTATGAATTTATATTAAAAAGGTTTTACTCATTAAACTTTAGCCATCCAATAATATCAGTTAACAACAGTTTTACTGAAAAAAGACAAAATCCCAAAAGACTGCAACGAAGCATTCAAAAAGAAACTTCTACAAAAGGAATTAGTACTAAAGCTCAAATAGCTATGCAATTACAACATGAAAAATGTAAAATTGAACACAAGAAAAAATCCAAAGATCAAAGAGAACAGGAGGAACAAAGACAATTTGATTTAAAAAGAAAGAAAAAACTAAAAAAACATAAAGGTCATTAGTTAACTTTGGGCGGTAAATAATTTTCATTAAAAATTATTTACTGCCCTTTTATTAAATCTTATAGTTCTAGTTAACTTTCGGTATATTTTCCTTTATCAAATTTCAGCATTAACAAAAAGAGTCTCTTGACATAAAATACTGACATGTTATCATAAAAATATTGAGATAAAATAGTTATCTTTAACTAAAAGGGGGCAATATAAAATGATGACATTAGATAAGTTTGAAGAAGCATATGAAGTTGTACAAAAAGTAATCCTAAAAACAAAACTAGTTTATAGCGATTATTATTCAGATATAACAAAGAATAAAATTTACTTCAAACCTGAAAACATGCAAAAGACAGGTGCTTATAAAATAAGAGGTGCTTACTATAAAATAAGTACTCTTAGCGAAAAAGACAGAAACAAAGGCCTTATCACAGCTTCTGCTGGGAATCATGCTCAAGGGGTTGCATATGCTGCTAAAGAGTATAACACTAAAGCTGTAATAGTTATGCCAACCACAACACCTCTTATGAAAGTAAATCGTACTAAAGCATACGGAGCAGAAGTAATTTTACATGGGGATGTTTATGATGAAGCTTGCAATTATGCTTTAGAGCTTGCTGAAAAAGAAGGCTATACCTTTATTCATCCTTTTGATGATTTAGATGTTGCTACTGGACAAGGGTCTATTGCAATGGAAATTATCAAAGAACTTCCAACGGTAGATATTATTTTAGTGCCAATTGGTGGTGGTGGATTAGCTTGTGGAGTTTCAACTTTAGCAAAGCTTCTTAACCCAAATATAAAAGTAATAGGAGTTGAACCTGCCGGAGCAAACTGTATGCAAGCTTCTATAAAGGCTGGAGAAGTCGTTACTTTGCCTTTAGTAAATACTATAGCAGATGGTACAGCTGTAAAAACTCCTGGTTCTAAAATCTTTCCTTTTATAAAAGAAAATCTTGATGATATCATTACTATTGAAGATCACGAGTTAATTGGAGCTTTTCTTGATATGTTAGAAAATCATAAAATGCTTGCAGAAAATTCAGGCTTATTAACAGTTGCTGCACTTAAACATTTAAATGTACAAGACAAAAAAGTTGTTTCTATAATAAGTGGTGGAAATATGGATGTAATAACTTTTGCATCTTTAGTCCAACATGGACTAATTGAGAGAGAGCGTATTTGCAGTGTTTCAGTATTACTTCCAGATAAGCCAGGAGAATTAACAAATGTATCAAAAGTAATAGCAGAAGCTCAAGGAAATATAATAAAGCTTGATCATAATCAATTTGTAAGCATAAATAGAAATAATGCTGTTGAACTAGATATTACAATGGAAACTTTTGGCCACGATCATAAAGAAGCTATCATTAAAGCCCTTATTGATAACGGCTATGATCCTAAAGTAATCCAACCTAAAATGATATATCAATAAAATCGCAGGTATATTAAAAATGCGTTTCAAAATGAATTGAAGCGCATTTTTAATATTTATAATTATGTAAGTTCTAATTACAATTATGCATCGTTATTTATGAAATCCTAAAATGATTTCAGGACTAATTACAATTAATAATCGAACATTGACAATTAGAACATATAATCTATCTTGTTAATTTTAAAATAATTTCTTTAAATATTGGATATTTATCTAATAAATAATTTCTTTCAAATAACTCAAAATCCTTAAATTCAAATCCTGGTGCAACCATACACCCCACTAAAGCATAGCCACTATTATTCATTGCAGAACCAAATATATATCCTTTTGGAACTAATACTTGAGGTTTTTCCCCATTTTCAATATCTAGTCCAAGCTGTTCTATTATAAGCTCTCCTTCTGGATTAATCATATAAATAGTCAAAGAGGAACCAGCATGATAATACCACATTTCATCAGATTTTAATCTATGAAAATTTGAAACTTCACCATCTCTAAGTAAAAAATATATAGTAGTCCAAAGCTTTCGTGGTTCGTTTATATTTTCAACGGACACATTATCTTCTGAATCATAAACCTCTTTATAAAATCCACCTTCTTGATGCGGGATCATGTCTAATTGTTTTACGAAATAATCTGCTGTATACATCTAAATTCTCCTTATCTCAAAACTCAATTTTTTCCAACTTCATCTAAGTATTCCTTCACTTCAAAGAGACTTTTGCAAACTTTAAAGGCTAAAGCTTTTGTTTCAATTTCTAATTGTTTCATGTCAGGAACATGTATTCCAATCATTTCAGCAGCATGAGCAGCCGTTATTCCAGCATCAGAATCTTCAATTACAATACATTTTTCAGCTTTAACTCCAAGACCTTTTGCAGCCTTTAAAAAAATTTCAGGATTTGGCTTAGAATTTTCAACCTCATCACCGCAAACCACAAAATCAACTTTAGCTTTAACTTTAGCCTCTTCTAACAATTGAAGTGCTCGCTCTCTTCTAGTAGAAGTAGCAACTGCTATCTTATAGCCATTTTCCTTTAAATAGTCCATTAATTCATGTACTCCTGGCTTTACTATTACACCGTCTCTATCAGTAACTTCATATGCTAAGTCTGCTTTCTTTCTATAAATTGTTTCAAATGGAAAATCGTCACCATATTCCTTTTTCATTATATCTTCTATCCCAGCATAATTTCTTCCTATTACCTTTAAATAAAACTTTTCATCAATTTCGTAATTATATTCCTTAAAAACTTCTTGAAAACACTTAAAAGAAATTCTTTCAGAATCTATTATCACTCCATCCATATCAAAAATTATTCCTTGAATCTTGTTCATCTTTACTTTCTCCTCTTCGTAAAAATATTGCTTTCTTATCTATATTAACATTTTATTTTAAACTTTCCAACTTTTCACCTTGTCTATCCATTTTTTTATAACAAAACAAAAAAGTCCTAAAGTAATACACAAAATTACTTTAGGACACACATTATAGTTCTATTTATTATCCTGCCATTACTGTTGTCATAATATTTTTTACATCATCTTCACTTGGCACCCAAAGATTACCTTCTTTTGTTAGTGATATTGTAACAGACTTAGGTTGATCTTTTACTGTTCCTGCTGCAATTGCTTCACCAATAATCTTAAATGCTTCTTGATAAATTTCTTTTTCTGACATAGATGGATTTGCTAAAACCTTTTCCATAATTTTGCTTTGTCCATCTTTAACAATCTTCTCCATATCAAAAGGTTTTATTTTTACAGTAACTGTTGCTTTATTACCTTCAGAAGAAACTGGTGTTACTTCATAAGTTAATGTAGAAAGTCCCTTTAATATATTGCTTTTCAAAGTAGCCTTAACATCATCTGTTAATATACTGCTGTCCATTCCTGAAGCTTTAAAACTTTCATCAATAGCTGTATCTTCTTCTTTCTTAAAGTCAGTATAATCTTTTTCCTTTATACCGATTTTGTCCATATTAGTCTTATCATCCTTTAAAACTACATCTAAGAAAATTTTAGTAGTGTCTTCAGGTGATACTTTTGGACCACAAGAAACTAATACCATTACAGCCATTAAAGAAACTAAAACGACTGAAAAAACTTTTTTAAAATTTTTCATTTTATTTACCCCCTAAATAATTTTAACCTCTATAATTTTAACTTACATTCTAGATTATGGCAAATCACATTTCCTTATTTTTCATAAATAATCTTGTATTTGCTGAGAAATTCACTGTTTTTTAACCATTTTCATGCATTTTAGAATTTTAGTGCTAAATATAGACATTATTGATAGATATTTTTTTCTACTTTGCTGTATATTTTTAAATTTAACAATAATATTTTTCGTAAAAAATCAAATTACGAATCACAAAAGGCCTGCTGCGTATAAACACAACAGGCCTTAATATATTCACAAGACTTTATTTTAACAAGCTTGCCCATATGTACAAATCAATTAATATTTAATAAAATTTTTTATTCTCTCTAAAAGCATTTCTAACGCTACGGTATTTTCTCCACCTTCTGGAATTATTATGTCTGCTCTCCTTTTACTTGGATCAACAAATTCTTCATGCATTGGTTTAACAGTACTTAAATACTGATTTATAACAGAGTCTAGATCTCTTCCTCTTTCTTGAACATCTCTTAATAGCCTTCTTATTATACGTACATCTCCATCTGTATCAACAAAAACCTTTATGTCCATTAAATCACAAAGCTCCTTGTTTTCAAAAATTAATATTCCTTCAACAATAATAACCTTTGCAGGTTTAACCTCAATAGTTTCATTCATTCTTGTATGTTCAACAAATGAATAAACAGGATGATGTATCACTTTATTTTCCTTTAATTTTTTTAACTGTTCAATTAAAAGGTCAGTATCAAAAGAGTCAGGATGATCATAATTTAGCTTTTTTCTTTCTTCAAACGGAATACCTTCATTTGACTTATAATAATAATCATGACAAAGAATCACAATTTCATCATTAAAAACTTCCTTAATATTTTGAGCCAAAGTAGTTTTTCCAGACCCGCTTCCTCCAGCGATACCTATTACCATTACGTCTTGCATATCTTCCTCCATCTTAACTTAATACATAATAATATATATTAATAACATAAATTTAAAACAAACTCTATTTACTTGCCTATTAGATTTTATTATAAAACAAAAAAAAACACAACTCCTATTTAGTATTAAAACCCTCAAGGCTTCAATAAATAACAAGAGTTGATTTAATTTATTTTAAATCAATTTATCATAATGCATTTTTTTCAAAGATTGGTGAGCTTTTTTTATATAAGTACACAGTGAGATTTTTATTTTCTTTATTAGTATCTTTCAGCACAATTGCATTTTCTTTATTGTAACAATTACTATCTTCATTATCAAAAAAATCTATCGCTTTACTTACCATCTTTATTTGACCATCTTCTTTTTCATAAAATACAGGTAATTGATTATTTAATTCATTGCATGTATTATATGATCTCCTACTTATAAATAGAGTTTTCTTATGATTTTGCATATTTTTTATTCTCTCAGATAAAAATGTATTACTTTTATCTGATATATTCAAATTGTCTTCATAACGTTCTTTTTCCTTAATGTTAATGTTTTTTAATACACTATCTATCTTATTTATAAAAGAATCATATTTTCTTAACATATCTACTAATTCTGTATATTCATTAACATCCTCCCCATATTTAGTCCTAAAATCATAAAGCATATCCTCAACTTTTTCTCTATCATATATTCCTTTAAAAGCCAAATCCTTAGCTAAAATTTTCACTACATTATTTATACTATTATATTTAATATACTGTAACATTTTTATAATGTAAAATATAGCCAATGTACAGCATGGTATTGAAATTATAGGAAAATTAATTAGCAAGGCTCCAAGGAATATTAAAAGCATGAAATTTCTATTTGCGTCTTTATACACCTCAATACCTTTTAACAACTCTGGGTTATAGGAAAAAATCTTTTCTATCATCAATATTTCATTTTTCTTATTTATTCTTCTGTCACTTTTTATGCTCTTTCTATTATGCCCCCTCACGCTAACAACCTCCTTATGTTGCATTCTTTTCCTTAATTTTACAATACACAATAAATAATATCAAGCATAATAATTCCATATTTTTCTATTTTTTTCTCATTAATTCTTTATCATATTGTATATTTCCCATCAAAGGTTAATATAAAAATGAATATTTTTAGTTCAAAAAGCAAAAAACTATTATATAAATTTATTTTAAAGGAGATTAGTATTATGACAAAAGATAGCCAACCAGATAACAAACAAGCAAGAATGGAGAAATGTAATTATCAAACTCCAATAACTGAAGAAAATAACAATCACAATCCAAATAGAAAGAAACATTCAGTCAAACGAGAAGGCTTTAGAAGTGATCATATTAATTATTAAAATATAAAAAAGCTATAAGAATAAATCTTATAGCTTAATCTTCAAACAGAAACTATCTTCTGTTGTTTTGTTGCTTTCTAGCTCTTCTACAATCTCCACATCTTACTGGTTCATTTTCGAAACCTTTTTCTTTGTAGAATTCTTGTTCTCCAACTGTGAATATAAATTCTTTTCCACAATCTTTACATACTAATGTTTTATCTTCCATTTTCAATTCCTCCAATTTTAAGACTTAGTTAAATAATCTTTCTCTTATGGAGAAATTTTAAAATAAATAAATCTTGTATAAATTATGTCCTTCTCAGAACTATTTCATTATAACACATGCCAATTTAAATTACAATATCTATTTTTGCTAAACTGATACATTATAAACATAAAAAACCACTGTATTTTGAAGCTATCCAAATACAGTGATCCATATATTATTAAAAGGTAATATTTCAACAATAATATAGTATTAATATGTGGAAACTATATTATATAAATGATCAATTTTGCCATGGCAAGGCAAAATTGATCATTTAGAAATACACCTTTTGGGGGCTTAATAGGAATTCCAACATTCGTATA
This sequence comes from Clostridium sp. YIM B02555, assembly GCF_022320955.1. NCBI lineage: Bacteria > Bacillati > Bacillota > Clostridia > Eubacteriales > Clostridiaceae > Clostridium > Clostridium sp. YIM B02555. The sequence continues at coordinate 113,777 of NZ_JAKJJY010000003.1, read as the reverse complement.
AAACAAAAAAAGAGATAATGCGGCCATACTTTGAGACCCCGTTATCTCTTATCTAAATCTATTCTAACAAATTTTTCATCAAAACTCAATATTTACTCTTAATATTTTTTATTTTCACTTTTGATGATAGTGTTTGTTCTATTTACTACTCAAATTATTTAAAATCCTCAATTCTTATTATATTATCTATATTACGAACTGATTTTAAATCTTTAATTTCTTTTACTGCACTTTCAATCTTATTTTCAAAAGTTTTATGGGTAACTAATACAATAGTTACTTGCCCATCCTCTTCGTCACCTTTTTGAATTACTGAACGTATACTTACATTGTGCTTTCCAAGAATTGCAGTTATTTCTCCTAACACACCAGATTCATCTAATACTGTTGCTCTAATATAATACTTGCTTTTGATATTACCTAACTCTAAAATTTCTCTTTTCCATAAGTTATTCTTAACTACTGGATTAGGGTTTTCTGTTTCAACATTACTTCTTACTATCGATACAATATCACTTACTACAGCACTACCTGTTGGGAGATCACCTGCACCTCTTCCATAAAACATTAAATCTCCAACAGCATTACCTCTTATAAATACAGCATTATATGAATCATAAACATTTGAAAGTGGGTGTTTTTTAGGAATCATTGTTGGATGAACTCTAAGTTCTACCTTTCCTTCAACTTCCTTTGCAATAGCAAGTAGTTTGATTCCCATCTTAAATTCTTTTGCATACTTCATATCTACAGCTTTAATATTAGTAATACCTTCTCTATATACATTATTTACATCAATTTTTGATCCAAAGGCTAATGATGCAAGTATTGCTAATTTATATTGAGCATCATATCCTTCAATATCTGATGTTGGGTCTGCTTCTGCATAACCCTTGTCTTGTGCTTCCTTTAATACATCATCGAAATCAGCACCTTCAAGTTCCATTTTACTTAAAATATAATTTGTTGTACCATTTACAATTCCATAAAGTGTTTCTATTTTATTAGCAGTTAAGCTTTCATCAATTCCTTTAATAATCGGAATTCCTCCTGCCACACTAGCCTCATAATTAAACATTATCCCTTTATCATCTGCTTTTTCAAAAAGTTCATCTCCACCAGTTGCAAGCAGCATTTTATTTGCAGTTACGATATGCTTTTTCTTATCCATACATTTAAGCATATATTCTCTAGCAGGCTCCATTCCCCCCATAACTTCAACAACAATTTTAATACTTTCATCATTTAAAATTTCGTCAAAATTTGTGGTTACAAGTTCATTTGGAATCTCTACACCTCTTGGTTTATTTTTATCTCTTACAAGAACTTTTACAACCTCAACTTCATATCCGCATCTTTTCATGATTTCTTCTTTATTAGAATTCAAAATCATCCAAACACCACGACCAACATTCCCCAATCCTAGTAGTGCTATTTTAACTTTTTTCATTTTGTGCCCCCCTTTGTTATATCTATTGTTAACAATAGTATACCTATTTATTATAATTCCTATATTAATTTTTGGCTATATTTTTTTATTTAATACACTATAATTTAAACAATAAATCACCATTTCTTATGTGCTCCATGGAAAAACCATAATATAACAAGTACTATTAAACAATATATTAATATAAATTTTGCCATTTTCTCTCCCAACTTTCTTACATTGTTTTTGTTTACTCCAGTCCCTCACATTAGTATAATTTAAAATTCCACTACTGTTTTCATCCTATAACTTTCCTAATAGCTTCTAAATATTTATATTTATACTTTTTATCTGGTTCTAAAAAAGTCCCTTCTCCCCACTCATTCCAGGCATTAATAAAAAGATACTCATTATTAACCTGCTTACTGAGATTATACTGAATACTAAAATATTTTCTAAATTTAGCTGGATTGGCTCCTGTTACAATCATTGCTCTTCTTCCCCATCTTGGACTATTATCCCAATCCACAAATCCCCCTAAATAGGTTGTCTTTTTATATGATCTATTTTTATTAATTATTCTATTCCATATCAATGAATATGAAATTTTATCATATACACTGATACCATTTTTGTTAAGTTTCTTTATAATAAATCTTATTCCTTGTTTCCACAATGGTAAATGATATCTTATGGTGTGCATTGGTTCCATTTCTAACTGAGCACTAGAATTATTTAAACAAAAAGCTTTTTGATGTCCTGTTAAAGTTTCGATTATATAAATACCATTAAAACCGTATTGAGTAAGTCTTTTTTCCCAATATTCTACCATCTCATAACATTTTTTAATATGACAAGCCCTATATAATATAAAAATAGGTTTATTATCTTTTTTAATATACCTTACATCCTTAAAAAATGGCAATAGATATTGAAGATGTTTTTCCCACTCTTCTTCTTCTCCATATTCTTGTGACATTAATATTTCTTTATCTCTACCATCCCAATTTCTCGTCCACGGTTCATTAGCCCATGATATACAAAAGGGGAATTCAATATTCTTGTTGTTCAACATATTCTCCATAGGTTTTTGTAATAGCTTTTTCCCTGAAAACCAATAATGATAATAGCAAAAGCCATAAATCCCATATTTCTCAGCTAAATTACATTGCCATTCTTGCATCTTTTTATCTAATAAGCAATAATATCTATTATTCAATGGTTCTTTGGGTTGATTATGGCCTTTGTATAGTGGTTTAGCTTTTTTAGTATTTGTCCATTCTGTAAATCCATTTCCCCACCACTTATTATTCTCCTCTATACAATGAAATTGTGGTAGATAGAATGCTATTATTTTAGGATTCATTACACCTACTCCTTATATTCTTTTAGAAATGCGTATTTTTTAGTTCTATATTTCTAAATCTCAAATTATTTTCAACAACATCATAACTATTTGTCTCTAACGAATATTCTAAAAATAGTGTTTCATATTTTTCTACAATCTGCTTCCAGGTATAATTCTCCTCAATAATTCTTTTTGCCTTAATTGACATATTTTCTAAATATGCTTTATCAACATTTTCTAAATTATTTATAATACTAACTAAATTCCCTGGCTCTTTATTAAAATATATCCCTGCATCCTTTGCTACTTCTTTATTAAAGCTTACATCCAATAATATGTTTAATTTTGTTGTGGCTAAAGCTTCTAATAGTGAAGGATTAGTCCCGCCAACTTCATGCCCATGTAAATATCCATATGCATTAATTCTAATTTTTCTCAATAATTTATCATTGTATAAAGTTCCAACAAATTTAACCCTTGTATCTCTTTCAAAATTTGTATTTCTGCATAACTTTTTATAAAATGTGTTGTATTTTATATCGCTTATCATAACAAGGCTTTTATTGGTACAAGATTTCATAAACTCTGATATTATAATATTATAGTTATTTTCAGGTACAAATCTTCCTACTACTAAATAATATTCATTACTTTTTATCTGCATTTTTTCATACCAACCATTTAAATCCTTATCAATACATTTTTTTTCAAAATTAACTTTAGCTCCATATGCAATGTACATTGTTTTAGGATTGTTTTTTTTATACTCAGCTTTTATATAATTCTCAATATTTTTTGAATCACATATTAACAAATCTGCCTGTTTAACCATAAGCTTTTCAGATAATTTCCAATACTTTCTCGTAAAATATCCCCATTTCTTTCTTTTCCACTCTTGCCCATCAGGGTTTACAAAGAGCTTTATACCTAATTTTCTAATTCTCCATTTATAAAATCCAATAAAAGGACCGATTCTACATGCCAATATATATATTATTGGTTCTTTTATATTGTTATTTTTTATATAGTTAATAAAATTATCTAGTGCCTTTATATCATAATATATTGCTTTTGCAGCTCCTATATTGGGAACCTTAATTTTGAAACATTTTGCACCATTATGTAGAGGTAATAGATAATTGTCATTTATACAAGCTACATTATAATGTATAAATTCATTTTCCCTATATTCAGTAAGTTTTTCTACAAAAGTTTCAAAGCCACCATATCTTGCTGGAATCCCCTTTGATCCCAAGATAAACACTTCTCTCATTCCCAAGTCTCCCCTTTTACTTTTTTAACATACCTACAACAATACAAAATAACTTCATCCCATCTAATAATTTTCCTTATAATTTCTAGTACTAAACTCCAAATTAAGCTAAAAGCAATTACACTAATTATCATAAAAAATATATTATTCATGCTATAAATTAAATCATATAAATAGTAGTATGAAATAAACATATGAAGATAGTATATGTCACTAGATTTTTTACCTAAAAAACATATTATTTTTTTACCAATAACTATGTTTTGATAAAAAATATATATACTCAAAACAATAATAAAGGCCAAAAAGTAATCAAATTTTATTCCTATAAAACTTTGAGGATCCATATTTTGCTTTACAATTAACGAAATAATTAATATGAATATTAATATAAGTTTTTTTGCACCTTTCCTTTTACTAATAATATATTCATATATTTTTATAAATATATTATTCATTGCAATATATATTCCTAAAACAAAAGGAAAGCCCCAAGAAATAATTGTAACTATTTTAATATGTTGAAATTGAACTATATCAAGGCAAGAAATAATAAAAAATAACACAACAAATTTAGTTTTATATTTCTCTATAAGTATTTTGATAAACGGAAATAATAAGTAAAATACCAGTATTACTGACATAAACCACCAAGCACCGTTAAGTCCTTGATAGCCAATAAAATATTGTAACCCGGATAAGTTTAAAATAATTAATATTACTTCTTTTAAACCACTACCAACTAAATTTGAATATTCTTCTCTAAAAAACACTAAAGATATTATAATTGATGTAATTACTATAAATGTATAATTCAAATATAATTTTAATAATCTTTCAAAATAAAAATGCTTTATCTCCAATTTACCCTTTAAGGTTTTAGCTAATCCAAACCCACTAAGTAATAAAAATATACTTACACAAACTTTTCCTATTGCTGCTATTCTTTGTGATAACGTAACTTGTCCAATATATATTCCATAGCCCGGCGAATTCCAATATAAGTGATGTATAACCATTAATATTATAGCAATTCCTTTGCAATAATTCGTATGTTCAACAGTAAAATCCTTATTCATAGCTTTGATCTCTCTTCACTTTTTAGATTTCTTTTTTGAAGGGATATATATAAAGGGATATTTATCATCAATAAGATTAAATAGTCCATGAAAATAATATTTTATGATTTTTCCCCCTTGCTTTTTTGTTATTATATTAAATAAAGTTTCCATGATTAGATATATATAAAATAATATCAATATGATAAAAGAAGCATTTCGCTTTTCAAATAATATTTTATTTCTATTTAGAAGATATTCACTTAATTCATTTATTGTATTTATAGTGACTGAACCTTTATGAAAAATTTGTGCTGGAGTAAAGCATATTATGTCATATCCAAATTTTTTAGCTTTATAACACCATTCAGTTTCTTCATAAAACAAAAAATATTCTTCAGGTATTAATCCAATTTCTTCTATTACTTTTCTCCTAATTACAATACAAGCCCCTCCAACATAATCACATTTAATTATTTCTTCTTCTAATTCTCCAATATCTTTATTATAATTTATACACGACATATCACCTTGCAATAAATTAATAACTGCTCCTGAAGATTGAACTTTTTTAGGATTAGAATGCTCTAATAAAACTGGTCCAACTATTCCACATTTCAAGTTATATTCCATATAATTAACTAATTTTATCAAAAAATCAGCTTTAACAATTGTGTCATTATTTAATATACATATATAATCTGCATTATTATTTAAAGCATAATTAATACCTATATTATTCCCAGCTCCATATCCTAAATTACTGCTATTTTCAATATACTTATATTTACTAGAATACTTTTCTTTTAAAATAATGTTTGAATTATCAGTGGATTTATTATCAATAATTACAATTTTATAATTATGGTAATTCAGAGCTTCTAAACTCTTGATACATTCAATAGTATCCTTATAATTATTGTAATTTAATACGATGATATATACTGTTTTTTCCATTAAATCTATCCCATCATTACTCAATTACTCATTAATAAATTCTATAAATTCTTTTCCACGTATTTCCCAAGAATTCTTCAAGGCATATTCTCGTCTCGACGTATCTATAGTTTTTTCTGATAAGGCTTTATTCAATTTTTCTAAAAACTCTTCCTTGCTGGAATATAAATAAATTAAATCCTTAAAGTGCTCTGTCTCTTTATACTTAACTGCTACAACTGGTTTGTTCATTGCTAGATATTCATAAACTTTAACTGGGTTAACACATTCTATTAGCTTGTTTAATTTAAAAGGGATTATAGCTACATCTAATTCTTTTAATATAGCCGGAATTTCTCTATAATCCTTTGTACCTGTTAAATGGATATTTTTAAATTTTCTAGTCTCCTCATATATTGGGCACTCCTTAAGTATAGGTCCAATAATATAAAAATTTACCTCAGGTCTATTAGAGCCAGCAAACTTTATTAACTCTATATCAACCCAATTACCAACCGTTCCTATATAACCAACCTTTTGTTTGTTATTATTAAAAACAATATTTGTTCTATTAACAAACAAATTAAAATTATTAATATCAACTCCATTATTAATCACTTTAATCTTTTTAGCTTCTGCTTTATATTCATAAATTAAATTTTTCTTAATTTGTTCACTAGATACAACTACTTTTTCAGCTATACTAAGTACCTTTTCTTCCATTACTCCTAAATCTTCTGAATACTTATTATTCTTAAACAGTTCCTTATAATTATCCATACAATCATATATTATTCTATTTTCTTTAATTATATTTTCAGTTAAACATTTTATTTGGTTAGGATATGTCACTATAACAAATGAGTATTTCTTTTTTAATATACTTTTAATTCTTCTTTTTATAATTATATTGTTAATCTTTTCAATCATTCTAGATTTTGATTCAAAGGGAAATCTTGTTTGTCTAAGCACATTAACATTAGCTGCACCATAAGATTGCTGCTGACACCTTCCAACTCTACTCCACGCCTGCTTACAAAAATAATCTACTTCATAATTTAATTTACTCATAGCTTCACATAGGTGTTGTGGTCTTTGCTTTATCCAATACCAATCTGCTAAGGATATATATAATATGCTTTTCATTAACTTACTCCTAACTAAAATTATTCAACTTTGTAAATTTTCCGTTACAGCTAATATATGAATATTCAAAAATAGCTAAAGCCACTGGCAAACTCATTATTCTTTCCATATCAGTTATAATCAAAGTAAATATATTTACTAAAATGAATGCAGCAATTCCAACTAACTCAAGGAAATCCTCTAGTTTATTATTTTTTCTTATATAAAGAAGAATTCTTAGTAATTTGACTATAAAAAAACCAAACCATATGCTTCCTGCAATCCCTAAAGTTGCGGTTAATCCAACTATTCCTACATCAGAAACAAATAAATATCCTTGCTTTCCATGCAATATATAGGATCTTTCCAAATTATGAACTTCTATTCCATCACCTTCATTTAATAGTCCAACAGGGCTAATTGGATTATCCTCAATTTTCTTTAAATAATAATCTAACCCTTCCTGCCTTGCATACACACTTCCTGTTGAACTGTCCAAGTTAAATTCTTTAATGAAGCTTTTAGTGAAATCTAGATTATAGATAACCAGCATCAATATTGTTAGTAATATGATTAAGGCTATTTGTTTAAGATTCCCTTTTCTTTTAACTAAGAGTATTGTTGTCATTGAGACTAAAATACTTAAAGTAAGCATTCTAGTTTGGCAAACTAAAATCAAGTAAATTAATCCCAAAATAATATTATAAAAATGTAATATTTTATTATTCCTTTTTTCTAACTTTAATAATTCAGCCCAGGACAAAATAATAGAAAAACTGATTATTAATGCAGGCTGTATAAGCCTGATTCTATCATTCCTCATAAGGAATCTGTTTCCTGAAAGTTCCTCCAATCTTAAAAAGATAATCCCAAAATTTTCATAAATAATAGCTTGAACAATAAACAAAAATGATAATACACTAGAAAATAAAACAATAATCTTAATAAGTTTTTTGTATTTTATCTCACTTTCTAAAAAATACCCAAGAACATAATATAATAAAGGTATAAGAAAAAAGTAACTTGCTTTAAATACTTCAGTAAAGTCTTGATCATATTTAACACAGCTAATGAAAACTTGAATTATATATATAATGAAAAATGAAATTACCTCTATATTAAAGACTCTTTTTTTAATTTTGAATTTTAATTCATGTAGAAATGCAAAAATCACACCAATTATTACAAATAGTAAAATTAACATCTTATTATTATAGGTATTAAATGTATTTAATATCGATGGTAAAGAAACTACATAAAAAAATTTAACTTCTAGCAATGCGATAAATATAAGTATATAAACCACTATATTTTTCATTTAAAAATTTTTATTACTCCTTCTAAAATTTGCTTTTGAGTTTCATCTTTACTTAAAAACATTATAGAAATATAAACTATACTCCCTATAAGTATTTGAATTAAAATAGATATTATTTTATTACTAATTAATATACCTATTGGAATGATTATAACGAACATAGTTATAGAACCTAAAAAGTATTTAATTACTTTTCTCAGCATCTTAACAATTGGAAGCTGTTTTCTTACCAATACTAATTGAATTATTATGCCAACAAATTCTGCTACCACTACTGCTACTACTGCTCCAGCTGCATCTAATTTCCCTATTAGAATAATATTAATGGCAAAATCCACAATTGCTGAAACAACTATTGCAACAGAATACTTGTTTTCCTGCTTTGTTCCTACTAAATACTGAATCCCGATAACATTTGCCAAACTTACAGCAATTACTATTACTGAACTGAATGACGTTAACTTAGCAACATATGAATAGTTTTCTCCAAATATCAATGGAATCAAATTATTTGAAGTTGCCATTAAACCAAAAGCTATAGGACTAGCTACATAGGCTATAATTTCAAATTCCTTTTCTATTACAAGTTTTATATCATCAATTTTTCCATTACCGCTCATATTAGAAATACGCGAAATAAATACAACTCCCAATGAAGTTATTAAAGCTAAAATTATACGAATTATCTTTTGAGAATAGTCATAAAAACTAACTTGATCCATAGTTGATAATAATCCAACCAGTACTCTATCCAATGAAGCATATACTTGAATAAATATTTGAGGAATGAAAAGTATAACAAGATGCTTTAGGTTTCTCTTTATTGTCAGTATGCTAATCTTTATTTTTCTAATCCTTTGAGGAATACTAAACCACATTATCAAAGATACTGAAACATTAATAAAAACATTCAGTGATATATATATTAATAAATCCTTAGAGCTCTTTACTAATAAAAATATACTAATTACTCCAATTACCTTAACTATAGTGTTTCTCAATGAAATTTTCTTAAACTCTTCAAGTCCCATAAACAGCCATGATATATCTATCATAATTGATAATATGTTTACTCCTTGAATAATATATATAATTTCATTTTCACTAACATAAATCAATACAATAAAATAATAAATAATTAATGTAGTAAAACTTCCTAAAAGTTGAATTAAAAGCAATGCCCAAAAAGTTTCTCTTAACTTTGTTTCATCATCTCTAACATAAGCAATTTCCCTATTCCCATATAATGCTATTCCTAATGTTCCAAAAAACATAAAGTAATTTACTATTGAAACAGTGTAAGAATTTATTCCTAAATCCAATGGGCTAAATATTCTGGTTACATAAGGCAAGGTTATAAAAGGAGTCATTAAAATTAAAATTTGATATAGTGTGTTGTAAATATAATTTTCTACTATCTTCATATTAAGTATCCTCATTAATTAAGTACTGTACCTATTACTTTAGCACCAACCTTATCAAGTATTTTCTTAGAGTCTATCACTTCTTCAATCCTTGTTTTATCTTCTTTAACTACAAAAATATTTCCATCTACTTTACTTGATAAAAGATGAGTATCTGTAAAGTTTTGAATTGCTGCAGTATCTATAATAACCAGGTCATAATTGCTTTTTAAATGTTCTAAAACTTCATCTATTTTATTAGATTCTAATATTTCAGATGAATTAATTAGAACCTTTCCCCAGGGTAAAACAGATATGTTATTACAATATTCTCTTATAACATTTTCCACCTTCTCTCTTCCTACAAATACATCTGAAAGCCCTTGCATATTTGATATATTAAATATTTTATGCAAAGTTGGATTTCTTAAATTACAATCAACTATTATCACATTTTTGCTAACTTCAGAAAAAGCTAATGCAATATTACTTGCCACAGTAGATTTTCCAGTATTACTATCAGGACTTATTATCGAAATTATACTAAATGCTTCTTTATCAAAGGAATAACTTATATTATTTCTAAGTTGTCTATAAGCTTCTGCTTGTACCGAATTAGGATTATTTTCAAAAGTCAAAACTCTGTACCTACTTCCTCTCCCATTATTTTTTTGTGCTGGTATACAGCCAATTACAGGTACAGAAATTGCTTTTTCTAACTGTCCTTTATTACTTATTCTTGTATTAAAGTTTTCAAGCAAAATAACAAATAATATTCCTAACATAACGCCTAATACAGATCCTATTCCAATATTTGTTGCTTCATTAGGACTTTTCTTCCACTTTGGCAATTTCACACTTTCAATAATTTTTGCATTACTATACGGATTTATTTTTTTAGATTCTTTAACAAATTCAGTACATATACTCTCTAAAATTTTTTCGGTAAAATATTTATCCCTTCCCCTAAGCTTTACTTCTAATATTTGAGTTTCTACATTAGGAATAACTGATAACTCCTTAAGTATATCTTCCGAATTTATATCAAAATTATTTTCTCTAATGATTTTATCTATAAAATCATTAGTTTGTATTAATTCTGAATATGTTTTTATCAAATTTTTATTTATTTGAGATTCGTCATTATTATCATTATTACTTTTATTTTCTTGTCTCATAAATATTTTAGTATTTGCCTCATATGTAGGAGAAATTATATAAAAGCTTAAAATTACTGCCATTATTGTAACAGTAAGAGCAGTTATAATGATAATTTCCCACCTCTTTTTTAATACGCTTAATATTTCTTTTATACTTGAACTTTCTCCCACTCTTCTACGCTCCTTTGTAATTATTATGACTCTGACGTATTACTCAACACTTACTTCTTAACATTTTCTGTTATCACTTTATTTTTATTAAAATATTGTTATATTTATGACTATTAAAAACATATATTTTTCTAGGAGGTGATATAAATTTGAAAAAAAAAGTACTTTCTATATGCTTGGCATTTTTACTTCTGATAGTGTTATTAATTTCTTTAATTTTAGGTATTTCAAAAAGCAATATTATGAATGCACACGATAAAAGTGATTACGATAATTGGCTAAACAATAAAACATCCTTTGAGGTTAAAAATAATTTAATCCTATATAAAAAGTTAAAAAACAGACAAAATATTAACATTCTTCTTCTGGGAGATGATTTAGCCCTTAGCAAAGGAAAATCAGATGCTCATCCTGGTTGGAGTAATTTATTAGTATCTTATATTGAAGCTTCTTTTAAAAACAAAGTATATCTAGAGTCCTTAGCACAATCAGGAGATACAATCCTCGAAGGTGAAAAAATAGTAACTTCAAATCCAAACTTAGAAAACTTTGATTTAATAATAATTTGCTTTGGAAAAAATGACTCTACTAATAAAATCCCATTATCAACTTTTCAAAAAAATTATTCTGACCTAATAGAAGCTTTGAAAAGCAAAAATCCAGCTTGCACAATACTTACCATAATTCCTAGCACGTTACCTGAAAGTAGTGATTATAGACATGAAATAGAAAACTTGAATTCTGATTATAATTTGAAATGCATTGATATGTTGGATCAATTTAAAACTTCTAAGGTAGAAATGGCCACACTATCTACAAATGATTTTCCAAATGATAATGGCTATAATTTATATGCTGTATCAATAAACGATGCCATAATAAAAGAAGTTTCTAATCTTAAATAAAATCACTTTAAAATTGATACTTGAAATATTTTCCTTAAAAAGCAAAAGGCTGGTGCAAATTGGTATTCACAATTTTACATCAGCCACTTTTAATACTTATATTTAAATTTTTTTCTGCCAAGTTTCAGATTTTGTTATGTTTTTAGTTTCATTTGTCTCATAGTAATAATAATCTTTCTTTTTGTCACTACTCATTTTATTTATAACTATTCCAATAATACTAGCTCCAACTTTATCCAAAAGATTTTTCCCTTCTTTAACTGCTTCAATTTTTGTTTTTCCCTCTTCTACTACAAGTATCACCCCATCTGCTTTAGCTGCTAAAATTTGACCATCTGTGAAAGCCCCTAAAGGCGGACTATCTATTATCATAACATCATATTTCATTTTGATACCTTCTAGCAAATTATTCATTGCTACTGAATTAATCATCTCAGCTGAATTTGGAGGTATTTTCCCACTAGTTAAAATATGAAAATTAGAGTTATATTTTTGGATTGCATTTTCTAACGTTTTATTTCCTATTAATACATCTGAAAGTCCAATTAAATTTGACACTCCAAATTTCGTATGCATAGAAGGTTTTTTCAAATCACAGTCAATAACAATTACTTTCTTCTCATTCTGTGAAAATGACAATCCAAGATTCCCAACTATCGTTGATTTTCCTTCATTTGGATTTACACTTGTAACTACTATGCTCTTAATTTCTTTATCAATCGAAGAATATTGAATATTAGTTCTTAAAGTCCTATAAGCTTCTGCTTCAATTGAATTTGGTTTAGCTTCAACTATTAACATTTCCTAATTCTCCTTTTAATTGTTTTCTTCACAAGGTATCATACCTATTACTGGAAGTCCCATTACATTTTCAGTTTGTTCTTTTGTTTTTACGGTATCATCAACATATTCTTTGATCAATGCTAATGAAGCTCCAACCATGAACCCAATAATAAATGCTATTGCTACATTCAAGGCTTTTTGTGGACTTATTGGTTTTTCTGGTAATTCCGCACTTTCTATAACCTTAACATTTCCATTTTGTATAATTGTTTTACTTTCTAACATAAATTCATCTATTATGGAAACTAATACTTCTCTTGCTAATACTTTATCCTTATTTTCATAACTAACTTGTAAAATCTGAGTATCAGTCATAGGAGTGACTTTTAAATTATCAATAACTTCATCAGCTGATATGTTTAAATTGTTTTTATTAATTGAATCTTCAATCAAATCCTTAGTTTTCATTAACTCAGAATATGTTTTCAATAATTTTTGATACATTTGGACATCACTATTATCGTATTTTGAGCTAATATTTTCTTCTTTGCCTATAAAAACTTTAGAATTCACCTGAAAAATTGGCGTAATCAAAAAGAAATTTACCAATGCAGTGATTATAGTAGTAATTGATGCCACTGCAATAACTAATTTCCATTTTCTTTTTAATATTTCAAGTATATCTTGAAGTCTTAATTCTATTTCTGTGATATCATTCATTAAATATGCCTCCAGCTTTATTTGTTATATATTAAATATATTTACATATTTAATATTTTAGAAGAGTATTAAGACATGCATTAAATTATATTCTTTAAGCTCATCCACAAAAATGAGCTGTACACTAATATTTAGTGAAACAGCTCCATCTAAAGTTTGATTATGATTATTTCTTTTTAAAAAGCTCTTTTATTTTTTGTTGTAAACTAAATTGATATAGTATTTATTAATTAAATCTACCTTACAGAACTATTATTTTGCTTCTTGCCAATGCGTTATTAATAAATAAATTTCAAGTCTAGCTAGCATGTTCATCACCAAACAACACAAAAAATGTTCTTATTACTAGCTTAATATCTAATAATGTTCCTCTTTCTTTCACATATTTTATATCAAGTTTCATCCAATCTTCAAATTGAATATCATTCCTTCCTGATATTTGCCAATAACAAGTTAACCCTGGCTTAACTTTTAGTCTTTCTAACATCCATGGTGAAAACTTTTCAACTTCTTTTGGTAAGGATGGTCTTGGCCCAACTAAACTCATATCACCTTTTAATATGTTTAATAGTTGAGGCAATTCATCTATGCTTGTACGTCTTATAAATTTACCTATCCTAGTTACCCTTGGGTCATTTTTAATTTTAAACATTGGACCATTCATTTCATTTTGCTTCAATAGTTTTTCTTTATATTTCTCTGCATCTACTATCATTGATCGGAATTTGTACATTTTAAACTTTCTCCCATTTACTCCAATCCTCTCTTGAGAAAAAATAACTGGTCCTTTGGATTCTATTTTTATTGCAATTGCAACTATAATTAATATGGGAAATAATATTATAAGTCCGCATATCGATGAAATTATATCTATTAATCTTTTTGTGAATTCATAAAATTTTTTCTGATTTTGATTTACAAACTCTCCTGTTTTCATATTTAATTCCTGCATTAATTTCCTCCATAAATTAATTGATAAAATATATATTGGCATGTTAGCCTATATAAAATCAATAACATTAAAATATATTTGTATCTTTACGATTTTATGATTTTAATTTAATTAAGCATCTAAATACAACTCCTTTGAATCTACATTTAGATACTTTCCTATTTTTATAATTGCAGTAACTACTCTAAAATAATATAAAAATTTTACAATTTAGAACTACTACTTTATCTTGTGCCTATTTTATAATTTTTTTCTTTATCAATTAAAAGGGCAGTTCCTCCAACAGCTCCTATTACTCCTAAGAATGCTCCACTAAATTGCAAATATTCATGTGCATTTGTTTTATTCTTAAACAACCATAATACTATATTTTTTATAAAATCAGCCTGAATCGCTACAATAGGCATAATTAAGATAATCAAAGAATATATAATTAACCTGGAAATCAACTTGCTTTTTGTTGGCATCATTGCTCTCCCTTCTAATGCATTACAATGATAATATATGATGATATCTTAATTATGTGCATAATTAACCAAGTAATTTTTTTGATATTGAATATAATGCATTTAACTTTCTATTCTCCAATTAATAATCTTCAATTATCAAGTAGACAAAAAATCACTTCATAATTTCTTTTCTTCAACTATATCCATTAGGTATTTACCATATCCTGTTTTTATTAATGGTTTAGTGAGTTCGATTACTTGTTCTGAAGTTATCCAGCCTTGTCTATAAGCTATTTCTTCAAGGCAAGCTATATAAGTCCCCTGAGTACTTTGGACTGCTTCAACAAAGTTTGCTGCTTGAAGCATAGAGGTATGAGTTCCTGTATCAAGCCAAGCCATTCCTCTCCCAAGTAATTTTACCTTTAAGGTGCCTTCCTTCATATAACATCTGTTTAAATCAGTTATTTCAAGTTCTCCTCTTTGGGATGGCTTTAGTTTCTTAGCCTTTTTAACTACTGAATTATCGTAAAAATAAAGCCCAGGTACAGCATATTTTGACTTTGGTTTATCTGGCTTTTCTTCTAAAGAAATTACTTTACCAGTATCATCAAACTCAACAACACCAAAGGACTTTGGATTTTTAACATAATAGCCAAATATATAAGCTCCACATTCTAAGCTCGCAGCTTTTTTCAAATGCTCTGAAAAACTCTGACCATAGAAAATATTATCTCCAAGAACCATTGCAACCTTATCATTATTAATAAATTCTTCCCCTATTATAAATGCTTCTGCAAGACCATTTGGCTTCTCTTGCACTGCATATTTAATACTTAGTCCTAATTCTCGTCCATCTTTAAATAATTCTTTAAAATTGTTTATATCTCTTGGCGTTGATATAATTAATATCTCTCTTATTCCTGCAAGTATTAAAACCGACATAGGATAATAAATCATTGGTTTATCATATATTGGCAACATTTGTTTTGACATTGCTTTGGTTACTGGGTATAGACGAGTGCCCGAACCACCTGCTAAAATAATTCCTTTCATGAATTTCTACTCCTTTTATTTATATTAGGCTACTAACTTCTTTTTGTTCACTCCATATAGTGGTTTTTAGTGTTGATAGTTTCCCAATAATATCCTTCTTCTTTATCAATATATATATTACATAGAAAATTATATAGATTATAAATCCAATTACACAACTAGAAAACCAAGCTAAAGTAATAAATGCTATTGACATAATAGATTCTATTACCATATCTTTTCCTACACTTATCCCCATCATCTTGCTAATATATAATTCAGCAATTATACATCTAAATGCAATAAGAGCTACAATCAAAAACACCAATAAATTCAAATTATTAAAGAAAAGTACAATAGCACTTGTTAATATTAAACTAGCAACTACTGATAATACGTTAATATATAACATAGCTGCCTCTTTTCTTAAGGTTTTCAAATAAGTATTTATTAATAAAGCCATATGACTTTCATAAATGCACATAGGAAACAATATAGCCATATAAATCAAGCTATCAGCATAATTAGGCAGCCACATTGACATAATAACTTTTAAAGGATAATATGACGCTAACACAAGCAAAAGTACGCTCATTAGCAATGTACGTAATGCAGTATACATACTTGGAAGTTTATCTCTAGGCATCCTTCTAAGAATTGGATACATAACAACTCCTATTGCATTAATAAACGACACCAGCAAATTTGAAATACTCAAGGTCAATGATAGCTTTCCAAATACAGAGATATCCCATTTACGTTCGATTCCAATTCTAACAATTCCGATTATTAATGAACTAGCTATATTAGCAAGCATTAATTTTATTCCAGCATTAATATTCCTTTTAACTTCAGCCATAGTACATGCTAGCGGAGCAAATGTTCCCCATATTACTTCTTTGCAGCGTTTAAAGCATAAAATTAATACTATAAATTTACTTATAATATCAATTATTAGTAAAATTTCAAAACTACGAATGCCCAAAAATAGTGCCGCCATAGTTATTACAATATATATATATTGATTTAATCGTGTATACTTAGCAAATTCTCTGATACGATTTGTTGCTTGTAAAATTAGTAAGACAAAAGATTTTACTATTGTTACAAATCCACATAATATAGTCATATATGCTACATACTGTTTGTTAGAATCTTTAATTAAAAACATAGCTGCTATGAATAACAGCAAGGATAAAAATACTTGGAATATAGTTAATAACCAAAATTGAGAAACAAAAGTTTTCTTCTCAAGCTCCTCGTATTTATATCCCCCAAATCTTAAATAAATTCCATCACACCATCCGAAAGCAAAGAATCCAACATATGATATATAAAGCGTATACAGCTGCCAGTAGCCATATTCTTTAACTCCCAAAAATTTAGGAACAATAAGAGTAATTAATGCAGATATTATCATTCCTATTCCATTAGCAGTTACAATATAAATTATATTTTTTATAATTTCTTTAACTCGGTTATTCATTTATATTTCCTCAGAAATTAATTATATTTAAAATTTCTATTATAATCGTCTAACATCTGGTTAGAATTATTCATTAAATATCCATAAAAGGTTAATTTCCCATTTCTTATACTTGGGAATTTTATTCTATATGTTAACTTATATATTTTTGACTTTCTGAGCATATCCTCGTATATTTCACTTGAGTACTCTTTATCTAAAATAGTCTGCAAGTCAAAAACTTTAATATTGTTTTTTGGTACATCTTCAATCATTTGATGTATAATTGGTATATTCTCATATCCCAATGCAATTATGCAATCAATTAGTAAATAGCAAATCATCATATTCTCATTTTTTAAATATTCAAAAAATATATCACGAAAATATTTAAATGCCATATTTCCTTTGTTTACAGCTAAGAAAAAACCAGTCCACAAACCTTTGCAAACATGATAATCACTATTTGTTTCATGTCTAATAGTATAAAAACTATAATTGCATAGCTCATCACTAATATTATTAGTTAAATATAATGTTGCATCCATCCAAATGCCACCGTGTTTATATAATAATGCTAACCGTAAGACATCTGAAAAAAGAGTAATAGTAAAATATTTTTTGTTAAACTTCTCTATAATATACTCTGGCAAATCAACATATTTACTATAATTATTTTTTGTAAGAATGATCACTGGATGGGACCCAGAATATTTTTTAATTCTTTCAATGCACATTTTTACTACTTTAGGCGCATCTTCTATACCTTGCCACCAAAAAACCCAAATAGGAGCATCTTCTTTAATATTGCATTCTAACTGTGAAAATTCATTATTTTTATATTTTTCGATTATATATCCATACTTTTTGCTCAACCACTTTTTTATATTTTCATATTTATAAAATTCTAGTTTCTTACCAAATTCACTTTTCCCTCGAAGTATAAAACTTCGTATAAAATCTATAAAGGCTATTTTAATCCCAAAGTATCTTGCTAGTAACAAATCTTGCTTTAAGACTAAAAAAATTTTTTTTATTTTTTTCATACAAAACTCCTTTTGATATACTAAGTTCTATTAAGATCTACATTTAACTGCCTAACCTTATGATTTTCTTTTAAAATATTCTACTAATTCATCAACATTTTCTTCTGTTATATTTTTATAAAGATATTCTATATCCTCAATTGATATATTCATTTCACTCAAATTAATAGACATTATTTTATTAATTATTGTACTTGAGAATCTGTATTTTATTACTTTTGCAGGATTACCACCAACAATTGCATATGGTGGTACATCATGAACAACAACACTTCCAGCAGCAACAATTGCACCCTTTCCAATATGCACCCCTGATAGAATAAGAGCTTTATCTCCAATCCAAACCTCATCATCTATTATAAGTGGACCTTTAGTTAATGCTTCAAATAAATAATTAAACTTTCTTACCTTATATGGATACATTGTTATACATTTATAGTTATGCTCTCCTCCCAATAAAAAATCAGAATAACCAGATATAGAACAATTAGAACCTATGCACAAATATTCATTAATATTTCCTGATGAGTGAATATTAATTTGTCCATATGTATTCTTACCAATTATGACATGTCCATTCTTAATTAAATTAATATACATAGGATTGCTTATTATTCCTAATCTTGTATAATTGTGTTTATTAATTTTTCTCCAATATCTCCGTATATAAAATTTATCTATTGCATATTTTATTTTTCTAAATAAACTCACTTATATTAGCCCCTTATAAATTAATTTTAAACTTCCTATTTACAGCCTTTACTCTATCGACCAAACTATAGTTTTTCACTTTTATTCTTGTTATACTATAATATCTACCATTTGATTTTCACATTACTCATGATATGGTATACAACATATAATAAAATTACTGTTGTGATACAATTTAAAGAAATAAAATTTTTAAAAAAGATATCATCTATTGGCATCATAAAAAGATGATATGTTAAATATGAGTATAATAAAATATAGAAATCTGATTTATGGCTTTTATTAAAAGTCCTAATCTTGTTATAATATATATGGTAAAATGCTGAGCATATCATTTGTAAACCACAGACTCCTACTATTCCAAAATCGTGATAATATCTTCGAAAAGCACCATAAACATTTCCTATACTAATTCCATTTGATAATCTAAACTCCAAGTTTGAATTATTAGGATAAAATGATGCTATATCCATAAAACCTAATTTATCCAAGGTATTATATATACCAACAAAGGATTCTTGTCCCACTAATTTCGAAGGTAGTATTGGATCTTTTATATATAAATCAAATAATTGAATTGATCCTCCTGCATAGGCTGAAATATAATCAACAATAGAATCAGTAGTATTAAAAATTCTTATTAAATTTTTTAGAAAATAAAAGCCAAATAGCAAAACTATAAGTATTAAAATTCCATCTTTTATATATTTAGAATTAATATATCCCTTCCAATTTCGCTTTCTCATTACAGTTATATAGCTTGCTACAAATGCTGTTGAAAATAACCATAAAATTGTTCCTCTGCCTCCGCCTAATACTGTTTGAATCATTGTCAATAATATAAATATTATTAAATATCCATCCCTCTTGAAATCTCTTTTAATTATTGAGTTATAAATAAAAATATATATAGAAACAAAGCCTAAAGCAGTACATAATTTAACAAATTCTGTTAGCAAGGTTGGAATCCCCTCAGCTAATGAATTATATGCAACATAACCTCTATAGTAACTCATCATTCCTAAATATCCCAAGTCATTTCCTGCCAAAAGAGAAATCCTATATACTTCTTTAAAATAAAAAAAAGTTGTGCCAATATCTATTACTAAAAAAATAAACATTATCTTTTTATCCAAATAATATAGCTTTAACTCATTATTATAGTTCTTATTTATTTTTTTTCTTAAACTTATCTTACAAGCATAATTAATAATAATTCCAGTGATTATAAAACTGAGTAATCCTAGAAAAAGTATCATGTAAGTTTTAAATTGATAATCAATTCCCCAATTATCAATATTATAAGTAGCAAAAGTAATACAAATAATAAACATTATACAAACTATTACTGATGGCGAAATAATATCTCTATCAAAAACCCTATATGATAACACTAAAAATAATATCATTGTAAAAAGTAAAATATATATCATAACTAATTCCTCAATTTAAATTATTAGTATTTTATAATAAATCCTTCTTCTAATTCTTCTGTAAAATATAATATAAATCAGTAAGCCAAAATCTAATTCTTGCATAATACTTAATATTTAATAATAGCTTTATCGCTGAGAATAGATTGTTTGAAATTAGAGCATTGTATCTTTTTTCATAAACTTCTTTTTGCTTTCGTATAAATTTTTTTTTATTATCATTGAAATTATTTTTTGATGTTAAATAGCTAAGCATTCTTTTGGCTATTACAATTTCATTTTTTATATTAACAAGCCTATAATCTAACTGTTTATTACCTCTGTTAGAAGCAGTTAAGCCATGCCTTCTATATTTAATTGTGTTTCTATTAATTAAATAGGAACTGCTATTTAAATTTGCAAGTCCCCATAACAAGCAATCATGTGGATATTTATTAAACCATATTTTATAATAATCCTTTAATAAATTCTTCCGTATGCAAAAGGAGCAACCAGGTCTCACAGGTTTAATCCAACGGCTGCTAAAAGGAATTTTTACTAAAGATTTTATTCCAATTCTTTCATAGTTTACTTTATTGGATTTTTCGTCCATATAGAATGGAATAACATTCGAAGCTAATAAATCTATTTCTAAATGCCTATTCATTACTTCAGACATAATTTGTATTTTATCCTTTAACCATATATCATCTTGATCTGCTAAAAAAATCAAATCTCCTGTTGCTAATTTTAATGCTCTACTAAAATTAGCTGAATAACCTAAGTTAAAAGAATTTTCATATACCTTCCATCCAATTAAGTCATTCTTTTTAATAAAATCCTCTATTATTGTAATTGTTAAATCCTCGGATTTATCATCACATATGATTACTTCATCAGGTAATACAGTCTGGTTAATTATTGACTCTAATTGTTCAATTATAAATTTTTCACCATTATAAGTTGCCATTACAACAGAAATTTTCATACTTATAATTATTCTCCTTATTTTCTTTTAATGAACTCTAAATAAAAATCATTTCGCTTTTTATCTAATATTTCTTTTTTATATTCTTTTGCTTTTTCAAAACTTCTAACAACTTCTTGTCTCTGAAGATTCTTGTCAATTATCTTATTAATCGTCTTAACAATATCGTTGACATTCCCCTTTTTAAAAAGTAATTCTTTATTTGCAAGTTCCTTATTACCACCTACATTAGAACATATTATAGGGCACGCTCTACTCATAGCTTCAACTAAAGCCCTACAAAGCCCTTCTTGAAAACTTGGTTGAATATATATATCTATTGAATCTAACCATTCAAAAACCTCATCATGAGGCTTACCTCCCAATATTTTCACACAGTCTAAAACTTTATACTTATTAGCTATATTTTGAAGATATGTTTTATCTCCTACTCCAATTAATTGATACTCTATATTATCAATACCCATTTTTTTTAATTTTGCTAAAGCACGGATAACATATTCTTGTCCCTTCCACTTCACATTTAAAAATGCAGCAGTTCCAATTATAATTTTTGTTTTCTCATTCTCAATTCTATTAAGCCTATCTTCTAAAACTTGTTCATTAACATAAGTTAACTCAACATCTGAGCAGCCAAGAGTTCTTCCCTTACAAGGATATCTCTTTTGAAGAACTTCATTTGTTACATAAATTGCATAAGGAGCTTGACCAACATAATGCTTAACACACATTTCAGAATAAAAAGCAACAAGCTTTCCTTTTATGCTATGATACCAATTGGCATGAAAGGCAATCCCAGTTACTTCTACCAAATATGGTTTATTATATTTCTTAGCTATCTTTATAGCTTGAATACAATAATAATTTGATGCTGATCTAACAATGACATAATCACATTGCTCAATAGAATTCTCAATTATACTCTTTACTTTTCGCCTAATCCCAAAATTGAAGTAATTTTTCACAGGTGCATATATTTCTGGCATTGGAATACACTCGACTCTATCTTTATCTAATTTATTAAATTTGTTAATTGCATAGTCCTTATCATAAATTTTAGCTTCTTTTCGCAATAACACTTGCAAATCATCACAAAATACACGATATCTATCCCATATTTTATTATTAAAATTTCCATCGGTATATAAGTTTCCAGAAGCATCTTCCTTCAATTTTGTTCCACCATGTATAAACATCAATTTCATATATATTACGTACTACTTCTATATAGCACAAATTCTCCTTCCTATTATTTATTTAATTATTCCACCTATTTTTTTAGAATAATTGAATAAAGATTTTTTACAAACTTGTATATTCTCAATTTATATAAAGCAATTCTTATAAATCTTTTAATTTTAACTTTTATCGTATTGGGAAAGTACTTTTTAAATAGTTTTTCCGCATCCAGTATATTTAAATCTGCCATAAACTCATCCCTCTTTGGATTTTGCTTAGATGGTTCAAAAATCTCCTTAACTCCATTAACAATTTCATCTGAATTCAATTCAACATACTTTATTTCTTCTTTTATCTTGTCAAATAGCTCTCTTCCTTTACTCGTATGAACTAACATTCTCGTAGTCCCCTTATCATCATCCATTTTTTTCGAGAAATTACGAACAGAAAAGCAATCCCAAATAGTAAAATCACTTACCCTATATCTTTTCCTAAAACTGCATTCATAACATGACGGTCGATTGCAGATTCCTGAAAAAAAAGCTCTGAGCCAAGGGTCAGATTCAATTCCACGGTGATAACTTACATTATTCTTTGCAGTACAGATATTCATTGTAGAATATTTATAACCAAAGTATTTATCCCTAAATCGAACATTTATTATATCAGTGCCTAAGCATTTATTCTGAAGCTCTATATATTTCTCAAATGCAAGGGGTGATGGAACTGCACGGCATACCACATCAACTGTAATGAGCTTTTTATAGTCCTCCTTTAAAAAAAGCTTCAACCCTTCAATCTGACATGGAGTGCCACTGAAGCATACCGTTCTGCCTTTATTTAAAAATTCTTTAACCTGCTTAAAAGTCGATTCACCAACAAAACTTTGAACATATTTACTATTTCTATATTTCTGTAATTCTAGTTCACTTTCAACATAAGTATGATTTGCTAAAAATTTATCATCCATCACTACTCCAAAGACCACACCACCACTTTGGATTATATATCTAGCAATTGCAGAAAAGGCTCCACCTGCAGTGCTCTCTCTACGAATGTTTTCATCTTTAATTTGTACAATATATCCATCTTGCTTAAAAGGTACCTCTGCTCTTACATTTATTTCAGGACAAACACTTTCACAAAGGTTACAACTTATGCATTCATCTTGGCATATATCAGGATATAGAAATCCTTCTTCATCTCTTTTCATCTTTATACAAATTTTAGGACATATATTAGCACAAGCATTACAGCCACAGCATTTTGATTTATCAGTTATTGTTATCATTAATTATCCACCATTTATATTCCTAACGCCTCTCTAAGATATTTTTTTGACTCTTCTCTAAAACTATTTAGTTTTTTATGAACTGTTTCATAATCAATTTTCATATGAATACAATGCTCCACATCATCATTTGGAGAAAGCATTCTTTCTTCCAATCCCAACAAATTAAATAATGAGTCTAATCTAGAATTTGTAGAGCCTTTTCTATTGGCTTTAAAGCGTTTAAAAGTAAAAAATTTCTTTTTGTTTAATATTGAAAAAACTGATCCATGAAAAGAATCGGTACAAACATACTCTGCATTTCTTATTAAGTTAATAAAATCACCAGGTGTTATATGATATGGAGCCTCATCCACAAGAGCTTCATCGTATCTTATAAATTCATCAATATGCAGTAGTGCAACAATCTTATAACCTGTTACAATTTTTAGCTTATTTACAAATTTACGCTGCTCTCTATTGTTACCAATAAAATAACAGAAAATATAGGGTTTTTTTATTAGTCTTTCTATAGGTTGAATATCCATCCATTCATCTGCTGTGAAAAGAAGTGTAGGGTCACATACAATTTTTGCATCAATCCCTGTGATTTCTTTAATAAGTTTTTTACCTGACAGCTCTCTAACAGATAAATAATTAATCCGTGTTAAGAATGATTTTGCTAAATTCTGAAATTTTTCTTCTAAATGTGCTACTCCGAAGCTTGTAGCATATGAAATCTTTTTTATTTCATAGGGAACCCAATTCAAAGTATAGTAATCTGCTGAAATATTCGATGGTAACCATAATTGATCACTTCCAACAATTACAGAAGAGTAACTGCTAACTGCATTTTTTAATTGGTTAAAAGACGCATACTCCCTTGAAATATGAAACAAAGGCAAAAATTTTTCAAATGCAGCACTTCTTTTCTTCATTTTATCTTTAAATCCATATAAATTAATAATTTTGTAAATACTATGTTTAATAAAACTCCATTTATTTCTTACAGTATCAATATCTAAAACTTTACTAGCAAAATATTTCATCTTCCTGTATTTAATTTCTTTATCTAATCCCTTTATACAAATTGTTTCATTTTCAACTCCAAAGTTATCTAATATTTTCTGAGTTGCATATGCTTGAAGCATACTTCCATAATTTTTCATAAAGTAACAGGATACAATTGCTACTTTTTTCACGCATATTCCTCCCAATTTAAAAGCTGAAATCTATAAGAAAAAAATCTTTATTTATTATTAAATAATGTTTCAAGTTCTGAAACCACTCTCTTTATATTAAATCTTTCATTCACAAGCCTAAAACTATTATTTATCATTAAATTAACCAACTCTTTATCTTCATATATCTCTTTACTTGCTCGTGCAATAGCCTCAATATCATCCATTTTTACAAGAAGTCCATTTACCCTATCTGTAATTAAATCTGAAATTGCATCAACGTTCGTTGCAATAATCGGCTTTTTTGCAAGCATATATTCAGCTAGCACTAAACCAAAACCTTCCCATCTGGATAAGAGCATTGCTTGATCAAAAAGTCGTATATATTCCATAGGCTCATTAACCCATCCAGTAACTAATACTGACTTTTGTAAATCCATTTTTCTTATCAGATCTTCAATTTCATTTTTCATCTCTCCATCTCCAACCATCAAAAAAAAAGCCTTTGGAATATATTTCTTTATAATTCCTGCAGCTTTAATAAATGTGTCAGGAGCTTTCTGTTTTGAAAGACGTCCTACTGTTCCTATAATATATGCATCATTTTGTATTCCTAAATCAGCCCTTGTTAGCGAATAAATATCTTTCTTCCTTATATATTCATCAATATCAGTTCCATTATAAATAACTCTAATTTTATCAGGGCGACATATTTTATTTTCAATTGCCGTTTTTTTCTCATAATCTGAAATTGCAATAATCATGTTGCATAATCGTGAGAGCAATCTCTCAGTCCATCGATATATAGCTTTTTTCTTAGGATCACAATCCATATTAAAGGACCATCCATGTGGATTATAAATGCTATTATTTTTGATACCTATATTTGCGATTCTTCCTATTGCCCCACCTTTACTAGAATGCATGTACACAATATTAGGTTTATATTTTTTAATAATACTTCTAACATATATTATTGCCTTAACATCAGATACAATATTTATTGGCCTAATCATATTTATACATTCAAAAGCATTAACCAATCCATTATAGTTTTCCTCTTTGTAATCATTTGAACATACAAGAATATTTTCATATTTTGAAGAATCCATATTTTTCAATAACATTAATATATACCGTTCAACCCCTCCAGCTGATTGAACTATATGCATAATTCTTTTTTTCATTAATAATAGTCCTCTCCAATCTGTAAGATAAATAATGTCTCTAGGCATAGCTTCGCCCATTCACATAACTCTAGCTATGCTACAAAAACAAACTATAACCTCTTAATCTTTCTATGGGGCCGAAACACCCAAATTATAATTCAGATTTTTTCAACTAGCTCAATACCAAGTTCCACTACTCTTACTTCATTCATGAAATTGATATTTACCTTTGCTCTGCATTTTCTAAAATTAAATTTTACAATTTGCCCTTCTAATCCTAATAAAGGTCCTGAAATTATTCTAATAATATCCTTATCCCTATATAATTCAGAAATTCCTATGTTAATATCATTATTACTTAAAAACATACTTAATATATTTAATTCCTCTTCAGAAACTGTTAAAATTTCATCTTCACTCCTTAGCAATCTAATTATTCCAGGAGCATTTTTTAGTTTATAGTACATATCAATATTCATTGAGGTTTTTATAAAAATATACCCTGGAAATAATTTTCGCCTAACATAATGCCATTTTCCATTTTTTCTTTCCTTAAGTTCTCTTGTTGGTATAATGAATTTATACTTATCGCCAATTTCTTTTTCAAGAATTCCTTTTACTTTTTCTTCTTGATTTGTATTTACAAATAAAACATACCAAGCTTCATCCTTTTTGAAATACAATTACGATCACCTCATTATATTGATAAATCTGTTTTCTAATTTTATCTAAATAAATGTATAATATGTCCCTTTACATTTTTATCTCTGACTTCACAAACTCTTTATTCTGTTTTCTCCAAATAGTACGTTAACTTTGTATTAGTCACCTGCTACTAATAATATTACTTATTCCACAAATTTATTACAGAAATTAATTAACTTGCTCCTATAAACTTATTAAGTAAACATTATCATCAACCTATATCGAATAAAAAAATAGAGTAAGTATTTTGATTTTATTAAATACTTACTCTATTTTAAATTTTTATTTCTTGTTAAAATAAGGTATAGATTATCGGAATAAATATCGCTGGAAGTAAATTAGCTACCTTAATTTTAGTTACTCCAAGCATATTAAATGCAAGTCCTACAATTAAAAGGCTTCCAACCGCAGACATATTGCTGATTACACCATCTGTAAGTACTGTGGAAAGACAACCTGCAAGTAGTGTTATACTTCCTTGATAAATTAAAATTGCAACTGAAGACAGCATTACTCCTATTCCAAGAGAGGATGTAAATATTATTGCAGACACTCCATCTAGTATTGATTTTGCAAAAAGAGTTGTATGATTCCCCTGGAGGCCACTTTCAAGTGAGCCAACTACTGCCATAGCTCCTACACAAAATAATAAACTTGATGTAACAAAACCTTCTGATATAGAAATCTTTTCTTTCTCTTTATTCTTTTTGTTTCCATTTATTTTATTTTCAATCATATCTCCCAAATCATTAAGTCTCTTATCTAAATCAATTATTTCTCCAATAAGGGCTCCTAATGCTATACAAATTATGATTTCTAAAGTATCCTTACCTTTTAGAGCACCTGATATTCCTATATAAAGTACACATAAAGCCAAACCATTCATTATGGTTGAACTTATCTTTTCAGTTAGTCGTCCTTTTACTATTAATCCCGCTAAACAGCCACCTATTATTGCTAATGCATTTACTATTGTTCCTAACATTTTTATCCCCCATTTTTATGTTTATACATTGAATTTAATTATAGCATATATCTTATAATCTTCAATTTTATTATTAATAAATATTTCATTCTTTTATAAGCCTACTTATCACGATCCTTTCAAATTATTTAAATTCCATGATTCACATAAAAAAAAAAGACCTTCTTACTAAAATGTAAGAAAAGCCTTAGATATCAATATAAAATTTATTTTCTCTATACTTTTGCTAATAAAGAGAACTGCTGAATATTGGCCTGTGATGCCATATAATTATATTGATTTAATGCACTTTGAGTACTAAAGTCAGTTGATGATTTTGCATAATCAGTATCAGTTATTTTGCTCATTGAAGCCATAAGATTATGATTAGTAATATCATTACTATCAATTACTTTATCTAATATGTTACTAGTGGTTCCAAAATTGTTTCTAGCCGATGTTACCTTAGCTATAGCCTTATCAATAGCATCAATACTAAAGTTTTTAGTAACATCATAATCAGCAATTCCTAATGTTTCTAGTGAAGTGTCAACCATTTTCATTGACATTCCATTTCCTTTAGAATTTATAGCTAAATTTATGTCTGAATTATTATCTAACATTTTAATTGTATTAAATTCAGTTCCTTTAACTTGATCTGTAATTGATGCCTTTTCTTGATCAATTTCTTTTTGCATCATTGCTCTATCTTGATCAGAATATATACCATTTCCTGCTTTAACTGATAACTCTCTAATTCTTTGAAGACTGTCTTCTATTCCACTTAGTCCACCTTCTGCTACATTACTTGCATTTTGAGCATCTGCTGCATTTTCGTTAGCTTGTGAATATCCATTTGATTGTGACAACATCTTTTGAGAAATTGAAAGACCTGCTGCATCATCTGCTGCTGAGTTAATTTTACTACCTGATGACATTTTTATCATAGCCATTTGTAATTTTTGCATACTAGCATAATTATTCATACTTGAAATTACCATTTAATCACCTCCAATAACATTTCTTATATTATATACCCACATTATAACATATTAAAACAAAATAATACATACATTTTTAGTTACTATGCTCATATATGTTAACTAACAAAATATTTTTCAACCTTTTTAATTTAAATTTTAATCAAAAAAATAACTATGCTTAATAATTAATTAAACATAGTTATTTAAAATTAATTTTTATTTATCATTTTCTTTAGGAAGTATTCCAATTCCAAGTTCAGTCAATTGCTTTTCGTCAGCAATATTTGGTGCTTCACTTAAATAGCAATATGCATTTTGGTTTTTAGGGAATACAATAACATCTTTGATATTTTCTGTTCCAGCTAAGAACATTATCATTCTATCCAATCCAAATGCCAAGCCTCCATGTGGTGGTGGTCCAAACTTAAATGCTTGTAACAAGAATCCAAACCTTTCCCATGCCTGTTCTTCTGTAAAGCCTAATGCTTTAAACATTCTTTCTTGAAGAGCCATTTCATGAATTCTTATAGATCCTCCACCTAATTCTTCACCATTTAATACTAAATCATAAGCTTTAGATCTCACAATACCTGGATTTGATTCAATAAATTCTAAATCTTCATCCATTGGTGCAGTAAATGGGTGGTGACAAGCTGTATATCTTTCTTCTTCTTCACTGTATTCAAATAATGGGAATTCAGTGATCCAAGTAAAGTTAAATTCCTTTTTATCTTTAATTAATTCAAATTGTTTAGCAAGTTCTAATCTTAATGCACCTAAACTTTGGAATACAACTGAATTCTTATCTGCTACTATTAAAATAGCATCTCCATTTTCAGCCTTCATAGTTTTTGCAATAGCATTAGTCACATCATCAGTTAAGAATTTAGCTATTGATGATTTAACACCGTCTTCCTTAAGTTGAATCCATGCTAGACCTTTTGCCTTATAGGTTTTAACAAATTCGCCTAATTTATCTAAAGGCTTTCTTCCTAGATCAGCTCCACCCTTTAAGCATAATGCTCTAACAGATCCTCCAGCTTCTATTGCAGATTTAAACACAACAAAATCTAAATCTTTAACGTCTTCTGTAATATCAGTTATTTCCATTCCAAATCTTAAATCTGGTTTATCTGAACCGTATTTTTCCATAGCATCTTTAAATGTCATTCTCTTAATAGGAAGCTGGACATCTACACCTGCTACCTTTTTAAATACATGAGCAATTAATCCTTCATTTACAGCCATTATGTCTTCTTGTTCAACAAAGCTTAATTCCATATCAACTTGAGTAAATTCAGGTTGTCTATTAGCTCTTAAATCTTCATCTCTAAAACATTTAGCAATTTGATAATATCTGTCGAAACCAGATACCATTAATAACTGCTTAAATATTTGTGGAGATTGTGGAAGTGCATAGAACATTCCTGGATAGTTTCTTGAAGGGACTAAATAGTCTCTAGCTCCTTCTGGAGTACTCTTAGTTAAAATTGGAGTTTCCACATCTAAGAAGTTATGTTCTTCTAAGTAATCTCTAATAGCTTTAGTAGTTTTACTTCTGATTTCAAAAATCTTTTGCATATCAGGTCTTCTTAAATCTAAATATCTATATTTTAATCTGATATTTTCAGCAGCATCTAAATCTTCTTTAATATATATTGGTGGAGTTTCAGATTCAGAAAGAATCTTTATAGCTTCGCATTTTAATTCAACATAACCAGTTGGCATGTTTTCATTAACACTTTCTCTTTTTACAACTTCACCTGTTACAGCTATACAGTATTCAGATCTTACTGCTTTTGCTTTTTCAAAAGCTTCAGCATTTATTTCCTCTCCGAAAACTACTTGCATTATACCTGTTTTATCTCTTAAATCAATAAATTCAAGTGCTCCAAGCTTTCTATTTCTTTGAACCCATCCCATTAAAGTAATCTTTTTACCAACATGTTCTTCTCTAGGTTCACCACACATCATTGTACGCTTTAATCCATTTAAAGATTCACCCATTACTAAACCTCCATTTATGTCAGTTAACAGTTAACAATTTACAGTTTACAGTTAACAATTTTTGATGAAATCCCTTTGGGATTTCTTTATTTATATATTATAAATTGGCATGCGATTGCCTTAGTATGGCTTTAATCATCAATTGTCAATTCATTTTAAATTTTAATGCAACATAAAAATTAATTAGTAATTAACTAATACCTAACTTTTATATGCCTTAATAATTGTAATCGAAAAACATACTTTTTTCAATATTTTACTAAAAATTGTTCTAATTCATCTTATCTAACTACTTTAGCTATTTCCTCCAAATTATCTAATGAAACTTCAAAAATTTCACCATCACTCATTCTCTTTAAATTAATCTTTTTGTTAGTTAATTCATCTTCACCTAAAATAGTAGTATATGCTGCACCTAATTTATTAGCATATTTCATTTCAGCTTTAATGCTTCTTCCCATATGATTTATTTCACATTTAACTCCTAGACCTCTTAAGTCATTAGCAAGCTTAAAGGCAAACTTCCCTTCTGCCTCTCCTCTTGCACCTATATATAAATCAAATAGTGTTTCCTTAGGTATTTCAATTTTTTCTTTTTCTAAAGTCATAATTAATCTTTCGATTCCCATTCCAAAACCAACTGCAGGCATGTCTGGACCGCCAAGCTCTTCTATAAGCTTATCATACCTTCCTCCTCCACACACAGTAAAATCAGAAGTTAAAATTTCAAAAATAGTTTTTGTATAATAATCTAAACCTCTTACTATACCTGGATCTATTGTATATGGAAGTCCTAAAATATCAAGATATTCCTTAACTTTTCCAAAGTGATCACCACATTCTTCACATACATAATCTAAAATTATCGGTGCATTTTTAGTAATTTCGTGACATTTCTTTTCCTTACAGTCTAAAATTCTCATAGGATTTTTTTCAAATCTGCTCTTACAAGTATCACAAAGACCATCGTAATTTTCTTGTAGGAACTTCTTTAAGGCTTCATTATACTTAGGTCTACATTCTGGACATCCTAAATTATTTATATTTAAGCTTAAACTCTTTAAACCTAATTTCTTCAACGTATCCATTGCTACTGCTATAACTTCTGCATCCATTGAAGGTGCATTGGAACCAAAAACTTCAATTCCACATTGATGAAATTGTCTAAGTCTTCCCTTTTGAACATTTTCATATCTAAAAGCTGGTGTTACATAATATAACTTTGTAGGTTGAGCTTCGTTAAATAATCTATTTTCAACAAAAGCTCTAACAGCTGAAGCAGTTCCTTCTGGTTTCAATGTTATACTTCTATCACCTTTATCATTAAAAGTGTACATTTCCTTTTGTACTATATCAGTTGTATCACCAACGCTTCTTAAAAATAATTCTGTATGTTCAAACATTGGAGTTCTAATTTCCCTAATTCCATATGTTTTAGCAACATTTCTAAATACGCCTTCTATGTATTGCCACTTATAGGCATCTTCAGGAAGCATATCCTTCGTACCTTTTGGTGCTTGCATTTCAATTGCCATTTGTTTTTTCCTCCTCAAATATTACTAATTAGTGCAAATAAACATACTATATATAAATGTTCATTAGTCAATTGATAATTAAACATTAATTATATAATGTATCAAGTAACATCTTCTTCTTTTTAATCATTTCATCAATTCTTGATATATATTCATGAAGATCCTTTAGATTAGGGAATCTTTCTAGTCTATCTTCCTCTAAAAATATTACTTTACTTACTGCAGCAGCCCCTAATGCAATTACTGTTTGTCTTTCTTCAATCATTTGAATATTATAAATGCATTCCTTGCCTTCTTTAGCATACCCCAAATTCTCCATATTTCCAACCATATTTTTTTGTCTATACATATAATATGGTGAAATACCTAAGTTTTCTGCTAAATTTCTGCTTTCTTCATACATTTTTATAATTTCTTCCTGAGGTGTGATTTCTATTCCTTTTTTCAATATAAATTCTTCATACATTCGAGATCCTCTTTTTAAGGCTAAACCATGAACAGTAATACTATCAGGTTTTAGCTTAATAAGTTCATTTTTAGTATGTAGAACCTCTTTATGAGTTTCTCCTGGAAGGCCTATAATAATATCCATGTTTATATCATTAAAGCCAAGCTCTCTAGCCAATTTGAATTTTTCTTTTATATCTTCTGATGAATGAGTTCGTCCTATTAAGTTTAAAGTATCATCATTCATAGTCTGAGGGTTAATACTAATTCTATCAACTTTAGATTCCTTCATGGTTTTAAGCTTTTCCCTTGTTAAGGTATCTGGTCTTCCACATTCAACTGTAAATTCTTTAACCTTGTTATCCTTAATAAGATTATTATAGATTTCCTTCATAATAGCTGCAAATTCTTCATCATTTACTGCTGTTGGAGTTCCTCCTCCAAAATACACTGATTCAACATTAAGATTTTTTTCTTTAATATACTCACTCATGCCTTGTATTTCTTTTATTAAGGCTTCTATATATGGCTTAACCATCTTTTTATATATACCAATTGGATTGGAGGTAAAAGAGCAGTATAAGCATTTGGTTGGGCAAAAAGCCATTCCTACATAAACAGCTATATTATTTTTATCCTTATTAACTATTCGCTCTTCAGCTTTTGCAACTTTTATACATAACTTAGCCTTATCTGCATGAGCAACATACTTTTTCTTAAATATTTCAATTACTTCTTCCTCTGAATGGCCTTCATTAAGAAGTTTCAATGCTATTTTAGATGGCCTAATTCCAATTAAAATACCCCAAGGATATATATCATTAGTTAAATCTCTCAAACACAGAAAAAGAAATCTTCTAAGAGAATTTTTAATATCTTCTCCTAAAGATTCTTCTTTATAGTAATCCTTATATTTAAACTTTAAAGTCTCTTCATCAATATAAACATTATAATCTGCTTCTTCTTTTTCAACAAAACTAATTTCCCTCATTGAAAAATATACATTAAATAATTGATATACTTCATATCTATATTTTAAATTATTTAAATTAATTTTAACTTCCATTATTGCTCCTTAAAACTGTGACAATTTATCAAAACTAAAGCTATTAACAGCATATTCATATATATTGCAATTATCAATATTCAATGAATGTTAATTTCCTTCGAAAAGTGTTAAATGTTGAACATTTTTTGAAATGCATATATTATAAAAATGCTGCTACTCAACTAAAATTCCATTTATAAAAAAGGATTATTCCTTTTTTCATAACCTATATTAGATGTTGGACCATGCCCTGGAAAAACTTTAATACCATCACCAAGTGGCAGTAATTTTTCCTTTATATTTTTTATTAACTGCATTCCATTTCCACCAGGGAAATCACTCCTACCTACTGAACCTTGAAAAAGAGTATCTCCTGTAAAAATATTATCATCAATTAAGAAACATATTCCTCCTGGAGTGTGTCCTGGAGTTTCTATTACTTTAATTTCATGCTTTCCTAAAGTTAATGTATCGCCTTCACTTAAGTATCCTGATGCCTTTGGTAATGTTCCAAATACAAAATCATCTTTTTGCATCAAATCTTCATCTGCTTTGTTAATATAAAATGGAACTTTTAAATTATTTACTAATTCTATTACTCCATCTACATGATCTAAATGTCCATGGGTTAAAAGTATGAATTTAGGTTTTCCTTCTAATAAATTTATTTCATTAATTATAGAATTTGCATGCCCTCCTGGATCTATAATTCCAAGTTCTTTCGTATCTTCATCCATTACCAAGTAACAGTTTTCTTCATACATGCCTGCTAAAATTGTTTTTATAATCAATTCTATCACTCCTAAAAATTTCTTTTACTGTCTAATAAAATAGTCACAGGGCCATCATTATTAATTTCAACCTTCATCTCGGCTCCAAATTCACCACATTCAACCTTTAATCCTGAAGTTCTAAGGAGTTCTAAAAATTCCTCATAAAGCTTATTAGCTTCTTCTCCTCCTAGGGCTTCCATGAAATTAGGCCTTCTACCTTTTCTACAATCTCCATACAAAGTAAATTGTGAGATTACAAGTATTTCACCTTTCACATCTAATAAGGATAAGTTCATTTTATCATTTTCATCTTGAAACACTCTCAAATTAATAACTTTATCTTTTATATATTTTAAATCTTCTAAGGTATCATCTTTTGAAATTCCAATTAGAACATTGAATCCCATTTCTATTTTACCAATTATATTTCCATCAACTGAAACACTAGATGAGGTTACTCTTTGCACTACTGCTCTCATGTCGTCTCACCTTTCCTATATTTTAACACTTCTAAATAAATTAATTCAATAATAATTACATGTACAAAATACATATAGTATAATTTCAATATTTATAAATATTAACTATTGACCCTATAAACATCTGTTACGCCTTTTAATCTCTTTAATCTCTTCATTAAATCTTTTAAATTATCTACAGATGTGATTTTTAATTTAACATTAATTATAGCATAGCCTTGCTTAGCTAAATTAGCATTTACAGCACTTAATTGTAACTTAAGTTCAGTTATAACACTCATTATATCAGCAAGTAATCCATCTCTATCCTCTGCCTGAACTTCAATCTCTGCAACATAGGAATTGCCTTGTGATGTTCCCCAGTTAACTTCAACAACCCTCTCAGCATCAGTGTCTATTAAGTTTTGTAAATTACTGCAATCTTTTCTATGTACCGATACTCCTCTTCCTTTAGTTATATATCCCAAAATATCATCACCAGGGACTGGACTACAACACTTCGCAAATCTAATCATTAGATTGCTTTCCCCTTTTACTGTTATACCATAACTATTTGTTTCAGGTCTTCTTGTAGCTTTAGCAATTTGCTCCTCAATACTTTTATTAAGGATTTCCTTATTTTCTTTTTCTTTAGCTGCTTTATCTACACCTACACCATTATCTTCTTTAAGCCTTACAATAAGTGTTGAAACAGAAAAGCCACCAATACCAATTAATGCATATAAATCTTCCATTGAATGTATATTATATCTCTTTATGAGCTTTTCATAAAATTCACCTTTAGCAATGTCTGCATAATGAACACTTTGCTTTTTCAATTCTTTTTCTAGAAGTTCTTTTCCTTTTAATATATTTTCCTCTTTTTTTGCTTTCTTAAACCAAAGTTTTATTTTACTCTTCGATTGATTACTCTTAGCTATATTCAGCCAATCCATATTGGGACCTTTTGCATTAGGAGATGTTAATATTTCAACAATTTCTCCAGTTTTAAGAGTATATTCAAGAGGTACTATTTTACCATTCACCTTTGCTCCTACACACTTATTTCCTACATCAGTATGTATTCTATACGCAAAATCAATAGGGGTTGCATCTCTACACAAATTAATAACTACGCCTTTAGGAGTAAATACAAATACTTCATCTGAAAATAAATCTATTTTAAAACCTTCAATAAACTCTTCCGCATCAGAAGTTTCTTTTTGCCATTCTAACATATCTCTAAGCCATACAAGTTTTTTCTCAAAGTCTTTTTGTTTATCTTCACCTTTACTTGTATCGCCTTCTTTATATTTCCAATGAGCTGCAATACCATATTCAGCAGTTTTATGCATTTCAAAAGTTCTAATTTGAATTTCAAAGGTTTTTCCTTGAGGGCCAATAACTGTAGTATGTAAAGATTGATACATATTTGGTTTAGGCATGGCAATATAATCCTTGAATCTTCCTGGAATTGGTCTATATATTGTATGTACTATTCCAAGAACTCCATAGCAATCCTTAACTGAATTCACTAATATTCTTATAGCTGTTAAATCGAAAATCTGCTCAATACTTTTATTTTTATTAACCATTTTTTTATAAATACTATAAAAATGCTTTGGTCTTCCATCAATATCCGATTCTATTCCAGCTGCTTGAAGTTTTGCATATAAATCATCAACAATATCCTTTATATATGTTTCTCTTTCAACTCTTTTTTCAGCAATACTATCAACTAATTCATAATATTCTTTTTCATGCAAATATCTAAAACATAAATCTTCAAGTTCCCATTTAATTTTAGACATACCCAGTCTATGTGCAAGTGGTGCATAAATATCTAAAGTTTCCTTTGCTTTATTTTTTTGTTTTTTCTCTGGCATAAATTTAAGGGTTCTCATATTATGTAATCTATCTGCCAATTTAATAATTATTACCCTTATGTCTTTAGCCATAGCAAGAAGCATTTTCCTAACATTATCTGCTTGCTGCTCCTCTTTTGTCTTATATTCCATTTCTCCCAATCTTGTAAGTTTGGTGACCCCCTCAATTAAATTGCCAATCTCTTCATTAAATAACTTTACAGTTTCTTCATATGAAAACTCTGTATCTTCAATTACATCATGCAAAAGTCCTGCAACAATTGTGTTCGTGTCCATCCCTAATTCAGCTAAAATTTCCGCTACTGCTATAGGATGAATTATATAAGGTTCACCTGACTGCCTTTTTTGTTCCTTATGAGCATCTTCTGCAAAATAGTATGCCTTTTTTACCATATCAATATCAACATTATTACAATTATTATTGATTTTTTCCAATAATTTATCAATCATAAGGATTGCTCTCCTTCTATAATTTTATTAAAATGTAAATTCAAAGGCTGGTTCAATAACCAGCCTAACTTTTTAATAATTATATATTATTTTAGAATTATTTTCAATAAGACATTAAAAATAAATGGAATACCTTCCAACCTAAAAATCACAAATTGTTAGATATCATATTGCACTAATGATAAGACATCATAATTCTTTAATTTATCTCTTCCATTTAATTCTGTCAATTCAATAGCAAAATCTAATGAAACAACTTCACCACCAGCTTGTTCAACTAATTTAGCAACACCTTCAACAGTTCCTCCTGTTGCTAATAAATCATCAACAATAGCTACTCTTTGTCCAGGTTTTATTGCATCTTTATGAATTTGTAATTGATCTTCACCATACTCTAAATCATAATTAATTGATATAGTTTCACCAGGTAATTTGCCTGGCTTTCTTATTGGTATAAAACCTATTCCTAAAACATATGCTACAGGTACACCAAAAATAAAGCCTCTTGCTTCTGGCCCTACAATTAAATCAATTTGTTTATCTTTTAAATGTTCAGCTATTTGATTTATTGCCTCTCTTAAAGCTTCTCCATCACTAATTAAAGTTGTTATATCCTTAAAGCTAATTCCTTTCTTGGGAAAATCTTCAATAATTCTTATCTTTTCTCTTAAATCCATTTTTAATTCCTCCAACTATTATTTAAGTTAAAATTTATGATTTAGTAATGTAAATAAAATAAATATATATTTTAATTTGAAATACATTTTAACGATGTAGTCTTCTTTAACGTTGATAAATATTTAACTATTTGATCCGCTCTATCTTTATCATTAGTAGTTAATAATTCCAATACTATTCGAGCATTATCCATTATCCCTACAGCTCCTATAGGTGGAATCAATAATTCTATTATTTTATTTATACCATCATCATTAAATTCTTTTATATTGTTAAATTCAATAATTGATCTCAATCCATTATTGTTTGTATTAATTAAAAACTTATTTCCTTCTTTAATTAATACCCCATTTTCACCTTTAGCTGATACTTTTGCCCATTGTATTCCAATAAGAATTAAATCCAAATATTTATTTATGCTCTTCATATTATAATAAATTGCAATAGCTTGCATAAGTTTAAATGCTAATCCGCTTATGGACAAATTCTTATACCTATATTGGCATCCCTTTTGACTTGGATTTATGTAAATGTAATCATTAACAAGGTCACTTTCCTCATTCTCTAAAACAATTAAATCTATTCCTAAATCTTTACACAAATCTACTTCTTCTTTAGATTTTAATCCTATACCTAAAGTAATTAAAAGTTCAGCTCCTAAAAAATCCACATTATTTTTAATATCCACTGAATTTATTACAGCATCACTTTCTTGTCTGTCATATATTAGATACTCTACATCAGCATTTAAATACTTTAAAACAAGAATTAAAGATGAAACTGCACAAATCCCATCAACATTATATGTACCATAGACTACAATCTTTTGTCTATTATTTATTGCTAAAGCTAATCTTTCTATTGCTTTATTCATATTTTTAAGAATAAATGGGTTATATCCGCTAATATAATTTGGACAATATATACTTTCCCAGAACTTACGCATGGCCTATTCCTCCATAAAATTAGAAAACACCTTTATTATAAATGATTATAATAAATTTTACAATCGTTTTGTTGACAAATAAAAAACCTCCAAACTATTCTGGAGGTTTTCTATTATTTCCAGTCACTAAACACTTTGTAATTTTTTCTTTCCGCCTCTAACTTTATCCTTTAAGTATACCCAAATTGGTGAAGCAATACATATTGATGAATATGCACCACTAATAATACCTATTATTAAAGGAATAGTAAAGGTTCTAACAGATGGGACCAACACATTCATAGCTAATATTGTAACTACAGTTGCTAAGGATGTGTATAATGATCTTTTTATTGTTTCAGTTAAACTTACATCTGCAACTTCAATTGGCTTAGCTCTTCTCATAATTTTAGTGTTTTCTCTAATTCTATCAAAAATAACTATAGTATCACACATAGAATACCCTACAATTGTTAGTATTGCCGCAACAAATGGAGTATTTACTGGAATGTAAAATATAGTGTAAACAGAAAGAGTAACTAATATATCATGAATTGTAGCAGCAATTGCTGCTACACCAAATTTAAATTCAAATCTAATAGCTATATAAACAAGCATTACTGCAAAAGCACCAAGTAAAGCTAAAATCGAGTTTTGAGTCAACTCTTTACCAACTGATTGCCCAATTTCATCTTGTGAAACTAATGCTTTATCATCTAATTGATATTTATTCTTTAAATCTCCCATAATTGAAGCTAATTTAGTACTATCAAGATCCGCTGACTTAATTTCATATTGATTATCATTTAATGTATTTGTGCTAGCATCTGGAGCATAGCCTCTAACAATAGAATCAACATCTTCTTTATTTATACTTTCGTTTAATTGTATCTTTATATCTGAACCACCTTTAAAGTCTATTCCAAAGTTTAATCCTCTAAAAGCTAGAAACCCTAACCCAATAACAATAATTATAAAGGAAATTGAAAACCATATTTTTGTCTTTTCCATAATTTTAAGCATGTTTTTCATCCTCCTTTTTTAATTTCACTCCAAAATGAGATACTTTGCTTATGAATCCCATGTCAACAGCTAAGTTAACAAGTATTTTTGTTACTAATAAACCAGTAAATAAACTTATAATTATACCTATCATCAATGTAATAGCAAAGCCCTTTACTGTTCCTGATCCTATAAAGTATAAGATAAGTGCTGCAAGTAAAGTTGTAACATTTGAGTCAACAATTGAAGATAATGCATGTTCTCCACCTTTTTTAACAGCTGCTTTAACAGAATAGCCCTTTAGTAGCTCTTCCTTAGTTCTTTCAAAAGTCAATATATTAGCATCAACAGCTACACCAATAGTCAGTAAGAAAGCTGCTATACCAGGAAGTGTTAATGTAACACCTACTTCTACAAATACTAAAAGTGTAAGTACTATATATAAGGTTAAAGCAATATCTGCCATTAAACCTTGACGTCTATAATTAATTAGCATAAATAAGAATACTAATCCAACTCCTATAACTCCTGCTTTAATTGAATTAGGAAATGCTGTTGCTCCAAGTTCAGCTCCAACATTGCTGACTGTAACCGCTTTTACTGGAAGTGGAAGAGCACCTGAATTAATTAAGCCTGCTTGAGATTTAGCTTCTTCTAATGTATACTTTCCAGTTATTGATGCTTTACCATCATTTATTTGTACTTGAACTCTTGGATTTGAAATCTGTTCATCATCAAGATAAATCCCAATATTTTGTCCTATATACTTTCCTGTTGCATCCGCAAACTTTTTAGTACCTTCATCATTTAATTCTAATCCAATTTCATAACCACCTTGTTGTTGGTTAAGTTGTGCTGTTGCCTTTTTAACATCTTTACCTGTTAAAATTTCATCTCCATTTGGTCCTTTAAATACCAAATTACCAGATTTACTTAAACTCTGAACTATATCATTAGAATTAGACATTCCAGGAACATCAACTCTTATTCTTTTTTCACCTTCTGTTGTAACAACAGTTTCAGCTACTCCAAGTTTATTTACTCTCAAAGAAATGTGCTGCTTAGCACTTTCTAATTCTTCCTTAGTTACTTTATCTTGTTGAATTTCCATCAACACAGAAACTCCACCTTGTAAATCAAGTCCTCTAGTTATTACTTTATCAAAAGATTTAACTTGCCATCCGCCAACGACAAAGCCCTTAAATCCTGCAAAAGCTAAAAATAATATTACGACAACAATTGCTATAAATCCTGCCGAACTTTTGCCTTTCTTTTTCATCTTAATCCCCCTCTGTAAATTATGTCTTTTCTTATTAGTATTTTATTTCTCTAATTTAGTAAAATTTTGAATTGTAAATCCATTAATTTTCTATACATTATGTAAAATACCAAAATACTTAAAATTAAGAATCACAGTTCTTACAAAAAGAATCCATCAATTCTTAATTTTAAATATTGTTATAATTCATATGTTGCACATTGTTCATTATAGCATACTATAATATCTTAGCAAAGTTTTTTATTGATCCATTATAATAGGAAGAAGATTAATAATAAACTTAAATTATCTTTACATATGTATAACTTTTTCTAATCTTAGCAAAATACAAAAGAGCTTATAGATTTATTCCAAGCATTCCAGCTAGAGTTCCTACTGCTAAAGCAATAATAAGTTTAACAAAATCAAAAAGATTAAAAACTAGTTCACCGCTAAAACAGCTGGTCAATATGAATAAGACTAGGTAATATCCAATTGCAACTCCAAACCCTACAAGCCAGCCCTTTGACTCATTTTTTTTAGCACCTATAACTGCTCCTAAGCTTAAACTACATAAAGATATGATCACATAGATAGCATTGAATATTCCTTTACTGAATGAAAGCTTTGTCATCAACACCGACAAGACGGCTACACCAATAAAGCTAAGAATTACAGTTCCTATAGTACCTTTTGCTACAGATTTTAAATATTTTGCATTTTCCATTTAAATAACACCTCCTAACACTTCATTTTATGAAGCATTAGTCGGTATTATGATTATTCAGCTTTCATTTTATAAGCTATTCCACTTTTTTCAAATTTAATTCTAGTTTTAGCTGGACTTGTTTCAAGGGTAATAGTATTTTCATCCATATGTGTTATTTTCCCTATAATTCCACCTCTTGTAACAACTTCATCATTAACTTTCAATTCTTGAAGCATACCTTGATATTTCTTCTTCCTCTTTTTTTCTGGTAATACAAGTAAAAAATAAAATATTACTATTATCGGTACGAAAAGTGCTAATTGATAAAGAATTGCAGACATATTCTCCATATTAATCCTCCATATTTTTTCTATTTTTTTCTATTCCACGATATGTAGTTTACATTTTCTTGTGATTAATGTCAATATTCACTAGCGCTAACTAATCAATATATCATCTTAATACTAAGATTATTTTGTAATAATTTACAAAAATATTTATTTTTTTAATATATATCCTATGCTTTTCCTTGCCATTCAATTAGTTTCTTTTCCTTAAACTCTTTGAAATATCCTCCATCAATTGCTGTTCTTATATCTGCCATTAATTTATTGTAAAAATACAAATTATGTAACACGCATAATCTCATTGCCAACATTTCTTTTGCTTTAAACAAATGTCTTATATAAGCTCTTGTATAGTTTTTACATGTAGGACACTGACACCCTTCATCAATTGGTCTTGTATCAAGTTCATATTTCGCATTCATTAAATTCAACTTGCCTTCACCACAAAATACATTCCCATGTCTTCCATTTCTCGCTGGAAGTACACAATCAAAGAAATCTACGCCTCTTTCAACTGCTTCTAAAATATTGTTTGGTGTACCAACCCCCATTAAATATATCGGCTTATCTTCTGGTAAATGAGGGACAACAGCATCTATTACTCTATACATTTCTTCATGAGTTTCACCAACGGCTAAACCTCCAATGGCATATCCATCTAAATCTAACTTAACAATTTCTTGGGCATGCTTAATTCGAATATCTTCATAAACCCCACCTTGGTTAATTCCAAATAGCATCTGCTCTTTATTAATAGTATCTGGCTGTGAATTCAATCTATCCATTTCATCTTTACATCTTTCAAGCCATCTAGTAGTTCTAGCTACAGATCTTTCAACATACTCCCTTGGAGCTGGATTTTCAATACATTCATCAAATGCCATTGCTATAGTTGAAGCTAAATTGCTTTGAATTTGCATCGATTCTTCTGGTCCCATAAATATCTTTTTTCCATCAATATGAGAGTTAAAATATACTCCCTCTTCTTTTATTTTTCTCATTTTTGCTAATGAAAATACTTGGAAACCACCTGAATCTGTAAGGATAGGTCTATCCCAATTCATAAATTCATGTAATCCTCCAAGTGCTTTTACAACCTTATCTCCTGGTCTTAAATGAAGATGATAAGTATTAGAAAGCTCAACCTGGCATCCAATTTCTTTTAAATCCATACTTGAAACTGCACCTTTTATAGCAGCTAATGTACCTACATTCATAAATACTGGTGTTTGAATAGTTCCATGTGGAGTTTCAAATTGTCCTCTTCTTGCTTTTCCATCTTTTTTTAATAACGTGTATCTTTTACTCACAAGCGTCACCTCTTAAATATAATTTTGTATTTTTATAAACGCTTGATTAATGTCACCTCATCAGCGTAATTAATTTAGTTCACAGTTTATGCCCTTTAGGGTACCCTGTGGGCACTTTACAGTCATGAGTTCTAGTAAATCCATTTAACTCAAAACTCTTAACTCCTAATTGATAAACATTGCATCTCCAAAAGAAAAGAATCTATACCTTTCATTTACTGCTTCTTTATAAGCATTCATAACATTATCTTTTCCAGCCAATGTAGAAACAAGCATTATCAAGGTTGATTCTGGCAAATGAAAATTTGTTATTAGTTTATCTACAACTTTAAATTTATATCCTGGATATATAAAAATATTAGTCCATCCACTTTGTTCTTTTACAAAACCATTTTCATCACCAATAGTTTCTAAGGTTCTTGTAGAAGTAGTTCCAACAGAAATTACTGCATTGCCTCTTTTTTTAGTTTTATTTATAATATCTGCGGTTTCCTTTGATAGCATATAAAATTCAGAATGCATTTCATGATCTTCTATAGTGTCAACCTTAACAGGCCTAAAAGTTCCAAGACCAACATGTAATGTTAGGTAAACTACATTAACACCCTTAGCTTTTATTTCTTCTAATAATTCTTTTGTAAAATGTAACCCTGCTGTTGGCGCAGCTGCTGATCCATTTTCTTTTGAATAAACCGTTTGATATCTTTCTCTATCATCTAATCTTTCGTGAATATATGGCGGTAATGGCATTTCTCCAAGTGAATCTAATACTTCTTCAAATATTCCATCGTAATAAAATTCCACTATTCTGTTTCCATTATCTTTAACTTCAATTACTT
This sequence comes from Clostridium sp. YIM B02555, assembly GCF_022320955.1. Taxonomy (NCBI): domain Bacteria; kingdom Bacillati; phylum Bacillota; class Clostridia; order Eubacteriales; family Clostridiaceae; genus Clostridium; species Clostridium sp. YIM B02555. Next base: position 68,970 of record NZ_JAKJJY010000003.1, on the reverse strand, counting down.
CGGCTTTTAATTTCCCTTCACCAAAAGTAAATCTTCTTCCAACTCTTGCTGACTTCCCTGGCTTTGCTAAACATTCCCACTGATCTTTTTCAACTCTTTTAAGCAGCAAAAACTCTATCTTTCCGCCTGTTTCTTCTTTTTCTCCTATTAATCTTGCCGGCATTACCCTTGTATTATTTAATACCAAAGTATCACCTTCATTTAAATATCCAATAATATCTCGAAATTTTTTGTGATTAATCTCTCCTGTCTTTTTATTTAAAACCATCAACCTTGAAGAATCTCTTTCCTCTAAAGGATGTTGAGCTATCAACTCTTCTGGTAAATAAAAATCAAAGTCTTTTACGTTCATTTTTCTTTATTCTCCTAACTAACTATAAGCTTTAAGTAAATATATATAAGAATAAAATGAATTAAATAAATTAAATTCTTATATTCTTGGTTGCAGAAAAGTTCCGTATTGTGGCATAGCCACTCTTTTCATAGGTGTAAATTCTTAAATTCTGGGTATTTTATTCCTACCTTACCTAATTATGAACTATATTAAGTTCCGATGTTGCAGCATAGCTGCTCTTTTTATATGTGTATATTAATCTTATTATTTAAATATTTAGCCTTCAAAAAAGCTTCCTTGCTTACCATTACTATCCTTTTTCTTTGGATTATATACTCTGCCCAAATGTTTGTAAGCTTTTTCACTTGCAATCCTTCCTCTAGGTGTTCTTATGATAAATCCCTTTTGAAGCAGGTATGGTTCATAAACATCTTCTATAGTTCCTAATTCTTCCCCTATAAAATAAGACAGTGTTTCTATCCCAACAGGGCCTCCATTAAAATTATCTATAATAGCTTCCAATATTTTATTGTCAACTTTATCAAACCCTTGATTATCTACTTCAAGTAATTCTAAAGCTCCTTGCGCTTCTTTTAATGAAACTAATCTGCTTCCTTTTACTTCTGCATAATCTCTGACCCTTTTTAATAATCTATTGGCAATTCTTGGTGTCCCTCTTGATCTTTTTGCAACTTCAAGAGCCCCTTCTTCAGTGATTTGGCAACCAAAAACAGTGGCACTTCTAATTACTATTTCTTTAAGTTCTTCATCTGTGTAATATTCCATAGCGCATAATACACCAAATCTATCCCTTAGTGGTGATGTAAGCATTCCAATTCTAGTTGTTGCTCCTATAAGCGTAAATTTAGGAAGATCTATTCTTATAGATTTTGCTGCTGCACCTTTTCCTATAACTATGTCCAAAGCATAATCTTCCATAGCAGGGTAGAGTATTTCTTCAACCGTTCTATTTAATCTGTGAATTTCATCAATAAATAACACATCATAATCCTTCAAAGTAGTTAAGATAGCTGCTAAATCTCCTGCTCTTTCAATTGCAGGTCCAGAGGTTATTTTCAAATCGCCTCCCATTTCTTTAGCAATTATATTTGCTAAAGTTGTTTTTCCAAGACCTGGTGGACCATATAATAAAGCATGGTCTAAAGCTTCTTTTCTATTTTGAGCTGCTTTAATAAATATATCTAATCTTTCTTTAACCTTCTCCTGCCCTATGTATTCACTTATCTTCTGAGGTCTTAGACTAAGCTCTGAATTGAAATCTTCCTGTAACTCAGACGAATTAACTATTCTTTCCAAAAAACCTCCCCCTTTTCCTAAGAAAATCTTTAAAATTAATTTATGTAAATAATATTCAAACCTAAATGTACATCAAGCGCCACCATCTACTTCACAACTGTTAACTGTGAATTATTAACTTTTAGCTGACCAAAACCTTCAAAGCACTTTTAATAATGTTTTCAACACTATCTTCTTTGTTAACTTTCTTAAGAGCTGTGTCAGCTTCCTTTTCGCTATATCCCAATGCTAGCAATGCACTTAATGCTTCAGATATTATCATAATATTTTCATTTCCTTGAATGTCTATACTCTCAACGCTATCTAATAATTCATCAGGCTTTAACTTATCCTTTAGTTCTAAGATAATCCTTGCTGCTGTCTTTTTACCTATTCCAATTCCTCTGCAAATATGTTTTTCATCACCAGTCATTATTGCATATTTTAAGTTGTTTACTCTACTAATTGATAATAGTGATAACGCCGCTTTTGGACCAACCCCGCTAACTGTAAGCAGCAACTTAAACATTTCTAATTCATCCTTTGAATCAAAACCATAAAGCCCAAGAAAATCTTCCCTGACGATCTGCTCTAAATAAAGCATAACTTCCTCTCCTGACTTCGGTAAAGAAGACATAGTTGCACCAGATGTAAATATTTTATAACCAATTCCACTATTCTCTACTATTATATAATCTTTATTTATTCCTACATATTTTCCTTTAATATATTCGTACATCTTTCTTCCTCCAAACTATGTCAGCTAGTATGAATTATAAATCATAAAAAAATCGTAGGCGACTGTGGAGCCGGAGATTTTTTTACGCATTTGCCTTTTCGAACGTATGTGAGAAAAATCTGCACATTAGAAATGACAGCTATGCTGCATATGAGAACATCTTATGCAGGCGAATATGATTTATTTTTTATTTTTTTCTTATACACAGCTCATTAAAATAGCCTTTTTCATATATTATCCACAGATTTTACTGCATAATAAATTCCTAAAGAATAAAAAACATTTATAAAAATAAGGTCTGTAAAGAAAATTTACACATTATTAAAACCTAACATATACTTTATCATTTTAAGCTAAATCTTTCAATAACGTAATTTTTATATTTCTTTAAATAAAAATAAGGTATGAGAGTAATTAATTACTCTCATACCTCATTATAAAACATATATCATTAAATACTAAGTTCAAATTAATATTAAGATAAAAACTCAGACAAATTTTCTTCTGCATCATCTTTTGTATTATATTCAAGTTCAAAATTCTCAATTTTGTTCTTATCAATATCATTTAAACTTTCAATTTTCTTACTATTAGTATATACGTCATTGCTGTTTTCAATTAATAATGTACCATTTTCATTAGTCTTATATATAGCTAAGTATCCATCCTTTTCACCAATATAATATTTATTAGGCTTTACAGATTTTGAACTATCCTTTTTATATGTCATTTCTCCATTTTCTTGGACCTCTAAAACATATCCTTTGTTTTTTAATTCCTTTGATAATTCTGCTTCAGTCAAGTTAGAATCCAAATTAAGTTCTTTCTTTAACTCAGCTAATGTTAATACCTTCTCCTTCTTTTCTCCTGAAACCAAACAAATTTTCAAATTATCACTTAATTCTTGACTTTTATCTGTTTCACTGGCTCTAACAGAATTATTCTGTGTATTTTTATTTGTTATATATTTATTTGAAAAATAATACGTTATCGAAAATATAAGTGCTAAAATTATTACCATCCATACAAATAGTTTCTTTTTATTTATCATATTCTTCACTCCTTTATCCATGGAGTATAGCCACTTTTTTTAATTAATATACAAATAAAATTATATCTTGGCATTTCTTTTTATATTCAAACAAAACTCTATAATCTACATAAGGCTATATCAATCAGATCATTCTTATCGTATTCTATTTATAAATCCACATTTTCTACATAACTCTTCAACAGCTTTACGATTTGAAAATCCATTATATATTTCTTCAGCCCTTTTAGAATTCAAAATACCCTCTAATGGCTCTTCAAAAATATTTCCAAGTGTAATACTACCTTCACTATCAAGGCAACAAGGCACAACAGTTCCATCAACAAGTATTCCTATTTGATCTCTAAGTCCATAGCAAAAAGCCCTTTCTCCTATTTCTTCTGCCTTTAAAGACGGCCACTTGAATTTTTCACCCATACTCAAATATAAATTCTTTTTCAGTTTATAACTGTTCTTCTCTATTAAAATTTTTTTCAAATCTTCTTCTAGATTAAACTTATTTTCTAACAATTTAAATATATCTATGTTTAAATCATTGCTAGCTTTGTACCTTGTATCTAAATTCCATAACCTCAAAGAGCATATTATATTCGTATTTGCTGTTGCATCATTAACGAAATTAAGAACATTTTCTATATATTCCTCAAATGTAATTTTTTCTTCATTTGCTTCAAAACTATGCAATGAAACGTTAACCTGTCTTAAAGCTGGAGATTTCAATAATATTTCACTCACATTATTTATTAATGTGCCATTAGTAGTAATATTCACCTTTAATTTATTCTCATCACTTATTCTTAAAAATTGTTCTAAATTACTATTCAAGAAGGGCTCACCCATCAAATGAAAATATACATGATCTGTATATGGCTTGATATTCTTAATAATATGTTCAAAGCTACTTTCTCCCATAAATTTCAATTCTCGAGATGTTTTAGGGCAGAAATTACAGCTTAAGTTACATATGTTTGTTATTTCTATATAAACCTTTTTAAATCTTTTCATTAATTTTTACTCCATCTTATTAGTTACTTTAAAAATAAGAATACACTATTTACAAAAAGTAATCAAATTCTTCGAAACTCCCCTTATATTATTTTCATTTCAAAATTTAATATATATTAAAAGAGATATGATCAAACTCATATCTCTTTTAAAATGTAAGAAGCAAGTGCAATTAAGCACTTGCTTCTCCTTAGCCACTGATTTTTACGTTGTCCGCCAACTGGGTACGACCGTCTGTCGTACATTGCCTCCGGGATTTTTCCGTTGCCCGTCACCAACCACATACCTCGTAGGATATGCTCTTCTGCCGGATTGAAGTGTCAGTACACTAAGATAAATCTAAACCTTTATCTTGATATAATTATAACTTATTACTAAAACAAAATCAACAATATTTTTGAATTTTCTGATTATTTTTTATTGTATTTATTTATAATTATTGTAACTTATATAACTATGAACTTCACTATTAATCCATAAATTGTAAAAATAGTATGGGTACATTTTATTTATTACAAAAATTAACTTATAATAATGTGATTAGAAAAAAGGAGGATTATTATGAATTTAGAAAAACAAAAAAAAATTGCAGTCATTAATGATATAACAGGCTTTGGTCGCTGTTCTGTAGCAGTTGCTTTACCTATTATTTCAGCAATGAAAATTCAATGCTGTCCATTACCAACTGCAATCTTATCTGCACATACTGGCTTTTCTAGTTTTTTCTTTGATGATTATACTCCTCATATGAGAGAATATATGAATAATTGGAATGATCTAAATATAAATTTCGATGGAATTTGTACTGGATTTCTAGGTTCAAAAGAACAAATTGATCTTGTAATTGATTTTATTAAAATCTTTAAAAATAAGGATACTATTGTTATTGTTGATCCTGTTATGGGTGACTATGGTAAAATCTATTTAACTTACACTAAAGAAATGTGTGATGAGATGAAACGCCTAATAAAATACGCTGACTTAATCACACCTAATCTTACGGAAGCATGTAAACTTCTTGATATACCTTATCCAACTAAGAGTTTATCACTTAATGAATTAGAAGACATAGCAAAATGTCTCTGTGATAGTGGCCCAAGCAAAGTTGTTATTACTGGTCTTCAATATGATGGTATAATACAAAATTTCATATACGAGATTGGAAAACCACACAAAATTATTAATGTTGAAAAAATTGGTGAGGATCGTTCTGGTACTGGTGATATATTTACTTCTATTGTAGCTTCAAGTATAGTAAAAGGAAAAGATCTAGTTTATTCAGTAGAAAAAGCAACTGAATTTATAAGTAAATCAATTGAATATACTATAAAACAAAACATTCCTGAAACTCATGGAATTTGTTTTGAAGAATTCTTAACCGAATTGTAAATAACTATTTAAAATTAAAGAATATTATTTTTAAGGAATGAGGAAATGTCTTATGGTTATCTTATATACAGCAAAAAAAGGTGTTTATATCAATCTAAATGATATTTCAGAAGAAGAAAAAATTTCAGGTGACTTGAAAGTATATGTTAACTTAACTAACAAATGCTCCTGCGCCTGCACTTTCTGCTTGAGAAATACTAAAGAAATGAAAGAAAGTAATAGTTTATGGCTTGAAAGAGAACCAACTTACGATGAAATCATATCAGAATTTAAAAAATACGATATAGCTAAATTTAAAGAAATCATATTTTGTGGCTTTGGTGAACCTACAATGGCTCTTGATACATTAATCAAAGTAGCAGAATATATAAAAAATAAATCTGCTAATACACCTATACGTCTTAATTCTAATGGTCTTGGTGATTTAGTTTACGAAAAAGAAATTGCTCCTTTATTTAAAGGATTAATTGATACAATATCTATAAGCTTAAATTCTTCTAATGCTGAAGAATTTCTAAAGCTAACACGAAATAAATACGGCCTTTCCTCTTATGATTCTATGATAAGATTTACTATAAGCTGCAAATCTTATATTCCAAATGTTATTATGACAGTTGTGGATTGCATAGGAGAAAAAGAAATTGCAGCTTGCCAAGCTATTTGTGATAAAATTGGTGTTCATTTAAGAGTTCGCCCATTTGAATAAAAGCAATTGTGACTATCTTACTTCAGAAAGAATATTAATATTATTAAAATTAGAAAACTCAATTTCTAAGCTTTAGATCTTAGAAATCGAGTTTTTATTACATTAATGATTATCTTTCTAAAATTTCTTTTTGAATTTTTTTACTTAGTGAATTTAAGATTAAACTATATGACATATCTGTCATTTGTTTTACAACCTCATCAGGAACTTTTCCTCCAATGTATATGGAATTCCAGTGTTCCTTATTCATATGATATCCTGGAATTATATCCTCATACTCATCCCTCAAGAATCTTCCGAAACTTGGGTCACATTTTATTGTAATTATTGGTGTGCCCTCTTTATCTCCTCCAAGCATCACAAAAATTTTTCCTCTTACCATATATCTAGTTGCATTCCATTCTTCTTTAAAATCTTTTTCAACACCTTTTTTATCAAGGCAATATTCATCAATCCATTCATATCTCATAATAGTATTCCTCTCTTTACTAATTAATTACCACCTTTGTTCCCCTTGGTATATTATCATAAATCCACTTAGCATTTTCTTTAGCAAGCCTTATACATCCATCAGATAATCTCATTCCAAGTCTTCCATCTCTAACAGAGCCATCTAAATTATATATAATTGAGTGAAATAAATAATTCCCTTTAAATTGTGTATAATACCAACACTTATAACCTTTCTCAACTCCAAAATATAAGCCTTTTATTCCAACTGTAAAAACACCATTAGGCGTTGGAGTAGATGGTTTTCCTATAGTACAAATATAACTATTAATTAAATTCCAATTATTTTTGCTTCCTTTAAAAATATTCACCTGAAACTGTTTTTTATTTACCCAAATTAGATAATTAGTATCACTTTCATAATTACTTATAACACTTGAATTCTTTAAAATTGCTTCTTTACTTTCAGCTCTAGTGCCTTCCAATTTACATTTTCTATTTCTAAAAAATTTAGATAAAATCTTCACTATTTTCATTCCTAAAATCATTATTAATAAAACAATATATGTTCTTTTATCTAAATTTGAGCTTATAAATATCAAGTAGAATATTTATTATAAAATATTCTTGTTAAACTAATTGCAAACCTGACATCATAACCCTCTTAAAATTTATTATAAAAATCATTGTAAATGCTCAACTCTATATCCAATTTCTTTATTTGCTAGTCTATATCCTTGTTTAACCATTTCCACTTCATTCAAAGAGACTCCAAGCAAATTATTTATTGTAATTTGGTTCCTATTACTAAAAAATTTATTTAAAAGATTCTCTTCTATCATTTTTTGAGTGGCCACTGTATAATCATCTAAAATATGTTTAACATTAAAACCTTCATTACTTAGCGCCCTTCCAACCAATATGCTTCTGTGACATCTTATCGGATCCTGCATAGCCCCTAGTAATGCTATTCTATAACCTTTTTCACACCCCTTCTTCAATCTTTCTATTCCATTTAAGAATTCTATTTCAGTAATTACTTTTTCAAAATCCGAATATCCTTCTTTATTATATGATCTTTTATTTTCTCTATTTGCTGCAAATTCCTTTGCCATATATATATATATAAAACCTGCTTCCTTTAAAGTTCCAGCTATTGTTTCTTTATTGTATTGAATATTATATTTTGAATAAGGAATTCCACGAATATCTACAACACAATTAATATTATAATGTTTTAACATATGAATTAACTTTTCAACTGCGTAATTTGAATGTCCAATTGTGTATATCTCCATCTTTTCTCCTATTCATAATTTAAATATTATTTATTATTCTACATTATTTTATAAAGATACTTATAAATATTATTATAACTATCACTGCTATTATTATAAATGAATAAATTTTAAATCCAAAATTAACTGCCTTTGTCGCTTTATTTCCATATAATTTATGCATTGGCAGAGAAGCATAGTTCCCATTTTTATCAAACAAAATAGAAGTATATCCATCTGTTGCTATAAAGCCATCTTCTGTAGTACTTATCGAAAGACTATCTATATTCATCTTTCCTTTTCTGCAACGCTCAATTATAATTTCCTTGATGTTATCTTCCATATAATTCGCCTCCAACTTATTTAAATTTATCCCCCTTCTCTTCTTACCTAAACTTTTATGATCTTTATTTGATCTCTATCCAATACCTTTGAACTATTTCTTCATCTTCCATTACTTCATTTTCTAAAATGCCGCCATTTGCTATAATCGTTTTAGCTGAACCAACATTATTTTTATCGCAAGTAATTAAAACTTTGTCTATTCCAATCTGTTTAGCAATTGGTAAGGCTAAAGATAACATTAAAGATGCATATCCTTTTTTACGCTCGGTTGGCCGAATACCATAACCGATATGACCACCATAATTAAATAAATAATCATTTAGTCTCATTCTTATATTGATAGCACCTATAATCTTTCCACTTTCATCTACAGAAAAATATGTAACCGCTGGAACCCAATGCTTTGGACAAGTTTCCTTGTTTTCTATTTCATAGGTATATTCCAACCATTTTTCATAACTCATATCAAACAGTCTTGCTGAAGATGGTATTATTTCTTCATTATAATCCTGCCATTCATTAACAAATTTATAGTATTCCTTCTCCATTTCTTTATTAGCTTTTATTAATTTCATGTTAAATTCCCCTACTTCGCTTATATTAATATAAAGGTGATATATTTACAATATAATACACTTTCCATTTACTTTATTATACATAAATATATATAATTTGTATAACAAAATATACACTGTTACTTAATAATATTTGATAAAAAAATCCTTGCTTATTTCTTCAATAAACAAGGATTCAAGAAAGTATTATTTATCATTTAAATATACCTTATAAACAAGCTTAATCAGAATTTTATATAAGATAAAACTTCCAATAAGAGCTAAGCTCATGCAAATTCCAAATATTACAATATAGTTCTGTATAAGAATATTTAGCACTACAAGAATTGCTGATATGACAAATATAATAAACATAATTAAAAGAGGCATGTAATTTTTCTTAAACATTGCTTTTTCATTTTCCCATTCTAATTTTGGCGATTTAAAATCAATAAATATTCCAAATAGTGATATTACCAATATTGCCGCTACAGATACTAAAAATCCTAAAATAAATAATAATGGGCTTACTCCAATTATAACAAGTGCTATAGCTACAATTATTGAACCGGCCCCATTTATACATACTGAAGAAATTATCTTTGAATATAATTGAGTTTTATAGGAAACAGGGATGTATTTAGATACTAAAATATCTCTTCCTTCCCTTGATAGTGCTGTAGCACTAGCTCCTCCTGTCATTACAGACATTGATGCTAAAACAAATGCACCCACAATAACAAATCCATAGATACTTGTGCCTTGGCTTAACATATTTCTTATTTCACTTATATTACTTCGTGATAGCATTGCAACTCCAAGTATTGCAGGCATGTAAAATATCATAGCTATACAATTAATAAAGTATGTCGGAGTTCTAAACATTATTTTAATATCTTTTATTACTAAAGCTTTCAACGGAGAATTTATCTGAATAAACTTTTTAACTTTCCCATTTTCTAAAATATTTTCTTTTTTACTATAAGATTCTGATATTCCTATTATTCCTTTTAAATATAACTTTCCGCCAATATATGAATATATAACAAATATAATTATGCTTAAAATTAAACCTAGAAGTATGTATATTAATCCCCTAGTTTCATTATTATAAAGCAATCCATATGAAGAAAATTTATTAGTAATAAAAATTCCTGTCATCATGTCCATCATACTATTATGACCTTCTGAAAATTTCAAAAGTGCCTGTTCCTGAGACATATTACCTTTTGAACCAGAATTTAAATAATTAAAAATAACAATTAAAATTAAAGTTGCACATCCTGTGAACATCCTAAATCCATCTTTATGTTTTGACAAACTCGTAAATCTCATAAGAATCATACAAATAATTGAAGCTAGAACCATAGGTAATACAGGAGTTATAATTAGTACAATTATAACGTACAAATAATAAAATATATTTGCTTTAGATACCACCCCAAAAGCTACTAAAGGAAGTATCAACATTGCAGTATAAATATACATATTTATTAATACTGCTGCAAATTTACCAATTACTAACTCACTACTTTTTATAGGAAGTGGCAATAAAACTTCTATATCATCTGAAAAATAAAATACATTCATTATTGTATATATTCCAAAGAAAAAACAAACAGTTGCTCCTGCAGAAATTATAAGCGATAACAACATACCTTCCTGACCAACAGCATGAAATTCTTCATAACCAAGCCCAACCATCATCGTAAATGGCATTGATATCATGCTTACTCCGAAAATCATTAATGCTACTAGAAATGCTGATTTTTTTTTGCTACTTCCAAACATTTCACCAAGGGCATTTTTTATGAAATATTTTGTTACAACACTAAGCCTGTTCATCTTCAGTCATCTCCAAGAACATTTCTTCTAAGGATTCATTTTCCTTGAATTTATCGTGCATATTTTCTAAAGTTCCATTGAATATTAATTGCCCCTTATTTATTATTGCTACTTTATCACAAATTTTTTCTGCAACTTCTAGTACATGAGTTGAAAAAATCACAGTGTTTCCTGCATCAGCATGTTCTCTCATCATTTCTTTTAATGTGAATGCAGCTTTTGGATCTAAACCAGTCATTGGTTCATCCAAAATCCACACCTTTGGATTATGTATCATAACTCCAATTAATACAATTTTTTGCCTCATTCCATGAGAATATGCTTGAATTTTATCGCCTAAAGCAGATTCCATTCCAAATCTTTTTGACATTTCCATTATTCTTTCTTCCCTATCTTCCTTAGAAACCCCGTAGACATCTGCCATAAAATTCAAATATTCTATTCCCGTTAATCTTAAAAACATATCTGGACTATCTGGAACATATCCAAATTGCTCTTTAGCTTTAATTGGATCTTTATTAATATTTATGTTATTAATTTCAATTATTCCATTAGTCGGCGCTATTATTCCAGTTATCATTTTAATTGTAGTAGTTTTTCCTGCGCCATTAGGTCCCAATAATCCATAAATCTCTCCATCATTTATTTGTAAATTCAAATTATCAACAGCTTTATATGTACCGTTATAACTCTTTGTTATATTGTCTATTCTTATCATAATAAAAGCCTCCCTTTCATAGGATTATTATACTAAATTTTAACTTCTTGGCAACTTAAAATAACCTTAATTTCCTAAAAATATAGATAATATAACAATCAATATTATTAAGTAACATATCTATAAATAAATATGAATATAGTTCGATAATAAATTTGTAATGTTATTCCATTTATAGAAAGGAGATATTTTTATGGAAATAAAAGTTGAAGAAAAAAATAATACTGCTTACGCTATTAATTCAAATAATAAATCAAACAATAATATTTCAAAATTTGAAACGATACTAGATATGAATCAAAAAAAAGCATTGAAATTGCTTTTGCAATAAAACGTATCATTGAAACAATAGGTCTAAATCCCATGGATTATGCACGAAAAGATTCTACTTTAGATGTTCGACAAATGCTTATTGACTACGATCATTCTAACAAACCTGCACTAACCACTCGTGAAGTAAGTGTTTTATATGATCAAATTAGTATTTTATATAGAAATGGTCTAATTACAGATGATGATTATTTTTATGTTTCTAAAGCCTTAGGTGCTAAATTAGAAGCAATTAAAGCAAAAATGCAACCAGAAAAGCAATTAATTTCCCTTATTGATAAAATAAAAAAGATCGATTCATATTATAACGATAAAAATTAAGAAAAAAGCTCATTAGATCTGCTTGTTAATCTAATGAGCTTTAAGTTAATATTCATATAAAATAAACTTCTTATGATATTATTTCTTTTACTTTTGAAATCAATTCATCTTTTATCAAATCTTTTTTAAGGAAAGTTGTTGCACCTAGAGCTTCTACAACACCTAATTCATTAGAAAAATTATATTGCCCACCATCAGAAAGAACAATTACCTTGGTTTGCTTATCTTTTTCTCTTAAATCGACTACAAATTCTAAACCGCTTTTTTTAGGCATGTAAATATCTGTAATTACTAAGTCAATATTTCCAAGCTCTTTAAACTTAACAAGTCCATCTTCGCCATTAATAGCTTCATACACATTATAATTTTCATCTTCTAAGAGACCTCTTATAAACATTCGAATACTTGCCGAATCATCGATTAATAGTATATTTTTCTCACTTTCCCTCATAGCTTAAAACCACCCTTCTTCAACCATCGAAATAAAACCAAACTAATACCTTAGCTCAAATAATTTATTGCATTATATAAGCATATTTTTTATAAATATGCTTTATGTATTTTTATAATACAATTATGTATAACATTACTATAACATTACGAACCGCAATTTTCAATATTTGAATACAATTTTCTCCAATTTATTATTACTTTAATTATATATTAACTCTATTTTTACAAATTAGATACTAACAACATTGTACTTCTTTGAATATAATATTGATAAATAAATCTTAAGGAGTTTTTAACTAAATGTTTAATGAATCAAATATTCCTTTCGAAGATGATATAAATTTTGAAAAATTTAATTTTTCAGCTCTTCCTTTTGAATCATTCGAAAGACAAAAAAATCTTTTTCCTTCAATGCCTGATGATAATATTCCCCCTGGATTAAATCAACCAAACTTTAATTATCCAGGTGGAACATTTAATCCTCCTGGAATACCTAAATCACCACCACCTAATTACATTCCTAAGAAAAATGCTCCTGAGGTGCAAAAACTTGGCGCCTATCCTGGAGAAGGTGGAATATCTACTAAAGCTGTAAGCTCAGGTTCAATAAGATTTTGTCTTTATAAATACACATACATTTGGGAAGTTAGTGGTAGAAATTATTGGGCCTTTTTATTAAATGTTGATAGGCGCTCTGCTTCTGGATTTAGATGGTTTAGAAATACTTGGGTTTATTGGGGGATAGACTTAAGAAGAATTGATTCTTTTATATGCTACCGAGCAGATGACATTAATGATAATTGTCCAACTTGTGATAATTTGACTAGAGATAAAAAGTCTCAAATAAATATTAACAAGGATTTCTCATTAAATGAAACAAGAGAGATATATTCAAATACTTTGTCTTCGATTGATATTCCAGAATTTAAAGAAGAAATTATAAATAAAGTTGTAGGTTGTATAGATGATACTATATTAAAAAATGATCTTCCTTGTGTTAAAACAAGAGATATTGGTTATAGGCTTACCTTAGAAGTAAGTTACCCATACAACTTTGATAATACAATTAAAAACACTATTAAAAATTTTGTTGATGAGGCGAGTGATGGCGCTACTAAAATTATCTCTGCTAATAGAAGTTATACCTCTTCAGATCCTCTTGAAGCATACAACGTATCTTTGGCATTAGTTCCAGAAGCCCTTAAAGCTTTTTCAGAATCATTCAACAAAAAGCTTAGTTCATTAGCCATATCTGAGAGTAACGCTATAACTTATTCAATAAGAAGTGAAAAGATTTATACCAATTGGAAACCTCTTATTAATACTAATCCATTTTAGTATACCCTGAAATTTCTGATAAATTTCAGCTATACTATTTATAAACTCAAAATATTAGAAATAAGCCTTTTAAAAATTTAAGTAGGCTTATTTCTCTTTATATTAGTTATTTAATTTTACCTTCATCAAATAAATCAGCTCAGCTTTATCCAAATTATTCCAATTCTTTTCCTGCCATATAAATAAATGTCTGAAATAACTTTAAAAATTCCGGATGATTTTCAATTAAGTTTTCTGGATGCCATTGAACTGCTACCAAAAATTTATCATTTGTACTTTCAATTCCTTCAACTATATTATCATTAGAAACTGCTGAAATTTTCAAATTTTCTCCTAGCTTCTTTACACTTTGATGATGAAATGAATTAACCTTTAAATCTTCTGTTTTAAATATATCAAATAATCTGCTACTTTTTTCTATTTTAACTGAATGATAGAGATTAGATCTTAAGGTTTGTCTTGGAGCATGACCATAACTATTAGGAATTTGAAAATTAATGTCTTGATACAAATTTCCTCCCAAAGCAATATTAATAAGCTGAAGACCTCTGCATATCCCTAAAATGGGAATATTCTTTATATAAACTTCCTTAAAAAGCTCCAACTCGAATTTATCTCTTTCCTCAATTATACATTGAACCTCTTTTCTTGGTTCCTCATTATAAAACAAAGGTGAAATATCTTCTCCTCCTGTGAATATAATTCCTTGAATTTTATCAATATAAACTTTTATATTCTCTATATTGTCACTAAATGGTATAAGAATTGGTGTTCCACCAGCTTTTTGTACTGCTTTAATATAATCATTATTTATAACACTGTATGCTTTTTTAGATTTAACTCTATTAGATAAAGCTAATCCAATTATTGGTTTCATTAGTTACTCCTCCTTAGCTAATTTTATACATTATCAATTAATGCTTTAAATAATTTCACAAAATCTTTGTGTTTTAAACTTAAATCTTCTGGATGCCATTGTACACCAACTAAAAACTTCCTACTAATGCCTTCAATTCCTTCTATAATTCCATCTTTTGCAGTGGCTGTAACTTTTAAGTTATCTCCTAAAGCTTTTATTGCTTGCTTATGAAAAGAATTCACTTCTAGTTCTCTACTTTTAAATATATCAAATAATTTACTATCTTTATCAACTATTACTTCATGAAAAAAATCATATACCTGCATCTCTGACTGCATGTGACCATGACAATTTGAAAATTGTAAATTAATATCTTGATATAAGCTCCCCCCTAAAGCCACATTAATTAGTTGAGCTCCTCTGCATATTCCTAGGATTGGCATATCCATATTATATGCCTCTAGAAAAAGATTGAATTCAAAATTATCTCTTGAATTATTTATTATAAACTCTATTTGTAGTGGATTTTCACCGTACTTCAAAGGAGATATATCTTCTCCTCCCATAAAAACAATTCCATCAATTATATTTAGATATGACTTTATATCTTCAAGCTCTTCTGTAATAGGAAGAAATAATGGCACTCCTCCTGCAGCTTCAACTGCTCTTAAATAGTTATTACTTGCTAAAGTAAATGATTTTTCTATTTCTATTTCATGCATAGTGGTTATACCTATTATAGGTTTCATTTTATTTCATCCTCTCCCTAGTCTTGCTGCCTACAATATTAATTGTAGTTCTTATCATAAGCATAGTCTTATTTTCTCCAATTGGTTTTATTATTTCACATTATAATAAATATAATAACATTATATTTATTATCTTAGAAATAAAAGATAATAATTTTATAAAGTATCTTAAATAAAATGTATGAACCAGTAAATACTATAGTTAAAATCATATTTAAGAAGGTGTTTAAAAAATGAAAATTTTACTTTATATTACAATAAATTCTAAACCCGAAGAGCTATCTGCCAGCAAAATTATTGGGTGTGAAGTAGTTAATAGATTTTTAACTAAACATACTGATTTTCAGCTTGAAGAATTAGATTTATATAAATGCCACATTCCTAGACTTGAATATCAATATTTTGAAAAAAGAAACTGCATGATAAAAGAAGAAGATTTTAATAAATTGAAGGAAGACGAAAAAAAAGAAGCTCATAAAATGGTAACACTAACAAATCAATTCAAAGCTGTAGATATGTATGTAATCACTGCTCCAATGTGGAGTCTTTCATTTCCTGCTCCTTTAAAAGAATATCTTGACTGTGTTATCATGGAAGGCAAAACCATACATATTGAACAAAACACTGTTGAAGGTTTATTAAATGATAAGCAGAGAGGTATGATATATGTGCAATCTTCTGGCAGTCCAATTCCATGGTACTTTAAATTAGTAATGAACAAAGGATTAAACTATGTACATGATATAGTAAAGTTTATGGGAATTAAAAGATTTGAAGAACTATTAGTAGATAATACTGGAACTTCAGAAGCAGAAAAAACTGAAGCTATTCAAATTGCAATGAGTAAAATCGATAGTGTTATTGATGATGTTTGGAGATAAATATATTAAAATTACTATGTTCACACTTTTATTTATAACTTGTACATATTCTGTAAATTAAGTAATCCCACACTTTAGCTAATTATTAATAGTTTACTAAAATAGCGATTACTTAATTTTTATGCAAATATTAACGACAATGTTGATGTTCTTCTCTCCATGCTCCATCAGGTCCCAAGTAATAAGCACCTATATAAACATCCTTAACCATAGCACCATAAACATTTAAATAATATAAATTTCCATTATACTCAAGCCATCCTGTCACCATTTTACCATCGCTATTTAAATAGTACCAATTACCCTTATCTTGAATCCATCCAGTTAGCATTTTCCCTGTTTGTAAGTCAAGATAATAGTAATTTCCCTCACTCTTAACCCATCCGGTTTTCATTATGCCTTTGTCATCATTGTAATACCAATATCCATTAGATTTGTACCACCCAGTCTGTACATCACTATAATATCGCCAACTATTATCAACACTCACCCAGCTGCCTGCATTTGCTGTAAAAGTAAATAATTCTCCAAAAATAATTCCACCTATTATTATCCTCATTAAATATTTGAATTTTATCATGTTTATATCACTCCATAACATATAAATTACGCTTACATATTATTTTTATTAACATAATTTTAAATATATAACACAAATATATATTATTGGAATAATATCCGTTATATTCTTTTTTAAATAAATGTACCTTACTTTTATATAAAGTATTTATATATTTAACCTTTTAATATATCATATATTATAATCAAAATATTTTTAGGAGGCTTTCTATGACTAATTTATTCAAACATTCAATCGAAATTATTCCTAGGCAAACTATGATTGATATCACACCATACATAAGAGAGGATATTAAAAACAGTAATATTGAAAATGGAATCGTAGTAGTTTATTGTCCTCATACTACTGCTGGAATTTCTGTAAATGAAAATGCTGATCCAGATGTAGTTCGTGATTTAATATATGGTTTTGAAAAAGTTTATCCATCTGTTGATGAAAATTATAAGCATTTCGAAGGAAATTCTCATGCTCATTTAAAATCGTCTACTATTGGTGCTTCGCAAACTTTTATTTTAAATAACGGAAATTTAATATTAGGAAGATGGCAGGATATTTATTTTTGTGAATTTGATGGGCCAAGAGATAGAACTTTCTATGTAAAAATATTAGAAGGCTAGAAATCATTTTACAGGTTACAGTGCACAGTTTACAGTTATGGTAGAAAAAACTACTAGCTTTTCATATATAAATTAAGAAATCCCCTAGGGGATTTCTTCCTCCAACTATAAACTTTTAATTGTGAACTGTAAACTGCCCAGCTCCTGTATTTTCTATACAGTCTTTGATTTCTCCTTGAGTCGCAGGAGTATTGTAAATTACTTCAACACTTCCACGGGCAAGATCTACACAAACTTTATTCACACCTTCAATTTTTTCAAGGGCATTTTTAATTTGAGTTTTCATATTTTCATTTGCTAATCCGTCAATAATATAATGCTCTCTTTCCATACCTACTCGTCTCCTTTATAATAAAGTCATAAGTATAGTATGTTCAAAATTAATATTTATATGAAAATTAATTTTCTTTTATAATCAACTGATCTAAAGTTCTTTTAGGTACATGGTGAACTTGATTTTTATCCCTCCAATATTTAATATCACCAGAATCATTTATAGTCTCAATTACAACCTCTTCCTTTGGATATCCTAATGCCAAAACTAAAGAAATTTCATATTGCTCAATTATATTAAGTTTTTCTCTTAGTTTATTCCTATCTATATTTGCGATTATACACCCTCCTAGATCTTTTTCAACAGCTCCAAGCAACATGCTTTGAACTGCTATACCATCATCTTGAGGAGAACCACTGCCATTAGTAGTGTCTTTAAGCAAAACTATATACGCACTTGGTTTTTCGCCTTCATCTGGACCATCCCACTCCTTAAAATATCCTGCCCAAAAAATGCAATCAAATATTTTATCATTTGAATCCTTTGTATTGGATAATATATATCTTAAAACTTGTTTATTAGCCCCTGAAGGTGATAATCTTGCTAAATCAACTAATTCCCTTAATTCATTTAGCTCAATGTTTTTTTCTTGATAAAATCTTCTATAAGATCTATTTTTTAATACACTATCCTTAATCACTTTCATCCATCTCCAATCATCTTAATTTTTCAACTTCATTATGTATATCCTGCATCCTCATATCTGTTGATGCTATAAGTTCTGCACATTCCTTTAAATCTCGTGTAATATGTGTTGGACTTTCTCCAGAAGTTTTGTAATACAATTTATGTTCAAGGCTTGCCCAAAAATCCATGGCAATGGTTCTTACTTGAACCTCAACTCTAACAGGCTCCACATGATCAGAGAAAAATATTGGTACTTCTACAACCAAATGTAAACTTCTATAACCATTAGACTTTGGGGTACTTATATAATCCTTTTCTTCAATTAATGTTATATCATCTTGCCTTATAAGCATCTTTGCAATTTCGTATATATCTCCTACAAAAGAGCATATAACTCTAATACCTGCAATATCATTAAGATTCTTTTTTGCAGATTCAATACTCATTTCAAGACCTTTGCGATGTAGTTTATCCATAATGCTGCCTGGCGTTTTTACTCTAGACTTCATATATTCTATTGGATTTCTTTTTCTCTTTATTTTTAGTTCATCATCTAATATCTCTAATTTAGTTCTCACTTCTTTAATAGCTGAGCGATAAACTAACAAAACTTCGTTTAACTCTTCCACCTTCTCTTCAACAAATTCTGGTGAAATAATCATTTCATCATTTTCCCTAACAACTTTACTATTTTCTTCCGACTGCCCCATAAGCATTTTGTCCTCCTTTGTTATAAAATAATTTGATATTTTATAACACCAATCTCTTTTCACTCTATTTCTAAAAATATTTTAATTGAATTTTATAAAAACTTCAAGTTGATATTATTTCAATAAATATACAATAGTCTTCTTACGTCCAAATTCCTTGACTTGCTCATGCGTAGGTAGCCACACATCTATAATATATGTACCATCACTTTTTATTTTAACTGCACCACCTCTATCCTCAACATCAAATAAGCAATCCTCTTTAAATTTCTTTAAATCTGGAATAAATAATTTGCTTCCTAAAGATATTTCCTTAGGGGTAGCAACAACACCTACTCTTGTATGTGTCTGCATTGCAGTCTGAGACCCCCACTGCTCAGAACATATAGCACAATTACAATAAGCTGTCAATTCTGCTTTTATTGGAACAAATCCAGTTGGTACATTTATTTCATTTTCTTTGGCTTCACTAACGTTCTCATTCTCATCCTTCTGCATTGCTGATGCCTTAGAGATATCATATACTGCAAATTTAAAATATCCTAGTACTCCACCTAAAACAACTGCTAAACATATATATGTAGCACACACGTATTTCTCTAACCTTGTCAACAAATCCCACCACGCTATCCTTATAAATCGACTAAATAATATTTAATTATGGCATAATATTTATCATTTAGCATTATTATACTAATATTATTATAGTATATTTTTAAGTATCTTAAAAGCTTTTGTAACTTTTTGGTATAAAATCAATTCACCACAAACTACTTGTTTACTTAAAATTATGTCAACAAAAAGCAGGCAACCAATCTGAAAATTACTTGGTACACCTGCTAATTTAATCAACTTAAATTTTACTCTTAATTAAGCTTCACTTTCAATATTTAAATATGCTCTTTTATAAAATAATATCTATTAATTCGTCCACATTTTTTATAATATGGTCTGCCCTAGCTTGAGTTAATTCTATTACATCACCATATCCATAAAGAACACCTATTGATTTAATATTATTTTCCTTAGCACCAATTATATCATGTTCCCTGTCGCCAATCATAATAGTTTTCGATAAATCAGATACTTGTGCCTCTTTTAAAGCATACTTAATGACATCACCTTTGCTTACTCTTGTTTCCTCAAAATCTGCACCACCCACAAAAGTAAAATATTCGTCAATCTTAAAGTATTTCAATATTTCTTTTGCATACACTTCAGGCTTTGATGTAGCAAGTATGATTTTTTTATTACTTTTCTTAAGTTTGTCTAAAACTTCAACAATTCCATCATATAAACTATTTTCATAAATCCCTTTATCTGCATAATACTCTCTGTATTTTCTTAGACCTAATTCTGCTTTTTCATCATCAAAATTATAAAATCTTTTGAATGAATCCTTTAATGGTGGACCTATAAATTTGTTCAATTCCTTAATATTTTCTACTTCAATTCCAAAAGCTTTTAAAGCATATTGAACAGATTTTGTTATTCCTTCACCAGAATCAGTAATTGTTCCATCTAAATCAAACAATATATATTCAAACTTATTATCCAAATGAAAATCCTCCCTATTGTCTAGACTTTTACAATATATCAATAAATTATAACATATTTTTCTATATAAATTTAATTAATAAATTTATTTTCAAATGGTAATACTATTTCTTAGGTTATATGATAACTAAAAATAACAAATTGTTTATGGAGGAATTTTACATGAAAAGATTTATTTGTACTATTTGTGGTTATATCCATGAAGGTGATACTCCACCAGAAATTTGTCCTATTTGCAAAGCAGGTGCTGACAAATTTAAAGAGATGAAAGATGAATTAAATTTTGCTGATGAGCATAGAATTGGAATTGCAAACGGACTAAATGATGAATTATTAGAAGGCTTGCGAGCTAATTTTATAGGGGAATGCACTGAAGTTGGAATGTATTTAGCCATGTCTCGTCAAGCAGATAGAGAAGGTTATCCTGAAGTTGGTGAAGCATATAAGAGAATTGCCTTTGAAGAAGCAGAGCATGCAGCAAAATTTGCTGAAATTCTCGGTGAAGTTGTAGTCCCTGATACAAAGTCTAATTTAAGCGCCAGAGTCGAAGCAGAATATGGTGCTTGTGAGGGCAAAAAGAAACTTGCAACAATTGCTAAGGAAAATAATTTAGATGCAATACACGATACAGTCCATGAAATGTGTAAAGATGAAGCTAGACATGGAAGAGCATTTAAGGGTTTGCTTGATAGGTACTTCAGTAAATAAAATTTATGAATTTATGCTTATATAAAAAGGAGTGTGTTTTTTATGGAAAGAATTAATTGTAATGTTTCTAATTGTTCACACAATAAAACTGGAATTTGTTATTCCAACAGAGTTGATATTGGTGGAATGTCTGCAAATAGTACACAAGGAACTTGTTGTGGATCATTTTTACATGAATACCATTATAGTCAATTAACTAATAATACAAATTCACAAGGTCAATGCGATGCACTTACTTGCAACGTTGAAAGTTGCATTCATAACTCAAATAGATTGTGTGGACTAGAGTCTGTATATGTATCAGGAAACGGTGCTCAAATTTATTCTGAAACAAGATGTTCTAGTTTTGATTCTAAAGACGAGTAATTTATATATACAAATAGGCAGTTAATATTTAAGTTGAACTGCTCCCTTTCTACCATAGGGGCACAATATCAAGTTTAAACTGCCTATTGCTCTTATTATTTTATTTTACATATAAACTCATTTAATCCTATTTGCTACAATAATACCCACTAGTGGATGTAACTTGTGTACTTCTACAGTAAAATTAAAGTTTGAAAAACATTCCATTAGTTCTTCAACCCTAGATGGAAAATCAACTTCCGGCCCATATCCAACTACATCAAACTCATCTTTATTATTTTGAGGATTTTCAAAAAACATCAAATCACCGATAATAATTTTTTCTAAGGCTTCCCCACCTATATCAATCATTTTTTTAATAGCTTTTTGTTTATAATAAGTGGATAAATGATGTAAAGCATAATTAGTTATAATTTTAGTAATACCTTTCTTATACAAATCAACATTTAATTCAGGCTCCTCAAATGTTCCCATATATAATTCTATATTTGATACCTTTTCGTTTTTTAAATTAATCTTAGCTTGACTTAGCATACCTTCGCTGATATCTATACCAATTCCTAATCTTACTTTTGTTGATAATTCAATTAATTGTTTTCCTGTACCACACCCTAAATCAAGTATGACATCCTTAATCTGAGGCCTTACTAATTCATTTATTAATTCTGCTGTTTTAGACCTCCAGTAGTAACTATCAGTAACGTATTTTTTACTTGCATTGTTAAATCTTTGTTTTGCTTTTGTCTCCATATTTGTAATCTTGATAATATCAATAAGCTGCTGAACCTCCAAATTATTATAATTTTCAAGCTGCGCTTTTGCCTTGTATAAAGCAGTAAGAACTATATCAATATGCTTTTTACTTTCCTCCAAAGCTCTTGTTTGGACATCAATCATACTATGCATATTTTCGTGTTTATTATTTATTAGTTGTTTAATCTCATCAAGGGATAATCCAATAAATTTCAATGTAGTAACCTGTTGTAATTTAATAAAATCTTCATCACAATAAATTCTATAACCAGAATCTGTCTTTACAGAAGGTTGCAGCAATCCAATCTTATCATAATACCGTAAGGCTTTCACAGTTACACCTGACCTTTTAGCAAACTCACTAATTTTCAAGATTTCACCTCCCTTCAAAAACATTTTAAATCCTCCCCTAAGTGGAAAGTCAACAATAATTCTTCATAAATTAAAATAATATTTAAATAAAGGTAATTTTGCTAATATATTGAATCGAAACACTCATTTTGATATGATTGACTTATTAAATATCATATATATGGAGGCCTTAAAATGATAAAAATACTTTTATGCTGTGGCGGTGGTTTTTCTTCAAGTGCTTTATGCCATAAAGTTGAAAAAGAAATCTCTGAAAATAATATGCAAAATGATTTTTTTATTGAATTTTCTGCTTTTGCATTGATAAAAAAGAGAATTAATGAATTTGATATAATTGTATGCTGCCCTCATCTGATAATGAGTGTAAATAGATTTCTTAAAAATTCAAATCCCGATAAACCAATTTATATCCTTCCACCAAGAATGTATGGATTAATTAGCTTTAAGGAATTGGCCTTAGATGTTATAGATATAATCGATTTGTATAACAAAAATAAAATTAACCCTGTACATTTTCCTGGAGAAGAAAATACCATGATGATTACAAGAAATGTTGCTTATAGAAATAGCAAAAAATAGATTGAATTTCACCATAAATTATAATGATGTAGGAAACATACATTAGAACTTCCTACATCACTAACTATCATGATACAAATTCATTTCGTTCGCTATAATTTTACAAATACAAATTATCTAAAAACACTGTTCCAGCTTTTGTTTTAAAATATTTTTCCTTAATACTTTGAATTTGAGGCATTTTAATTTCATCTTCATAAATATTAACCAAAAAATCGGCTTCTATTAATATTTGATAATCTATCCCATCAATTTTACTTTATGTATGATGATGTCCAATTAAATAACATACTCTATCAATAAACTTCAAATCATAATCAAGCCCTAAAAGCATTTCTTTTGCAACTGGTGGGCCCTCAATTTCTTGATAATTCCCTGCTGAAGAATTATATTTTTCTTCACTAACTTTAATTCCTATATCATGCATTACAGCTGCTACTTCCAAAACTTCTTGAGCAGCCTTATCTAAATTTTCTAATTCACCAATAGACTTAGCAAATGAAAATACCTTCAAAAAGTGATTAACTCTTCTTGGATCACCAGCATAATATTTTATCATTTAATTTATTATGATACTTATCTTTTCTTTCATACTTTCCATTTGAAACGCCAACTAGCTTTCTCGTTCCAAATTTAATTTCCTCCTTTTTCTTATTTTGAAAATATTTTTATTGCAACCTTTGCTATTTCAGGATTAAATTGCTTTCCCATTTCCTTCTTTATTATGTTTAATGCATCCTCTGTAGATAATGCCTTTCTATATGCTCTTTCCGAAGTCATTGCATCGTAAGCATCCGCTACTTGAATAATTTGAGCTTCTAAAGGTATTTCATTATTCTTTAAACCTCGTGGGTATCCAGATCCATCATAATTTTCATGATGATTATAGGCAAAATTAGTTATTGTAGAAAAGCCTCTAATTTTTTCTAAAATGGTCTTGGTATACACTGGATGCTGCTTGATAATACCGTATTCTTCTTCAGTTAATTTACCTGGTTTATTTAATATTTCTGTGGAGATTCCAATCTTCCCAATATCATGTAACAAAGCAGCTGTACTAATATCATTAATTTTAACCTTAGGAAGTTCAAGTTCTTCTGCAATTGCGCAACTGTATTCCCTTACTCTTTTTGCATGACCTTCAGTATATTTATCATTAACTTCAATAGCCGATACCAATGCTGTTACTATATCGTCGTACATCTTTTTTTCCTTCTCATGAAAAGTTTTCATAGCATAGAAGTTAGATATAATTTGAGCATAAAACTTTAATACTTTCTTTGAATCTTTGGAAAAGCTTTTTTTATCAAAGCACTCAAAACATATTATTCCTACATTCACACCTTCGACTTGAATTGGTGCATATAGTGATGTATAACTATTGTAGGTTCCCAGTGATTTAAATATATTAATCATTTCTTCAGAATATTTTGAATCATCACGTCTTTCTATATAAATCTCATATGCTTCTATGCTTGACACATCTGAACATTGATACTCAATAAATGCATCCTCTCTCTTAAATTCAAGCTTTCTTAATACATCCATATCATAACCGTTACAAAATATTGGCACATACTTATCTTCTACAAGTTCAAAAAATGATCCCTTTTGTGCTTCAGGTATAAGTTTAAATGCACCAACAAAAATTTTCTCTAAGAAATCGTCTTTACTCATTTTATGCATATTCTCAAAAGAATCAAATACATTAACTATTTTACTATAATTCACATCATCATTTTCATAACTAACATTATCTGAATAGTTAAAAAACACCGATAATTCTTCTGCTATTTCTTTCATTAAATTATCCCCCTAAAATAAAATCAGTAACTCAATAATAAAGAAAATTCTCCCCCTAATCTTTACATATATTATAGCATGTCATTTTCATATTAAGAAGTATACTGTTTTTATTTTAGAATTTCAATTAAAATTAATACTTATCAACCATAGTTCCTAACATCGCATGTTTTATCATAGGATTTTTTTGAATAGACCTAAGTTCTTTAGTATTCCTACAACTGCTACTCCACTTATTCTAAAATTATTTTCTTCTATATTTTTCACATATTAATGGTACCACATATATATAACTATCAAATATGGAAAATGTGAACTAAAGATATAATTTTTTATAAAAAAACACCTGATAGCTTTTAAATAATCAGGTATTTAATATCCTTTACGTTTTAATTCAGATACTATTTCTATATATTTTTTTACAACCTCAAATTCTTTATAATCAGCCCTCCTAAAATCAACTATATCTGCATGAGAAATCCCACGTCTATATTTATTTCTCAAGATTCCCTTAAACTCTCCCCATTTAGCTGATTCAACAGATACGAGCCCATCATTTTCTCCATCTATTGCTTTAATTATAAGATATGGTATTGAAAGTACATAATCACTAATCACACATTTTAAAGCAGTGACATAACTTTGATAATAAACCTGCTTATCATCTTTTACTTCTTCATTAAATCTTTTACTATTAAAAGTTGAAAATTGCCTGCTGGCAGTATAAAAATCAGGTTTTTTATCTCCTTGATGCGCATAATATTTATCAAAAAGCCATGCGACTCCTTTATATAACCAATTAGGAAGCTTACATGCTTTATCTACAAATTTACAGCCCCTATGTGGCGTTGAAATTGTAGTTAAAGAGGCAACATAATTTCCCATCTTTAATTTACTAATTACATAGCGTGCATCTAAGCCACCTTTTGAATGAGCAATTATATTTACCTTTTCTGCATTTGTTTCTTTTAAAACCCGAATAATTCTTTCTTTAATTTCATAAGCATTATATTCAATAGTCCCCCATGCCTCCTGATTTCCATAATAAATCTCAGCTCCATTTTTAATTAACTCCTTAGGTATTCTTCCCCAATAATTTATATATTTATAGTCTCTAAACCCCACACCATGAACAAGCATTAGAGGGTACTTTGTCTTGCAAACATCTGATTCAATTTTAATTTCATTATTATTAACTTTATAACTTTCATGATCATACTCTGAGCCCGCCACATGAATTAAGTATAGCATTATGAAAATATTTATCCCCGGCACTAAACTTATAATCCCTATAAAATACTTTCTAGCTATACTTAACTTGTTTGAAACAAATAAAATTCTTATTGTTCCATTGAAAAGTAAAATTGAAATGCTAACTATTAAAACAATAATATCCAATATGAATATATGTTTTGGTATATTAACATTCTTCACAATATTAATACCAATAGTATATATAGGTACTTGAATCATTAATGTATATAATCCATACAGGATAAGACCTCTGCCACTAAGCATTACCTTTAACCTTTGAGTAATATTTTCTTTTTTATTGCCTGGAGGCAGGTTTATCCTTAACCAAATATATAAAATAAAAAGAATTGTTATCAAGCTAATCCAACTTAACACAAAATAATTATTTACTAAGAATGAATTGTTTATTAAAAAATATTCAAGTAGAACAATATGTGGTGCAAAGAATAAATAAACATTAAAAAAACTTCTCTTAAGCAATGTAATCTTCTTTACATTGTCTAGACAAACTAACAATATAATGACTACACTTAAAATAAAGGCTATTGTAAAAGCAATCACTATTCTGCTTCTCCTTTTAAAAATAATTTTTTCGTAAAATACCAATTTAACTATATTTTATCCAATTTATATGTCTATATTCGTTAATTAATTTAATAAAAAAACTACCCAATTCTTTTCAAATTGGATAGCATAGCGAAAATTTCACTAGTCCTGTGGACGATAAATATATCTGATTTTGGTAATTGTCACATAAGTCTAATTCTAGCTTTGGATATCTTTATTATTACTCTTAAAAATATTCTTTAAATTCTCTTTTTGCATTTAAGAAGTCCTCTAAATCATTTAAAAATTGAAATAATAGAGCTCGATTTTCAAATTCTTCTCGATTTTTAGGCAATTCCATATTCTTATAATCTTTTCTTAATAAATTCAACCTTTCAAGCAATTCAAGGCAATCATTATCTTCATGAAGATTCATGGCAACATTATTAGTAAACTCTGATAATATTTTAGTTTGCTCAAAGGTCATGTAAAATCTTGAAAAATGCCTTTTCATTCTTTTTATAACTTCTAATTGAATTATTCTCATTTCAATATAACTTACATAATAATTATTTATACTAAATAAATTGTTATTATTTATAGCTTGGGCAATTAACTTAGACTTATTAACTAACCCTTCAACCTCTAACAATATTTTTTTCTCATATATTGGAACAGTTTGGGTTACTAAACTAACAGCCATATCTGATAATATACCCCTATAGCAATCTTCTATTCGTGCTTTATTCTTATCAAATTCATCATCTAAAGATGATGAATATAAATTGAACAACATTGCAACCCCAATGCCAATTATAGTTAACTGAACTTCGTTTATAATCCAAGAGACATTAATATCAGTACTCGATAAAAGATGAGTTGAGAGAACTGCACCCATTACCATTCCATCTTCTATTTTTAGCAATATTGTCCCTGAAATAAATATGAGTAAAAATAATCCAAACACTATTGGACTATTTCCTAATAACCAAAATAATAAAAAAGATAATAGTATTGCTGCAGCACATGCTATTAATCTTCTACCAGCAACTAATAAAGCTTCTTTCTTTGTTTCTTGTATGCTCAGTATTGCAATTATACCTGCTGTTACTCCAAATTTTAAGCCTATATAATTAGATATAATTATTGCTATTGTTGCTGACAACGCCATCTTAAAAGTTTTTGATTGTAAATATTTCATCATCTTAACTTCCACACAGTCCCTTCCTTAGTATCTGTAATTTCGATTCCTTCTTGAAGCAAAGCCTCTCTAATTTTATCAGACTTGTCCCACTCTTTATTAACTCTAGCTTGAGCTCTTTCATTAATTAATCCTTCAATATACTTAATTCTTTCTTCATTTAGTTTATTATTCCCTTGCTCTTGAATTAAATTTAAAGAAAAAATCCTATCAAAATCTTCTATTAATTGTTTCTTTTCATTATTACTAATATAATTATCTTTTATAACTTCATATAAAACAGTAAAAGCATTTGCTATATTTAAATCATCATTTATGCATTCCTTAAAATCTGACTTATACTTATTTACTGCTTCAACATTGGTAACTTCAGTAATATCTATGTTAGCAATAATACCTGATATCTTTTTTCTTAAGCTGTCTAACGACTTTTTAGCTTCTTCTAGTTTATCATAAGTAAACGCTAATGTTTTTCTATATTTTGATTGTAACACATAATATCTATAATCTATTGGTGAAAATCCATCCTTTATTAATTTTTCCAAAGTTAAGAATTCCCCACTTGATTTAGACATTTTTTCGCTATCAGTTGTCAAAAACTCTCCATGTATCCAATAGTTTATCCATTTATGACCTAAAGCACTTTCAGATTGAGCTATTTCATTAGTATGATGTACAGGTATATGATCTACTCCACCACAATGAATATCAATATATTCTCCTAGATACTTGATAGCCATTGCAGAGCACTCTATATGCCAACCAGGAAACCCTTTTCCCCAAGGTGATTGCCATTGAAGTATATGATTTTCATATTTAGAATTAACAAACCATAGTACAAAATCAAAGGGGTTTTTCTTAAATTCATCAATTTTAATTCTACTTCCAGCTTTCATTTCATTCATGTTTAAGTTTGCTAATTTATGATAATCCTCAAATTTATCTATTGAAAAATAAACATTTCCATTAGCTATGTAGGTAAAACCTTTTTCCTCTAACTTTTTTATTAAATTTATCATGTCTTCAATATGTTCAGTTGCCCTTGCTATTATGTTTGGCTTTTTAATATTCAATTTTTCTAAGTCTGATAAGAAACTAGCTTCATAAAATCTAGCTAATTCCAAAACACTTTTATTTTCTCTCTTAGCACCAAGTTCCATTTTATCTTCACCAGTATCTTCATCCGATTGCAAATGTCCCACATCCGTTATGTTTATCATATGTGTAACTTCATAGCCCTCATACTCTAATGCCTTCTTTAATATATCTTCAAAAATATAACTTCTCAAATTTCCTATATGGGCAAAGTTATACACCGTTGGTCCACATGCATACATTTTTACCTTCCCAGCTTCTATTTCTTTAAATTCTTCTTCCTTTTTACTTATGGTATTAAAAATTTTTAATGTCATGTCCTACCTCCAATAGATTTATTTTCCTTGAAATAATTAGCAATAAAAAACTGCAGCTAATTTGTAGTTTTACTTATAAAATAAGAAAACTACAGAATTCTCTGCAGTCACAAATAAAATTAATTATGAAATATAAAGGATTAAAAATCACATTATGCTGCAGCTGTTTATAATTTTTTTAATACATAAAGAACAACAACAGCAACAAATATTCATTTTATTATCCTCCCTTTAAAATCAATTTAATATTTTTATTATATTTAATTTACTGTTATTTTTCAAGAATATTTAACATTTTTTTTACTCTTATCTAAATCTAAATTAATATAACTAGAATACTATATTAGTATAATAATGATTTAAAGGATGGTGTATAAATGCAGACTAAAAATTTAGTAGCCTATGACTATAGAAATGCTGTACTCCCAAACATCACAAAAAAATTTAAATCTATAAAAAAATCAAATTGGATAAAAACTTTTGTTATTTTGATATTTTTAAGTATTTCGATTTTTTTCCTCTTAGATTTTTATAAAGTATTAACTAGCACAAATAATAGAATTTCTTTCGTTACAGATTTTAAAGTAGATATCAATAAACTTAGTGAAACAGCTCTTATACTACAAGCAAAAATGGACTCAAAACCTAATTCTGAAATTAATAATTATGGCTCTGATGGAAAAACCATCGATGCTAATGTAATTTCATCTGATTTATCTTCAGCCATTGTTAGTATTGCTGATACTAATAATGATGGACGATTATCCTTTGAGGAAATTTCAAATTTAAAGTTAATGAAATTAGATGTTGATACTTACAAAAAAGAACTTAAAGAACTCCAATTCAATTTAAGATCAGCAGATTGTAATTTAAAGAATTACCTTGTAATAACTAAAGGAAAATATGCAGGTACAATACTATATAATGGTCCTTTAAAATTTATTGATGATAAGAACAAAAGATATTTTGGTTTAGATTTGAAACTATAATAAAGATATCCAAAGCGAGAATTAGACTTATGCAACAATTACCGAAATCTTATACATTTATCTTCCACAGGACTAGTGAAATTTTCGCTGGAAGGTTCTAAGTGGAAGGTTGCACCCATTTCTGCATGTTCCTAAAGTAAATTTATGACAAGCAGAAAATGGAACAACCTTCCACTAACAACCATCATCAGCTCAATTTCACATGCCTGCTTCCAGAAAAATGTATCTAATTTCTAGTGTAGTGTTACGATTATAATTTCTTGATAATACATACATATTCCATTTATAAGTTTAAGTATTAATTTGGATATCTATATAATAAAACAACCAAAAAGTATATTGGCTGTTTTAATTTCAAAGTTAAAATTATATCTCTAACACCTAACAATATTTCCTATAGTAGAATTATAATTTCTTCTATGCCTAACCAACATTGGGACTTCATATAGAAGCATAATTATCCATCCTGCAAAGCAACTTATTGCAATACCAACTATTCCGAACTTTGGTGCAAGTAAAAAGGCAAATATTACTCTCCCTGCCATTTGAGAAAAAGTTGATATTAAAGTCACCTTCAAATCCCCCATTCCTCTGAAGTAACCTTGAATTCCATTTGTCCATGTAGGTAATAAATAAAAAAATGCCATAAAATGAAGATAGGTGACTCCCATTTCTAAAACCTTTCCGCCTTCATTTGGTACAAATAATCGCATTAAGCTATTTGCTCCAAAGTATACCAATCCAACTAGAATGAACCAAAACATTGTCTCCATCTTCATTCCTACCCAAAGACCTCGTTTAATACGATCATATTTTTGAGCTCCCCTATTTTGCGCTAGAAAAGTTGTCATTCCACTAGCTATACTTTGTTGTGGAGTGAAAGCAAAATCATCGATTTTAGTAACAGCATTAAAAGTTGCAATTGCATCCACACCCAAAGGATTTACAGCAGTTTGTACTAAAACCTTTCCTACATAAAGACAAGTTTGTTGCATTGCAGTAACCGAACTATAATTTATTGTAATTTTTAATAAAGCTTTATCCAAAATAATTTCTTTCCTAGCGAAATGGAGTAACGGAACTTTCTTATATATATAGATAATACAAAACAAAGCTGAAAACATTTCTGCTGTTACTGTAGCCAAACCAGCTCCAGCAACCCCCATTTTAAAGTAAACTACAAAAACAATATCCATAACCACATTTAATACTGCTGATATGCTCAAAAAAATTAATGGTGATTTTGAATCTCCTATACTACGTAAAGTCGCTGAAAAAAAATTATATAGAAATGTAAAAATTAGTCCACAAAATATAATCCTTAAGTATATTGCAGATTCCCCCATAATTTCTTCTGGGGTTTGAATCAATCTTAAAATAGGATCAACTAAAATTACACATAAAATAATCATAACTATGGTGAATATAAGTCCTGCAAGAATTGTAGTAGAAACTTCTCTTTTAAATTTTTTTATATTATTTTCACCAAAATACTCACTCATAAGCACTGATGCTCCCATGCAAATTCCTACAATTAAAAATATAGTAATATTCATAACAGGATTTGCCGTCCCCACTGCTGCTAATGCCTTTGTTCCCACGAATCTTCCAACTATTATTGAATCTGCTGCATTATATGTCAGTTGAAATATATTCCCCAGCACCAAAGGCACAGCAAATTTAATTAAATGTTTATATATGCTTCCGTGCGTCATATCTGTAACCAAACTTAATCCTCCTTTGTTTTCTTTAAAAACTATTCTTATGCTTTATTATCTCAAAATTATAAAGTACAAGTTTAAGCTTAAAACACTATAAATACTATATAATTAATCAAATCGAGCCTCGCACACGTGTTCAAAATCAATTATATACCTTTTCTATCTTCTTCTCAAATCTTTATTTCCCCAAAAAATACTGACCTCAAAATTGTGGCCAGCATTCTTTATAATATATTTTACTTATTGAAGTTCTTCTTTAAGTTCAAAATCACACTCTTCAAGTGGAACTATTTTTGTTTTCTTAATAAATTTATATCCAAAGTATAAGCAAATAAATATAGGAATAGTAATATAATTTGTGATGAAATCAAACCAACTGAAAGTTTCAGCTTGAAAAATCCATATATTAGCTCCAAATATAACAATTACACATAAAATCACTGAGATTATAGGACCATACGGATAAAATTTAGCTTTAAATTTTAAGTCCTTTAAATCTTTACCTTGAGCTATATATGCTTTTCTGAATCTGTAATGGCAAATACCTATACCAAGCCATGCAAAGAAGGCCATTATTCCTGAAGCATTATAAAGTATATAGTATATCTTTCCATCTCCAATTAAAGACGCAAAAAATGCTGAACATGCAACTATAGTTGTAACGTATAATGCATTCATTGGAACACCACGTTTATTTACTTTCCCTAAAAACTTAGGTGCTTTTCCTTCAAGGGCTAAAGCATATAGCATTCTTGAAGATACATATAACCCTGAATTTCCACAAGACAATACAGAAGTTAAAATTACTGCATTCATAACACTAGCTGCAAAAGCTATACCGCATTTTTCGAAAACCATAGTGAAGGGACTAAACGCTATATTATCTACGCCACTTTTCAATAAATTTTCATCAGTAAAAGGAATAATAAATCCTATTATAATAATTGCTCCAATATAAAATAATAAAATACGCCAAAAAACTGTTTTTATTGCTTTTGGTACATTTTCTTGCGGATTTTCTGATTCCCCAGCAGCTAGTCCAACTATTTCAGTTCCTGAAAAAGAAAATCCTGCTACTAAAAATACATTTATAATTCCCAAAAAACCACCAATAAAAGGTCCTTTATTACCATTAGCATCTGATAATGTCCAATTACTAAACCCTGGAGAACCATTTCCTAAAATACCTACTATCATAAGTATACCAACAATAATAAATATAATTATTGTTATCACCTTAATACTTGCAAACCAATATTCACTTTCACCATAAGCTTTAGCTGATAAAACATTTAAAATAACAATAATAACTAAAAATATAATACTCCACATAGTTCCATTTGTATCTGGGAACCAAAACTTAACTATAAGTGAACCTGCAACTAATTCTGCTGCTACACAAATTGCCCAACAAAACCAATAATTCCATCCTAATGTAAATCCTAAAGCAGGATCAACAAATCTTGTAGCATATGTCTCAAAAGAACCTGAAATAGGTAGCAGAGTTGACATTTCTCCTAAGGACATCATTAATAAATATACAACAATCCCCATTATTAAATAAGCTAATAGCGCTCCGCCAGGACCAGCTGTACTTACAGCACTTCCACTAGCAAAGAAAAGGCCTGTCCCAATAGAACCTCCTATTGCTATCATATTCATATGTCTTGCTTTTAAACTTCTACTCAGTTTATGTTTTTTTTCATTATCAACTTCCATAACTATCCCTACCTATCCTATATAATTTGTAATAAATAATAATATTGTTTTCAATATTACCATAAAAAGCAAATCATATCAATAATGTACAGAAAAGAAATAAAAGCTGCAACTTTGAATAAAAATGAGTTGCAGCTTCTTTTTCATTATTAGGCACATTCAAAAAAATAACAAGTTCATGTGCCTTATTTTTTAATTAAATGTTACAGAAAAATTATTGGTATTAAAATTTTGACCTTTACCGTTATTATAGCTTGATGTAATTTCATATCCAAATTGAACATTATCAAATTGAATATCACCGTACCACTTTGGTGTATTCTTAATCCAGTTGATTATTGCCTTAATGTCTACATATCCTGAATTGGTATTTCCATTAGTTCTTACAAATGAATAAACCATGTTTCCAGTATTATTTTTTCCATTATTTCCTCTATATACATTCCATGTATGTCCCCCTATATTTACATTTTTGTATACAGGAACAGCACCAGCTGAATCATAGTTATATGAAATAGGACTTACTGCACCATATTCATTCATCCATAACATAATCTCATGCTTGTTTTTACTTGGATAATTAGGATCATACTTGCTAGGATCGCTTAACCATATATCATAGCTGGTTTCCATTGCGTTTCCACTTGTAGGAACCGTAACATTAAAGTTACTTGTAAGTGTGTTTACAGCACTTACCTTTCTGTTTATTGATTTTTCAACATGTGGGTAAGACTTTATTCCACCAGTATTAGGCTGCGCTGACCATACACCCCAATTACTATATGAGTTAGCCCACATGCTTTGAGCACCTGCGCCACTCCCCCATACGTCATTATTAAACGTATATCCACCATTACTCCATGAACCGTACTTATCAGTTGTTGACCATGCTGCAGCACTTGCTTTAACAGCTCCACCACTCATTAATATTGTCGCGAATACAGCAACTGACATTCCTGCTTTTATCACTTTATTCATATTTTTGCACTTCCTATTATTTATTAAAGATTAATGATATATTAAATAACTTTTAATTATATATTGTTAAAATAAATACGTTTTTATTTATTGATTTTAACTAATTTAGTCTGGTAATTGAACATGTCCAGGAATAATATAAGCTGAAGAATTACCATATTGAGGTAAAGCCGGTATTGTGTCCGTAACCGCTATTCCACGGATATCTGTGATTCTTATTTTAATAGAGCCTGTCCCCATTCCATTTCCAACAAAATGGTTATATGGCATCTTTGTCATATTAATCCAAGTATTATTCTTTAGAAATTCCATTTTCACAACAGGATATTTATGATTTCTTACTTGAATAGCTGCCCAGTTTGGATTGCTACCTTCTTTTATACGATAAGAACACATTCCAGTAATAGGTGCTTTTACTATATGCCAACTAATATTGATTTTTCCAGCAGACATATTACCGATTTTAGCAAAAGAAGTTGGACAAAGATCCAAAGCTCCATTAGCTCCTTCAGGATATAAATCTGTAACATATACAGTAGTTTTCCCCTTTGGACCTTGGACTTCTAAATATGCACCAGCTAAAGCTGCATTTATCCCATTATAATTAAAGTCAGCAGGATCTAAGGCGGTAATCTCCATTTTAGGAGAAATAGGATCTAGAAGTGCTGCACCTCCAGAATATCCAGAACCAGTATATGTAGCATAGCTTGAGTGATTGTCATTCCAAGCTGCAAAGGCTTGGATAGAGGAACAGAATAAAAGATTCATGGCAACTACAGTAGATACAATAAATTTTCTTTTTAAACTACTTTTTTTCATAAAAAAACCTCACTTTCAAACTTTAAATTATGTATTACAAAGCAAGCTAAATGTTATGTATAGATTTATTATTCCAGAACTTTCCACAACATTTTATTATTTTCTTCATAATTTTTTATATCCATTATTGTTTATGGACCTTTAATCATATATTGTCACAATATTTAAACAAAATAAATACCTTTTCCTCTAAACACACAAAATCATGCATAAAAGGCAAAATAATTCATTTATTGGACTCATTTTTTAAAATTGTATTTTTATTCCCAAAAATAGACGTTTTATAACTTTATTTACTTCCATTTTCATCTCCACCTATCCTATACACTTTGTAATAAATAATGATATTGCTTTAAATATCACCGGAATATTATAATATAAACAATATGCTTTCTTTACATCCTTATTATGTTATAATATAAAAAATCATCTAATTTCGGGAGGTCTGTATATTATTGGAATTGTTGCGCAAAGTCCAATCGGTCAAGGATGTAAAGTTAAATTTGAATTTGTTGAGCTTGAAAACAAAAAAGTAAAAGATGTACGAATTGTTGAAAATTAGTTTAAAAATATTATTAATACATAGAAAAGAGGAATATAATTATGAATCCAATAGAAAATATTTTAAAAGATTTCCCCCTAATTATTTTAGATGGAGCACTAGCTACAGAGCTTGAAAATAGAGGCTGCGATATAAATGATTCACTTTGGTCTGCTAAGATTTTAGCTGAAAAGCCTGAAATGATCGGAAAAGTACATTATGATTATTTTGCTGCTGGTGCTGACTGTGCAATAACTTCAAGCTACCAAGCTACTATTGATGGTTTTGTGCAAAAAGGATTTTCTGAAGCTGAAGCCATATCTCTTATAAAAAGATCTGTGCAAATTGCTAAAAAGGCAAGAGATGACTTTTGGAATAATTCTGAGAATAGAAAAAATAGACCAACTCCTTTAGTTGCTGGTTCTGTAGGTCCTTATGGTGCTTATCTTGCTGATGGTTCAGAATATCGTGGAGATTACAATATTACTGAAGAAGAGCTTATATCCTTTCATAGACCAAGAATTAAGCTGTTAATTGAAGAAGGCGTTGATATACTTGCTTGTGAAACAATTCCAAGCCTTATGGAAGCAAAGGCTATTATTAAGCTTCTAAAAGAATTCCCAAATGTTTATTGTTGGATTAGTTTCAGCTGTAAAAATGAATTAGAAATAAGTGATGGAACTCCTATTGCTGAATGTGCTAAAAGTCTAGATGATTATAGTCAAGTAGCAGCAATTGGTTTAAATTGTACTGCTCCTCAATATGTACAATCATTGATTACTGAAATAAAGAATAATTCTAATAAACCTATAGTGGTTTATCCTAACTCAGGTGAAAAATATGATGCTAATTCTAAAACCTGGCACGGTAATTCCTCAAGTCATTCTTATTGTTGTAATGCAAAAGGTTGGTTTGAAGCTGGAGCTAAGTTAGTTGGAGGATGTTGTAGAACAACTCCTGAAGATATTAAAGCCATAGCTGAATGGAGTAGAAATCTTTAATCATAAAATTAAAACAAGGAAGCTAGCAATTTTTCTATTGCCTAACTTCCTTGTTTCTTATAATTCTAACTTCTTTCAAATTGCTTAATTGCATAAATGTCTGAAAATTCAATTCTTACCTTTTCAACACGGTTATTTAAACTATTACTTACCAATTTATAGTTTTCACTGCTATTATTTCCATCCACAATTTTAACAGGGAATTTTATTATGAATTTTGTTCCAACTCCACACTCACTTTCTACAGATATGGTTCCCCCTTGCATTTC
This sequence comes from Clostridium sp. YIM B02555, assembly GCF_022320955.1. Lineage (NCBI taxonomy): Bacteria > Bacillati > Bacillota > Clostridia > Eubacteriales > Clostridiaceae > Clostridium > Clostridium sp. YIM B02555. Next base: position 30,874 of record NZ_JAKJJY010000003.1, on the reverse strand, counting down.
TACTAATGATTTTACAAGCGATAATCCTATTCCACTTCCCTCTTGATTTCTTGTAAATGACTTATCAACCTGCCTAAATCTATCAAATATTATATCTATTTTATCTTTAGGTATGCCAACTCCATTGTCTTCAACCGAAATTGTTAAATACTCTCCTCCATCAGCTATGTTAACAAGAATGTGTCCACCTGTATCTGTAAATTTTACAGCATTAGATAAAAGGTTAAGCATTATTCTTTCCATCTTATCTAAATCACAAGCTACTATTTTTTCTTCTAAATCTGTATCAAATATAAGCTCCAAATCATTTGTTCTTGCATATTCTACAACAGATGAAACTATGTCTTCTACAACCTCAACAATATTGCAATTTATCATATTTGTTTCCAAAAAACCAGAATCCAACTTTGTCACATCAATCAAGTTATTCACTAACCTCATTAATCTAAAACAATTTTGTGTTTGAATATTTATATTATCGTAAATTTTTTTTCTATTAATATTTTCTTTTTCCAAATTCATCATTAAAACTTTATTTGAACATAGTAAAATATTTAATGGTGTTCTCAACTCATGTGAAATATTTGCAAAAAATTCTGTCCTTAACTTATCTAGTTCTAAAGCTTGATTTTTAACAGTTAATTCAGCTTGCTTTCTTTCTGATATATTTCGTACAGTTCCTAAAATACTTTCTCTTCCATTAATATTTACAATACGTATATTAATTTCAACCCAAAATTCATTATTATCCTTATCTATACAAATTAATTCAAGTACTAATTTCTTTTCAACCCTTAACCTTCTAATTATTACATATAAGGACATTTCATGATATGGTGAATTATTAGAAATGATATTATCAATATTTTTATGTAAAAACTCTTCTCTAGAATAACCAAACATAACCGTAGCTGTTTTATTTATGTCCAATATATTCCCATAAAAATCAGAAATAAATATTGTATCATTTACAGAACTAAAAATAGAATTTAAATACTCTTGACTTTTTTTTAATTTTTCTTCTGATTTTTTGTACTCTATTAGCCTTAAACCACTTTCAGCCATTGTTTCGATCAAGCCTTTATGATACTCAATTATGTGATTGACTTTTTCTCTTGATAGAATAGGAACTTTACTAAGCGCTTCGAAGTAATCTTTTTCATCAAACCCAAATTTCAAAGCCTGCTCTTTAAAAAACTCTATATTAATAGCATCATCGTCATAAAAAAATTGTCCAAAATAAAGCGTTGCAATATGACTTCCTGAAATAATAATTGGTATTCCAATATCCCACATTCCATTTTTACATTTATATTCCACATACTCACCATCTAAGATATGTTTTTTTAGATAATTATCACTTTCTAAACAAAACTTACAAGTGGTATTATGTGCCCTATGAAACTTATTGCATATATCAAGCCATCCAACTTCGAGCTCTATAGTTCCATCAATACTTATAATTGCAAGTGGAATTTTAGCTATAGCATAAATATTTTCTGCAATTTTTTTAATTGACTCAATATTTACTAATTCCCTAAAAGTAGTCATCTCATATTCTCCCATCAATCAAACATTCCATGTTTCAAGATATACATTAATGTTTTAAAATATTATGTCATTACATCTATGTATTAAACAGTATTAATTTCATATTTTTTACATAAAATTAACTATCACAATATAGTGACAATAATTTCATAAAATTCTATAAAACTTTGACCTCTTCTTAGTTACTTCTTAATATATATATATTTGTCGTTAAGTTTCAACTAAATCTTTAAGGAAAATGCACTGATTTAAATAAATTAATCAGTGCATTTTATCCTTATTAACTTAACTTTTCCTTTAAATCAAATTCTACAGTGTAATCTTCTGAACCAATTCTTTTTGTTACCCTATATTTTCCTGGGGTAAATTGAGTGAAGCCTTTCAAAACATTTAGTGAAATTGTTCCCTCTTCAGTATCTTTTGGATTTATAACTACTGATTTATCATCAGATTTAGTAAACTGTGAAAAAGTATGCCACATATCATCTTCAAACTTACTTACGACATAATCCGCTTTACATACACGAATTTCATCTGTATTGTTTGTAATGTAAAATTTAATTTGCTTTGTTCCAAGTACATATGCACTATTCTCAAGCTTTAAAGTAACTCCATCTAATGTAAATTGACTTTTAACATCAGTATTATTTAGAGGTTTTGAACCATCACTTTTTTGTATATTAGCTTGTTCGCTGTTTCCTTTATCTTTTTCAGCTTCTGTTAAATTATTTTGAATTGACGGAATCAAAGCACCATCAGATCCTAATATATAATATCCAATTCTAGTATCATGTAGCATATAACCGTCTTGTCCAAAATAATATAACTTTCCATTAATTTCTCTCCAACCAATAGAATATGAATTTCCCTCAGTATTCCACCAGCCATGAGAATCCTGTTTCCATTCTGCACTTGCTCCTACTGAATTTAATGCAAAAACTGATCCTACTAAAAGCACACTAGCTATAACTTTTGTAAATTCTATTCTTTTCATTTTAATTTTCCTTTCATTTTTGATTCGACAATCTTATTTATTCTTATTCATATATTATAACATAACTGGTAATTATAACATTATTCTTTATAAAAAAACTTTTTACATACATTGATAAAACAAAATACACAACTCAGTTAAATATTCTTTTCTATATATTATTGACAGATTTTACTGCATTACAAATTCCTAAAAGAATAAAAAAATAGAAGAAACTATTGTAAAAAGTTAACCTACCTAATGCAATGTTTCCTAATTAAAAACATTACACCATTTTTTACAATAACTCTTCTGTACGTGTTTCTTATATTTCATTAAGATTTTCCTTGTAATATACCCTTTTCATTAATATACAGACCACTAACATTTGTATTTACTTCCATTCCTCCGTCATCATTTAAGTAATACCAATTACTATTAAACTTAAGCCACCCAGTCCTCATTTTTCCATCATTTCCAAAATAATACCACTTATTTTTATCCTTCACCCATTCAGTTTTCATTTTTCCATCACTTCCAAGAAAATACCATCTATTATTACTTAGTATCCAATTTTTTTGTTTTTCACCATTAATAATAAAATACCAACTACCATTTTCTTGCTTCCATTCATTTGAATTTGAATTTAATGTTGAACTTGAATTAGCTGTTTCTTTTTTAATTATTTCAGATTTTGGCTTTGATTTATTACTTTCATCGCTAACTGGAATTGATGTTTTTATTGCTAATAAAGTCCCTGCAGCTGCACTTGCCATAATTACAACTATTACACTTGTTATAGCAAGAATAACCGTATTCTTTCTCATATTGCCTACTCCTTATTTTCGTCATTAATAATTTATTTTACCAAACTTTCTAAATTATTTCCATTGTATTTCAATTAAAATATTAACAAAAATGTATTTTGATAATTATTGTGTAATAATAAACCTAGTACTATAATATAACATAACTATGAAGCAATTATTTATTTAAATTATGGAGGGCAAAACTTGTGAAACGATATATTGATAAGACAAGACTTTTTGATGATTTTAACTTTAAGTTAATTGTAATTAATTCTTTATTAGAACAAAATCCATCCTTTGAAGCTGAATTAGAAAAAAACAAGGAACTTTACACAGACAAATATGAATGGTATTCAAATGCAGGACCCATTGAAGAAATGTTAGAATTTTTTGAAGAACTTTCACTAACTCAACAAGACATAGATAAAATTACAGACTTATATTTTGATGGCGGAAATGATATTTATGGTTTAATTATTCCTGATTGGGATGGAGAAGATGACTTCTTTGATGTACACTCAGTACAGGGCTTTGAAAACTTACCAAGCCTCGAAACTGTTGAACTTATAAGCATGTGTGATGAAGAGGTATTAGAACCTATGAGAGCAAAAGGAATTTCAATTGAATAATTTCATCAATTAATCTTTTTTCTATTTCTGTAAACGTAGACATATTAATAGTATGCTACTAAGTGGCATACTATTAATCAAATTTATCTAATATGTATTTTTATTATAAATCATCCCAGTATATTTTTTTAGCTTTTTCGTCAACTTTAGAAGCTTTGTCAAATAACTTTATTCCAATTCCAGCAATTATCACTCCCACTAATCCTCCAATTATTTGAAAAATAATAGAAGATGAATTCATTGCTTCCCCTATACAGGCTCCAAGATACGCACCTAAAATTACTGCTATTATAGGGAAAATGAACATAACAAATGCTGCTAATAGCATATTGGTACTTTTTTTACCTTGTACTTTCTTATTATTTTGATTATGGATAACTTCTTCTTGATTTCCCATTTTCATCTTATTCACCTTCCATGATTTTATGTCTATATAATTATTATAACATATAATAATTTCATTAATAAATAATTTTAAAATGCTACGAATTAGCCTTTTCAAAGATTTTCAAAAAATTCATTTGCTTTTTTATATTAATAAATCCATGTCTTTGGTAAAATCTATGAGCATTCAACCTATCAAATCCAGTACTTAATCTTATTCCGCTATATCCATTTTTCTTAGCCCACTGTTCCAAATTATTCATCAATTCATTTCCTATGCCGTTATTTCTATACTTTTCTTTAACCACAAATCCCAAAACATTTATTAATAAATCCATATAAAGCAATTCATACGGGCTTCCATGAATATATCCAATTACTTCTGCGCCATGCTCGGCAACTAAAATAATATCCTTTGCATTTTCTGTTATATTTTGAATTCTTTCTTTTGTCTTTTTTATTGAATATAAATACCCTAGTTCTTGATTTAATGTGTATATATTCTCATAATCAGTTATTTTTATTTTTCTCACATTTATTTGTTCCATTTCTCTCCCTCTCTTATACCTATTAATATTATATATATATATTAAATTATATAATAAATTCAAGAAAAATTCCAAGTGATTCGTCAAATTTTATTCAATAGCAATTATCTTCTAGCTTTACCAGAAATATGTTCTATATCTATCTTTATTACATTCGTTTTTATGATAGATGCTGAAATATACTTCTTTCCATTTTCTATGTAATCCGGCGAATACTTATTTATTAATTCTAGAAGAATCATATTTTTTTCTTCTCCTAAAACTTCATTAGCTTTTCCAAATACAATTACACTTTCATAATTTGTACTAAATTTATCAGGTAAAACACAGGTATCTCCAACTACGCAAAAAGAAACCTTATTGCTATTTTTTAAATTTTCTAATTTAGTTCCTTCTGTAGCACAATGAAAATATAATGCATTATCTTTATAGACATAATTAATAGGTAATCCATATGGGTATCCATTTTCACCTATTGTAGATAAAACTCCATAATCACATTTTTCTAACATGACTTTAGCCTCTTCAGTACTAATTAATCTGTCACTTCTTCTCATCTCTTTAAACATATCTACGCATCCCTTCATTAATCTAATTATTCTTCCTATAGCTTTAATATCTATTTTGACTATTTCACTTTATTGTAACACTTCTTATAAAGGAATAATATATTAAATTAAAGCATTTAAATTAGTAGGATACAATGGAATTCAAAGGATGGAATAGTTTTGAAGACTTAGCTAAAGCTTGTGGATATGCTAACACCAATAAGGATAATACTAACAAAACTCAATCAAAGAGTAGTAATACTTCAAATAATATGGGCTGTTCAGATATTCCCAATGGATTTCAATGTTTAAATCCAGCATTATTTGTTGTGATAGGAGAAATTCTTGGAAATATAATTGCTGGAAGTATTCCTTATAATGTTCAAAATGCCCTTGGGAATTGGCTTGAATTAGTTGGGCAAGCAATTTTAACATATAATTCTCAACAACAATACTTTCAAGGAGGACCAGGTAGATATTTTAGTCCACTCAATTATAATGTCAACAATCCTTTTTGCAACACAAATCCCACAAATACTAACCAAGATTCTATTTCAAAAAATGATAACAAATCCCCAAAGAATAAAAAAGAACATACTCCAGACTCATCTATTAATACAGATACAATAAGGCTAGCTGAATTAGAAGCCTGCGTAAATCAATTAAAATCTGAAATAGAGCAACTCAAAAATAAACTAGATAATTGAGTTACTCTAATACAATATTCAAATAAAAATCAGTTATTCCTTAAAATTTTCACTGTATCTTCCATTGGAATAACACTAGCAAATCGATTATTCCAAATTTTATAATTATAAAATTCATAAAGTTTCTCACCAGATAGATACTCATTATCAAAAGTTGAATTTGTATCTTCTGGAATAATTATTTTATATTCATAATCAAAAGCACTTTTTAAAGTGGCATCCATGCAATATTCTGTTTGTAACCCTACAAGAATAATTGTATTAATGCCTTTTTCATCCAAGTAATTTCTTAATTCAGTTTTATGAAAAGCGCTATTATATTCTTTTTCAATGATATACTCATTATCGTCAGGTACTATTTCATCATAAATCTGCCAGCTGTCTGTACCCTTTTCCAATTCACTGCCAATCCCATCATCATGACGTACATATATAACTTTATGCTTATTTTTTCTGGCTTCTAGGATTAGTTTTTTAATATTCTCAATAACTTTTTTTTCATTATACGGATGATTCTTAATCAATTCATTTTGAACATCTACAATCATTAAAACAATACTACTCATATGTTTTCTTCCTTTCATTTAAAAAAATCTTTTTATTATTTACAATTCCGATTATAAAAAAGGTTTTTCAATTTGTACAACGAATATATTCAATAGTAACAATCAAAAAAATTAATTATAGATAAGGAATAATACAAAATATGGATAATGATCTTTTAACAACTTTCATCTATTTAGCTAGGCTTAAAAACTTTACAAAGACAGCTGATCAGCTTCATGTAGTCCAATCTACTATCACTAGTAGAATAAAACATTTAGAATCTAATATAGGTGAGACATTATTTATACGAACAAATAAAAATGTTGAGTTAACAAACGCAGGTGAAGCTTTTCTCCCTTATGCAAAGCAATTACTTAGTTTGCAAGAATCTGCTATTTTCCACCTTAGAAATCTTGAATTATTTAATGATACACTTAATATTGGAGTTGTACACTCTATTTATGACTGCCATGTTCAAGAAATGATTCTTAAATATATGCAGCAAAACAAAAAAATTGCTATAAAAGTAACTATTGAACACAGTGAAAATCTTATACAAATGCTCCATGAAGATCAATTAGATATTGCATTTATATATTGGGACATTAAGTCTCCTAAATTTGTATGTGAGCCTTTCTTTAGTGATAAAATTATACTACTAACTGGAGCACAGAATAGAAAATTAATCTCTAGTGGAATAACAAACGAAGAACTTAGGAATCTTCCATTATTGTGCTCAGCTATTCAAACTGATTCATTTACAGAATGGTTCTACTCAATTTTCCCGAAAAATTATGTTTATCCTTTAGATATAAATATTAGCAGTAATATTATTACATTTTTAAAAGAAGGAATAGGATATAGTTTTTTATTAGAATCTGCTGCTAAGAAGTTTATTCAAGATGGCTCACTAATTGAAGTAAAATTACTTGAAAGTACTCCACCAAGCATGGAAAGTTATCTCCTAATTAATAAGCAGAGAATTAATTCAATTGGAGTAAATCAGTGGCTTACAGAGTTTATTCCGCAAATTCTTCTTGACTAAGATAACATTTACATCAAAACGAACTCTATTTCTAGAGTTCGTAATATTATGCATTCCTATTGATAAATTTACTGGCATAGTCAATCAAAACTTGCAATTCTTCTAATTTCCCTTTTTGAAATTGATTGTTATCATCTTCCCACATTGCTTTCTCATCACGAAGTTTTCTTATTATTCCTCGTAATGTATCTTTATCATTTTTGTTTTTTTCTATGGTTTCTTTAAAATTTTCTTTAATCTTTTCAATAACCACAAACCTCACTCCCCTCAATATATCTAATTATACAAGAGAAGACAAATTCCTTCTTATATTTCTAGCAAATATGAAATATTATTAAAATTTCTATTCACTATCAACCTTCTAAAATAAAAATGAAATCATGAGAAAAGACTAGCAATTTAATGAAATTCGTAGATTTGATATGTTTGGAATATACATCCAACTTTAAAACGTCTTTTTTGACATTTTCGTTAACTTGTTATATGGTATTTTATAACTTATAATACTTTTATGTTATCTATCTTATATCATATTTAATAGCTGAAACTTTATAGAATTTCAAACAAAATAATTTAATACTTAAATGGGGGAAATATATGTGGAGTAGAAAAGAACTAAAAGAAAGAGCTAAAGCTATTTTAGCCGTAAACTATTGGAATGCATTTTTAATTAGTATAATAATTGCTTTAGCAGGTGGTAATAATTTATTGAGTGGAGGTAATCATCACTTTAATAACTCAAGACATTCTATTTTTTTTAATTTTTATCATAACAGCTTTATTCATTGGAAAGTCATGTCATTTTCTTTATCTGCAATTCTGATATTATTGGCTATTCGTATTTTTATTGGATATTGCTTAGAAGTGGGTGGAAGAAAATATTTTATTAACTCGGCTCAATATCTCTATGATAAAAAATGCTTTAGTTTTGGCTTTTACGAAGAACATTATCTTGGAATAATAAAAGCAATGCTAGCAACAAAGATTTTAATTTTTATTTGGAGCTTGTTATTAGTTATACCTGGCATAATAAAATCATATTCTTATAGAATGGTACCATACATTCTTGCTGACAATCCTAATATAGGAGTTGAAAAGGCAATTTCCTTAAGTAACGAAATGACCATGGGACATAAATTAGATATGTTTGTATTAGATTTATCATTTTTGGGTTGGTACTTATTAGGTACACTAGCATTTGGAATAGGAATATTTTTTGTAATGCCATATGATAATGCCACCAAAGCTGAGCTCTATTTATCATTAAGAGAAAATGCTTTAAGAAATAATTTATGCTCTTATAATGATTTATTATTATAAGAGAGTATCCTATAAAAATAATATCTATTTTGTTCAAGGATATGTGATACTAATAATAGCAGTAAAATTATGGTATCACAATCCATTTATATTTTAAGCAGCATTTTTTAGCTTTTATTCAAAATCAGAATATATATCTGGATTTCCATTAATACCCTCTATATATGAATGCTTCTTTACTAATGCCCTTATTTCTCTTTCTTTATTTTCTATAAAAATGCCAAAATCTTTACATTCAGCTTCCACTTTCAATTTTGCCAATTCTTCAAAAAAGCTAGGTACCCTTTTTGCTGGAACTTCTCCATATATTTCTCCAAGCTTCTCAGCATCTCTTCCTATTTTTTCATTAAATAATATAGAGTATACTGGTACAAGTCCATCTTCAGTATATCTTTTCTTTCCAATAAGTCCAATTATACTCTTTTGAGGTTGAGCGCATGAATTTGAGCAGCCAGAAATAATTATTTCTGGTAAAGCATTTTTTATTTCAAAAGATTTGTCTTTGAAGGTTTCAATAAGCTTATATAGTAGTGCTTGTGAATTATTTATTCCAAATTTACAAATCCTAGCTCCAGCACAAACCACTGAATTGTCTATACTAAATTTAGAGGAAAAATATGAGGTTAAATCCACTAGTTTTTCTGCATCAAGTTTATTTAAATCTCTAACAAAAAATCCTTGTGTCAAATTTAATCTTATAGATACTGCATAATCTAAATCCCTTATAAATTTCAAAATATCCTCTAAATTATTAATAGAAATATTGCCATTCGTAGGGTGAACATGTACCGAATAATACCCATCTTGTTTTTGATTGATTATTCTATTGCCATATTTGTCATTACAATCTTTTTCAGTAACTTTTTTTGCTTTTTCTATTTTATCATGATCATGATTTATATTAAGTTCTAAATTTTTTTCACTTTTAACTTTATTTAATTCATTTTTGAATTTTTCTATAAATTTTTCTTCTCCTAAGCTTTTAAGAACAAATCTTAATCTAGCTTTTCGTTTATCGTTTCCGTCCCCTTCTCTTTCAAAAAGTTGCTTCATAGCTTGTACATAATTTAATACATATTTGTCTTCAATAAATTCTTCAAGCTTTATACCAACTCTTGGATTCTTACCTAAACCACCAGCCACATATACTTCAAAGCCCCTTTTTCCATTAACAGTTTTAGCTATAAACCCTATATCTGCAATGGTTGCATTAGCTGTATCTTCAAAATTATTTGAAAAAGCTATCTTATATTTTTTAGGCGAATTTAAAGTTCTAGGAACTTTCATCATTAAATCAACAACAGCTTGCATATATGGTGTAACATCAAAAGCTTCATCTTCCGCTACTCCTGAAAGAGGAGAACATGCAACATTTATTTTCCATTGGTCATTAGTAGCCTTAGTAGTCAATCCAGCTTTACTAAGTTCCTCTAATACCTCACTAGAAACTTCCTTTTTAACTGACAACAGTTGAATTTCCTGCCTTGAGGTGAAGCGTATTTGATTTCCTCCATATTTCTTTGCCATATTACTTATTATTTCCAATTGATCAATTGTTATACATCCGCCAAAAATTCTCGGTCGTATCATATTTTATCTTCAACCTTCCTATATTTATTCCTATAATTGAGCTAAAGGATTAATCTCCCTATTCATGATAGTATAATAAAAACTGTTTTTCTTTATTAGCTTACTTATAGTTCTTGTAGTCTTATCAATAATTACAGTTGTTCTAATAATATCATTAAACCTGTTTTTTTCCCATGTTAACAGTCACGCTTGAACTTAATATCAAGAAATTCCGCAGAAAAAGCGAATGTCCAAATCTTGAATTTGACTACATTAACTTTCTTCTTGGAGCTTTGCTCCTTCATCATTCATTATTAATCATTCCTCTTCAATAACCCTAGGTTTCATAAGTCTCTCAGATTTATGAAATTCTATACTTTCATATACATTAATATAGATATCCAAATGAATAACCAAACTTATAAATGTAATATACATGCATAATTGAGAAATTATAACCGTAACACTTCACTAGAAATATGATACATTTTTTTCTGGAGCAGGCATGTGAAATTGAGCTGTTGAAGGGTATTAATGTGGGCTTGTTTCATTTTCAGCTTGTCCAAAAGTGAATGTCCAAAAAGTAAGTGTCCAAATTTTATATTTGGAAACACGAACTTTCTCCCTTGAGCTTTTATATTTGGAAACATGAACTTTCTCCTTGGGGATTTTACATCTGGAACACGCTAAAATGACGACAAGCCCACATTTAGAACCTTCCAGCGAAAATTTCACTAGTCCTGCGGAAGATAAATGTATCATATTTCGGTAATTGTTGCATATATCTAATTCTTGATTTGGATATTTATAATAAAAAGTTCACTACTACAAATGTAATAATGAACTTTTACTTTAAATATAATCTTGTAATCCGTCCTTATCAAGGATTACAATTGTTTTTGTTCCTATTATTTCAATTAGTTTTTCAACTTCAAGCTTTTTTAGTTTTCTACTTATGGTTTCTCTAGTAACACCAATATAATTTGCCATTTCTACTCTTGATAATGGTAATTTAATATATATTTTTCCATCTTTATTTTCACCATATTTTTCTGCTAAATCAATTAATAAATAAGCCATTCTTGAATCCACATCATTAGTTGCAAGATTTTGAACTAGACTTTCAATTCTCGCTAGCCTTTCTGCAACAGCTTCTAGAATTTTTATTCCAATTTCCGGATTCCTCATCATTATGGCTCTCATTTCATCTTTAGTAATAGTACATATTTTTGAATTCTCAATTGCTTTAGCATTAAATCCATATTTAGATGGTTTTATAAGCTCTAATTCACCGAAAAAATCTCTCCCAGAAAGTACATGTAAAATTTGTTCTTTTCCATCTTTCGTATATTTATATAATTTTATCTTTCCTTGATTTATAAAATATAAGGTCTTAGCAACATCTCCTTCTATAAAAATAGTATCTCCCTTTGCAAATTCCTTATGTTCTATAATATCTGCAATTTCTATAATTTCTTCATCATTTAAATTTTCAAATATTGGAACTTTACTTGCACAAAACTGACCTACAGAATTATTGCAGCAATTCATACACTGATTATTCACAATCTATTCCTCCATTGTCAGTTAAATTATTATTTCTCGAATATTTCTTTTTGATACTTTTTAAGTAAATCTTTATCCATTGCCTTTACACCTTCAAGAGGATATTTTATTTCCAAAGTATCATACTTATTCTTTCCAAGTAAATGATACGGAAGTAATTCCACTTTTTCAACATTAGGTATTGTATCTACATATTCCTTTAATTCTTTTAAATGCTCCACACCATCTGTTATTCCAGGAACAACAACATGTCTTATCCACATTTTAGTATTATTTCTTTTCATAGCTTCTAAAAAATTTAAAGATTCGTCTATTTCCATTAAAGTGATATTCTTATATCCTTCTCTAGTAATATGCTTTATATCAAATAAAACTAAATCAGTATATTTCAAAATTTCATCATAATCACCAAAGCCATATCCTGCAGTATCTATACAAGTGTTTATACCTTTGCTTTTACATAATTTTAAACATTCCAATAAAAATTCTGGTTGTCTTAGCGGCTCTCCTCCGGAAAAGGTAACCCCTCCTCCGCTGCTTGAAAAATAGGATTTAAATCTTTCTATTTTTTTCACTAATTGCTCTGGAGTATATTCTTCTCCACCATTCATAGCCCAAGTATCAGGATTGTGACAAAACTTACACCGTAAAGCACAACCTTGCAAAAATACAACAACTCTAATTCCAGGTCCATCTACAAGTCCCATTGTTTCTATTGAATGAATTTTTCCTACCGCCACATTAATCACCGCCCTTCTATAGTTTACAATTTACAGGTTACAGTTAATTATGTCAAGCTACAGTTTACAAGTTACAATTTACAGTTATTTATCTAAAGTGCAAGAAGAAAAGCTGAAAGCTTTTCTTCTTAAGTATATATTTTAGAAATCCCGTAGAGATTTCATCCTCAACTGTTAACTGCCTTAAATGCTTTCATGGAAAGTTCTACTTATAACTTCTAATTGTTGTTCCTTAGATAATCTGCTAAAGTTAACAGCATATCCTGAAACTCTTATTGTTAAAGTTGGATATTTATCTGGATTTTCCATTGCATCAATCAAAGTTTGTCTGTTAAGAACATTAACATTTAAGTGATGTGCTCCTTGTACAAAATACCCATCTAGTATTGCTACTAAGTTAGTAATTTTTTGATTTTCATCTTTTCCCAAGGCATCTGGTACTATTGAAAAAGTATTTGAAACTCCATCCTGACAGATTTCATTATATGGTATCTTAGCCACTGAATTTAGTGATGCTAATGCTCCATTTATATCTCTTCCATGCATTGGATTTGCTCCTGGTGCTAATGGTTCACCTTTCTTTCTTCCATCTGGAGTTGTTCCTGTTTTCTTTCCATACATAACATTTGAAGTTATTGTTAATGCTGATAATGTGTGTTTTGCATTTCTATATAAAGGATGTTTCTTAAGTTCATTTGAGAATCTAGTAACTAATTCAACACCTAAATCATCTGCTCTATCATCATCATTTCCGTACTTAGGGAAATCCCCTTCAACTTCAAAGTCTACTGTTATACCTGCTTCATTTCTGATTGGCTTAACCTTTGCAAATTTTATTGCTGACAAGGAATCTATAGCTACTGAAAGACCTGCAATACCAAAAGCCATTAATCTTTCTACTGCTGTATCATGAAGTGCCATTTGACCTGCTTCATAAGCATATTTATCATGCATAAAGTGAATTATGTTCATAGTGTCTACATAAACCTTAGCAACATATTCTAATACCTTATTATAATTTTCTTTAACTTTCTTAAAGTCTAAAATCTCGTCTTTTATAGGTTCAATTCCTGGTACAACCTTAATCCCTTTTAATTCATCTACTCCACCATTGATTGCATATAAAAGAGATTTAGCTATATTTGCTCTAGCTCCAAAGAACTGCATTTGCTTACCAACCTTCATTGCTGATACACAACATGCTATGGCATAATCATCCCCATAAACTGGTCTCATAACTTCATCGCTTTCATATTGAATAGAATCTGTTTTTATTGAAATTTCTGCACAATACTTCTTAAAGTTTTCTGGTAATTTATCTGACCATAAAACTGTTAAGTTTGGTTCTGCTGAAGTTCCAAGATTAATTAAAGTATGAAGATATCTAAAAGAGTTCTTAGTTACAAGTGATTTACCATTGATCCCCATTCCACCAATTGATTCTGTTACCCATGTAGGATCTCCACCAAATAATTCATTGTATTCTGGAGTTCTTAAGTGCCTAACCAATCTTAATTTTATAATTAATTGATCTACAATTTCTTGAGCTTCTTTTTCTGTTATAACTCCTGCTTCTAGATCTCTTTCAAGATATATATCTAAGAAGGTTGAAGTTCTTCCAAAAGAAGTTGCTGCTCCATTGTTTTCTTTAATTCCTGCTAAATATCCAAAATATAAATGTTGTGCTGCTTCTTTTGCATTTGCAGCTGGTTTTGATATGTCTATTCCATATTTAGCTGCCATAGATTTAATTTCACCTAAAGCTCTGATTTGCATTGATACTTCTTCTCTTTTTCTTACTAATTCATCAAGCATATCTCCATTTAAATTATCTAGATCTATCTTCTTTTCCTCTATTAAATAATCAATTCCATAAAGAGCTACTCTTCTATAGTCCCCGATTATTCTTCCTCTTCCATATGCATCTGGAAGTCCTGTTAAAAGGCCTGCACTTCTTGCTGCTCTGATTTCTTTAGTATATCCATCAAAAACCCCTTCATTATGAGTTTTTCTATACTTAGAAAAATGCTTTTCTATTTCTGGATCTAATTCATAGCCATATTCCTTTAAGGAACTTTGAACCATTCTAAGTCCACCAAATGGATTTACTATTCTCTTTAGTGGTGCATCTGTTTGAAGTCCAACTATAACTTCATTGTCTTTATCAATATATCCTGCTTCGTAGTTATCAATTCCTGATACTCTATCTGTCGCAACATCAATTATTCCTTTTTTAACCTCTTCAACTATAAGAGCATATGCTTTTTCCCATACTTTACTTGTCTTTTCAGTTTTATCTTCTAAGAAGCTTGAATCACCTTCGTATAATTTATAATTTTTTTGTATAAAGTTCCTTACATCTATTCCTTCTTGCCAAGTTCCTTCTTTAAAGCCTTCCCATTGTTTAAACATAATTATTTCCTCCTTGCCTATTATGAGAACTTTAATATCTCATATTTAGAAGCCTTATTATTTAACTTAACTTCTGACTCTATTATAACTTTTATCTATTTATTAGAATGTGATTTAAATCAAAAAATATTAATTTTACCAATATAATTTTAAAAATAACTGCTCGTAAATTGACGAGCAGTTATTACGCTTAAACTATGATTTATATTAAACTATAAAATAAATTTTTCTATTTCTAACGCTACTCCATCATTTTGAACTGTATCTGTAACTTTTTTTGCATAACCTTTTACGTAATCGTCTGCATTTCCCATAGCTATTCCGCATCCAACCGTTGACAACATTTCTATATCATTTTTTCCATCACCAAAAGCATAGCTATTCTCTAAAGGAATATTCAAGAAATCTAATATTTTTAAAATTCCAGAAGCTTTGGAACTTCTTTTTGAATATAATTCAAAAGAACCATCTTCTGAGTTATAGATGTAATTAAAACTTTTATCTTCAAGAGATAAGCAATAATCTATTCCATGTGTATTTTCGCATAACATTTCTATCTTGTATATATCAACATCTTCAATTTTGTAATTTCCCTCCAGATACTTTTTAGATATACTATAAGTATCATAAAATGAATGTAACTTTTTATGTTCATCTTTTATATATGAATATTTCTCACCTTGTAGTATATATTCAATATCATGTTTTTCAAAATTTGAAGTAAGTTCTATAATAACTTCTTTATCAATTGCTTCTTTATATAAACACTTATTGTTAAGTATTACATATGAACCATTTGTAAGCACAAAGCCATCAAATCCAAAATCAAGCAAGGCATTACTAAGAAAAGCATATGGCCTACCAGTTGCAATGAATACATAATCTCCTTTTTCCTGCAATTTACGTATAGCCATCTTTACTCTTGGTGTAATATCCATTATTCCATTTATACAATCAAGTAAAGTTCCATCAATATCAAAAAATACTGCTTTTTTCATATTTTCCTCATCTCCCAACACAATTCATTCTCGTTTAGTATAATTTGTTATCATTTAGTATCATTTTATTTTGTTTAATGAGATTTGTCAATTAATTTAATTGCATTTTAACATTCTCATTGTTAAAATAGAAATAAATGAGAATATGTTGGAGGAAATTATGTTTATTGAAGAAAGACACAAGCATATTTTAGATATGCTTGAACAAGATGGGAAAGTATTAGTAAAAGATTTAAGTTTACAATTTAAAGTAAGTGAAAGCATGATCAGAAAAGATCTTCAAGTTCTAGAAAAAAACAACTTGCTCCAGCGTACTTATGGTGGTGCAATTAACATAACGCGCACTATAGTAAATGGTGAGAGCTTTTTCAAAAGAGTAGAAAAAAATATAGATTTAAAAGAAGTAATAGCGAAAAAGGCTTATGAACTAATAAATGAAAATGATACTATTTTTTTAGATGCCTCTAGCATATCCTATATGCTTACAAAACTAATTACAGAAAATAATAGAAAAATCACTTTAATTACAAATATGGTTGAGATTTCATCAATGATAAGTCTAGATTCAAAGGTGCACTTAATCTTTATAGGTGGGGAATATAGTCCTCTTGTAGGCGGAAACATAGGTTTCCACTCAACTGAACAAATAAAACTTTATCGTTGTAATAAAGCTTTTATAGGCTGCAGTGGAATGGATCTTCGAGATGGAGCTATTAGTACTGGTAGCTCTGAAGATGTTGGCACTAAAAAGGCAATTATGAAAATATCTAAAGAATTATTTCTCTTAGCACCAAACGAGAGATTCAACTTAGATGGAATTTTCAATTTCTCAAATATAACTGATTTTCACGGTATAATTACAGAGGCTAAACCAAATAATACAATATTAACTTTACTTGAACAATATGATATAAATTTGATTTAACCCTAACTTAAAGCAACACTTGCTATGCTGGCTTCAGGTATATAACCATAGGACGAATTAGTGTTATTGAGTTTTTCTCCATCTAACTTTTAGGAGAAAAGCAATTAACTCTACCTTCATAAGATACGGCCAGCATCAAGGTTTCAATTGCCTCATCCTTATAATAATTTTTCATTTCAAATAGCTCCTCTGTCAATAACATATGTCAATTTACTATAAGTTTTTTCATTTCCACTTCTTGTTGCTTTATAATTCTTCTCTAAATCCAATCTTTTCATACTACACTTTTCCATAACTTTATATGAGCCAATATTCATATCTGCACAAGTTGCTATTATCCTATTTACAGATAAATTATTAAAGGCTTCTTTAATTACTGCCTTTACTGCTTCACTCATATAACCATTATTCCAAAACTTCTTATTTGAAATCCACCCTATTTCTGCTTCGGAATTTTTAATAATTAAACTAACATTTCCAATAACCTTTGAAGTTTCTTTTAGTCTTATAACAAATTCATACCATGCTGGATTTTCTGAACTCATAAAGAAAATACAATCACTGATAAAATTACTTATTTCATCTTTTGTTTTTGGCCAATGTATCATATATTTACCAGTTTCTTCATCACAACCATATTCACAAATATCATCATAGTCAATTTCTTTTATTGGACAAACAATTAATCTATCTGTTTCAATCATCCGTTCACTTCCTAAAAATAATATATCTTTAAGTAAATTATAGCATAATATTGTAATTACAGTTGAACTTTTGCGAAAATGAGGTTACACTTTTGTAGATGGAATTATAATTAAATAAAAAATTCTGATTTGATTATATGAGATATTATGATCAATATTTTTCTAGAAGGGACGTTGTATTTTGAATAATTCACATAAATTTATCCATTACTTATTATTATTTTTTGGAGTCTTAGCAATTTCTACATCTGCAATATTTGTAAAACTTTCAGCAGCACCTACTCCCATTATAGCCACATATAGATTGCTTTTCTCCACACTGATGATACTACCAGTAGTCATTTTTAATAAAAAATATATTTTAGAAATAAAAAAATTAAAATTCAAACAATTAGGTGCAGTTTTTTCTTCTGGAATTTTTCTTGCAATACATTATATACTTTGGTTTGAATCCTTACGCTATACTTCAGTTGCTAGTTCAACAGTTCTTGTTACTATGCAGCCTTTATTTGCTTTTATTGGAAGCTATTTTTTCTTTGGTGAGAAATTAAAAAAATTATCACTCTTTGGCGGTTTATTATCTATATTAGGTAGCTGCATAATAGGTTTAGGAGATTTTCAAATTGGTGGTATAGCATTACTTGGAGATTTACTTGCTTTATTAGCTGCTGGTGTCATTACAGCTTACTTTCTTATTGGACAAAGTATAAGACAGGAATTATCTTTAGTGGTTTATGTTTTTATTTGTTATTTGAGCAGCAGCGTATTCTTAATAGGATATTCCGTTATATTAGGATATCCACTTATAGGCTATCAACAATCTGATTGGCTATGTTTCCTAGGCTTAGCATTCATTTCGACAATACTTGGCCAAACAGTTTTAAACTGGTTGATTAAGTGGTTAAATGCTTCAACTATTTCTATGAGCATATTAGGTGAACCAGTTGGTACCTGTATATTAGCATATTTGATTCTTGGTGAATCTATTTCTTATAATCAAATTCTTGGATCAATAATCATATTACTAGGCATAGGCATATTTTTAATTGGCAAAACTAGACGACAAAAGATCCAAGAGATTATTCCCAATAATTAATCATATATCAAACCACAATAATAGCTTTATAACAATGGTATTAATATCATAAAATAAAATAGTTCAAAACAATACATATAGTATGTTTTAAACTATTTTATTTAGAACTTTTTATCTACCATTTTAACTTAAATAACATTTCAGCTACCAAAGCAAATCTATACTTTCAATTTCGTCAAAGAAAGCTTTTAGTTCTCCAGCTGCTTCTTCAATTTGAATCTTATCCTGCTTGTCTAGTATGTCTTCAAATTTTCTCATGCATACATCTATTTCTTGTCTTATTTCCCCAAAACTCTCTTCATACAATCTCTCTCCCCTAGATAACAACAATTTATTTTCTTCTCTATTCCTAGGTAAAATTTTCAATTCCTTTAGTTCTGCTAGCCTTTCTTCGATTTCTTCTTCTGTCATATTAGTTCCATCTTGTTGAATTATAATTCTTTTTTTCAATTTTGTAGACACTACTGTTACTTCAACCTCTAATATAGAATTTATATCATAAGTATAGGTTACATCTATAGCCTCTTCCCCTGCCTTCTTTCTTTGAACTGGAACTACAATTTCCCCAAGATATAAATTATTCTTAGCCAATCTACTTTCACCTTGCAAAACTTCTATTCTAATTTCAGATTGATTATCATAAACTGTATAGAGTCTTTCAGTTCTGCTTACTGGAATCACCGTATTTCTTTCAATTATCGGGAAGAAATGTCCTGATTCATAGTAATTTCCTTGTCTTTGAACAGATACATTAGTTCCAAGTGTATATGGACATACATCTGTTAATACTATTTCTCTTATTGCTTCATTTCTTTCTTTCATTGCACCTTGAGTTGATGCTCCTAAGGCTACTGCTTCATCTGGATTAATATTAGTATTAGGCAGCATACCAAATAATTTACCTACAAAGTTCCTAACTATAGGTAACTTGGTTGCACCTCCAACTAAAATAATCTCTTCAATTTCCTTAACCTTTATTGCTGCATCTCCAAGTGCTCTTTCTATAGGTTTTCTTATTTTAGATAGTAATAACTGACAAGATTTTTCATAATCCTCAAGTGTTACTTCATACTCTATTAACTCATCATTAATTTTGCATTTCATTAAAGAAACTTTTCCGTTTGAAAAACCTAACTTGCATAGTTCCGCTTGTTTTCTTACATGTGCCAAAGTTTTTCTATCTAATGAATTTTCATCAAGCTCCTTTTCTTTAAGAAACATATTGAATAAAATATCAGTAAAGTCCTCTCCACCTAAGAAATTATCTCCTGCTACTGCCCTGACTTCCATAATATTTTTATAGACTTCCAATACTGAAATATCAAAGGTTCCTCCTCCTAAATCAAAAACTAAAAATTTAGTATTAGATTTTTTATTGTGCAACCCATATGCTATAGCAGCTGCTGTTGGCTCATTAATCATTCTTTCAACTTTTAATCCTGCAAGCTTACCAGCCCTAACCGTTGCTTTTCGTTGTGAATCATTAAAATATGCAGGAACACTTATTACAGCTTCTGTTATTGATTGTCCTAAAAACTCTTCTGCATCTTCTTTTAAGGAACGAATAACAAATGAAGATAATTCTTCTGCTAAAAATTCCTTTTTCCCTAATTTATATTTTTTCTGAGTTCCCATACTTCTTTTAAATACTTCTGCAGTAAAATCAGGGTAAAGTATTTTTCTTTCTTTAGCAACTTGTCCAACATATATTTGTTCATCTTCATCAATACTCACAATTGAAGGTGTCAAATTTTCTCCTAGCCTATTTGGTATAATTACCGGACCATTTTCTGAAAAATAAGAAACCAAACTGTTCGTTGTTCCTAAGTCAATTCCTATTATCATAAATATCTCCTTAAATTCTTATTTTAATAATTTTTCGATTCTTTCTATTGCTTCTAAAGTTGATTTATCTTCATTGTTCACATTTAATGCTTTTTTATAATACTTTAATGCTTCTTCATATTCTTTTTCTCTTTCGTAAAGTTCTCCAAAAACATAATAAGCATCATAGCATTCTTTAAAGTTACAATGTTCACACAGCTCTGAATTAATTGCCATTTCCAAATACTCTATAGCTTTACTTGTATTCTCTAAACCATTGTAACAGCTTCCGATATTGCTATATTCAAAAGGAGTTTTGTCTTCAACCTTATGGAATTTTGCAAGTGAGGTTAAATAATTTAATTTAGCTTCTTCTTTATTTCCAAGTTCTTTATAAGCTGTAGCAATTAATAAATAATTAATACCTTTTTCCTTATCAATATCAACTTGAAGCTTATAATATTTTATAGCAGTTTCATAATCCTTTAGATCATCATAAATTCTTCCCATATTCTCATACGCATATTTTGAATCAGGATTTATTTCCAATGCCTTTTTAGACCATTCTATTGCCCTATCATATTCTTCCATTGATTTATATGCACTGCTAATTTCATCATAAAAATCTTCTAAAATATTTATTTTAGTTTCTTCTTGCTCTTTATGAACTTCAATTCCTTTTAAATAAGTTTCAATAGCTTCTTTATATAATTTCATTTTCTTTAACAGTTTAGCTTTTCTATAATAAAGTTCATCATCATCACTATAGTCTTCAATTGCCTTATCATAATATTCTAAAGCTAGTTCGTTCTCATCTAACTTTTTATAACACGCAATTATATTTCTATAGAACCTTAAGTCTCTTTTATCTACATCTGCTTCTATTGCTTGTTTATAATATGGTATAGATTTTTCATGCTCATTTTTTCTTTCATAAAGATATCCAAGACTGTTATATCCATAAGGATTTTCCGGTTCTAACTCAATTGCACATCTATAATCATCCTCTGCTTCATCAAATTTACCATTTCTAGCATAAAGGAGACCTCTGTTTAAATAGTAATATGCACCTTTTTCCATATCAATTTGCTTGTTATAGTAATCTAAAGCATTATCATAATCATCAAGAGCATCATACATTTCTCCTATAGAATTATTAATTGTACGATTTTCTGGATCTAATGCTAAGACTTCCTTATAACATTCCAAGGCTTTTTCATATTCTCTGAGTTCCTCAAAAATTTGTCCCTTCTTTAAGAATGGATAGTATCTTGGATTTTCTTTATTTGCATCTATAATAGTTTCATAATCTTTAATTGCAAGGCCAAAAGATCCTAAGTATCTATAAGTTGAGGCTCTAAAATATAAATATTCCTCTTCATTATTTGAATTTTCAACGGCTTTATTTATATACTCTAATGCCTTATCAAATAAACTTCTGTCATAGTATATAATAGCTAGCTCAAACAGTATTTTATCGACTAAATCGCTTTCTTTATTTTCTAACATATCTATAGCTAACTTTTCAGCTTCTTCACTTTTATTGCTATTACTTAATGCTTTTATTTTATAAAGATTAGTTTCTTCACTTGCTATATTATATTTTTCTAATTCTTCTGCCATTGAAAGCATTTCTTCATATTCTTCATAAATGTTAAATATTTTCATTTTAATTAAATAAGGTTTAGTATAATATTGATAAATATTTATTGCTATATTAGCTTCATCCATAGCTTCTCTATAATAATTTAAATTAAATAAAACCTCGGCCCTATTCATATGAAGAAAAACATCATTGTTGTTTATTTCCAAGCCTTTATCAATAGCCACAATACTTTCTTCAAATCTACCAAGTTTGTTCAAAACAAACCCCTTATTATTTAATGCAGATATTTTATTTTCATTTATTTCTAAAACTTTATTGTAAAAATCTAGAGAACTTTCATACTCTTCTTTAGTAGAAAATATTCGTCCCTTTTGGTAATAAACCATTTCTAACTCTTGCTGCTTATATTCATTTCCATCTTCCTCGGCAAGTAAATTTTCCTGCCATTTATCAAGATATTCTAAAGCTTTATCATAGTTGTTTTTAGAAAAGTATGCTCTGCTGCTTAAATCATAATATTGATTCTCATCATCTTCATTAGGCTTAAAACTCTCACACAACTTTATAATTTCATCATATTTTTCATTGTTATAATAGTACCAGCCTAACTGAAGCTTAGTTTTTAGATCTTCTTGATTTTCAGCACATTTTGCTTCAAATTCTTCTATACGTTTATCATATAAAACATACAGTCTTTCCCTTACATAATCATCATAGCTGTTAACATCCAATGCTTCCTCAAACAGCCTTTCAGCTTCATCTAAATTATCAGTTTCTAAAAAACAGTCTGCTAGTCCAACTTTTGAATTATACTCATTAGGATTTATTTCAATACACTTACTATAATATTCCTTTGCTTTATCAAAATTTTTACTCTGCCACTCAACTTCTCCCATTCCATAAAGAGCAAAAGTTTCATTTGGACATTTCTTTAATAAAGCTTCTCCTTTTTGTCTTGCATTTTCATAATCTTCTGTTATAAGATAATATCTCACTTTCCAATATTCAAGTGAAGGGTGATTTATATGGTATTCTTCAATATTTTCAAAATCCTTTTTAGCTTCTTCAAAATCATTATTATTCAAATCTCTTTGAATTTTGAAAAATAAAGCTATCCATGCATCATAATCTTTATTATCCTCAATATCTTCAAAGGAATAGTAATTTAAACTCTCACTATAATTGGGATTTATTTTATCACTGACATAGTTAACAAAATTCTCATGAAAGTCATTATACAGTTCTTCTATTTTTTCACTCCAAGAAAAATATTCATCAAACAAAAGCCAGATATTTTTAGGTACGTAAAAATAATCCATTAGGAATTCAAGTAATTTATTACTTGCCTCTTCTCTAGAATCAATGGCAAAGCAAACCTCATCTTCTAATAACTCTCTCCATGCATCCTCACTAATTCTTGAATAAAAATTATTATACAATTCCCTAATTTTCTTAGCCCAAATTCCAATTGGTGTCATATCTTCCTCTTCTGAATTTTCAACATAATCAGCAAATTTCAAAGCTTCTTCATAAGCTGCCCTTAATCTTTTAAACCCTTCTTCATCATCTTCTGGATTTATCTTTTGAAGCCTTCTCATATATGCTTCCTTTATCTCTAGTTTATCTTTTGTCTCTTTTATTCCCAAAATACTCCACAAAACAACTTTCCTCCCTTTATGTAATATACAAATTTTAATTATAGTAAAGATATCATATATTTATTAATATATCATAAAATGTAATTGATTGACATTGGTATGCTTAAAAAACCTTAATATGAAACAAATCCAGCAGAAACCCCAAAAAGTTTCTACTGGATTTTAAATCAAGAATATTACATGCTATCTTATATATAATTTTTTATTTTTCATTTGTTGCTATTTCATACTCATAATCTGCATACGTCCCTACTGAAAAGCCATCAACTTTACCTGTAAATGGACTGACGAATACCTCAACTTTTTTAGAAGAATCATTTTCATCAATATAAAAAACATGATATTTTTCAACAAGTAAGCATTTAGGCTTTTCTATATTTCCTAATTTGTGTTGTTTAATGAACTCTTCAGCTGTACTCTTTAATTGATCTTGACTAATTGTTAGCTTAGTCTTAGATTTATCCATATATCCTTCACTAACCGTTACAGTATCAATTTCCTTAGTATTTTCATTAAAATCAAAAAAATAACTTTTATTATCATCAATCCAACCAGTTTGAACCATTCCATGTTTTATTTTTTGTACCCTCTCTTTAAGTCCATTATCATTTTCTTCAGCGAAGGCTAATCTCTTATCACATTCTTCTTTTGAAATTTCCTTTTTATCATACATTTCCTGTATCCATTTTTTTTCTTGAATTTTTATAGCATCCAAAGTCTTTTCATTTAATATACCTGCACTAAACTTAAAATTATCATTTTCTTCAACTGTTATGTTAAAATAATCTTTTAAAATTTCTAAAGATTTCTGTTTATAAGCATCATTTTCTGCACCAGTTACTTTACCAGTACCATCATCTTGTTGGTCCTTTGAAGTATCCTCTTTAGTATAAACAACATTTTGTTTCACTGTATCAGCAAAAGCTCCTTTAATATCAACTTGACCAATTAGAGCACTAGCAGATGCTGTTACTCCTACAACTGCTAAAGCTGCAATTATTTTTTTTGAAAACATAATGATTCCTCCACATATTTAAAATATTCATTTGTGAATAAGTACTTATCACTCTTTAATTATAAAATTTGAATGTCTCAGAAGTTTATTTCAATTGTAAAATAGTTGTAAAACTTATCCTTTGAATAAATTATTTATTTTAGTTATAAAAAATTAAAATTACCTCTGTCCCTTTTCCTAATTCACTATTGATTTCAATATCTGCATTGTGAACTTCCACTATCTTCTTACAAATAGAAAGTCCTATCCCTGCTCCATTACTTTTTCTACTTCTTGCCTTGTCAACAACATAAAACGGCTGCCATATTTTGCCTAAATGTTCTCTAGCCATTCCCGAACCGAAATCAGATATAGAGATATAAGTCTTATTTTCTAAAACTGATACTTTTAAATATATTTTAGAGTTACTTTCAGAAGCTTTAATTGCATTTTCAATCAAATTGCATAGTGTCATCTTAATTAAGTCCTTGTCCATATCAAATATGCAATCTTCCCCTTTAATAATTAATTCAATATTTTTCTCCTCAAGTTTAACTTGAAAAGATTTTTCTACTTCTTTTATTATTGGCATTATTTTTTCAGGCAATAGCTCAATTTCCTGAGTTTTTGCATATATTAAATCCATCATCTTAAAAGCCATCTTTTCAAGTCTTTTTCCTTCCTTATAAATATAATCTGCTGCTTCAAAAAATAATTCTTCATCATATTTTGAGGTTCTAATTAAATTTGCATATCCAATAATAGAAGTTAATGGCGTCTTAAGTTCATGAGTTAAATTATTTATAAAAGTTTCTTTTTCAATATTAGATATTTCTAATTCATTTATTTTATCCTCTATTGTCTGTGCCATCAAATTAAAATTATTTGAAAGCATATTAAATTCATCTTTTGATTTAAGCTTTACCCTTTCAGAGTATTTTCCTGACGATATTTTTTGAGTTGATGCTATTAATGTATTTATTGGTTTTGTTATTAATCTACTTATAAAATACATAAAAACAGCAAAAATAGTACAAATAAGAAGATCCAATTTCATAAATAGTACATATTGATTCATTTTTTCTTTATATATGTTAGAAATATTTTTAGAGTAGAGTATTTTTAATGGAGTATTATATACTTCAACCAAGCTACTTACATATAAAAATTGCTTTCCCTCCAATGTACGAATAATATAGTTGGTTTTTCCTTCTGAAAGGGCTTCTAATTCCTGTTTTTCCTTTGAAACAGGAAATTCCAAGTCTGAATACAATATTTTATTTTTCTGATCTAAAATTTCTACTCTCCCATGCTCATCAGCTTCAGGATTAATCAAACTTTTGTATTCTCCCATCAAAGCGCTTATTGACATATTAATATCGGGAGAAGAATCTAAATAATATACTTTTTGCAAAGCCAAAGAATTAATATTAAATTCTGTAACAATAAACTTTTGTTCTGCAAGACATTTATCAACTTCTTTTTCTAATAAATCATTATGTAACTTTTGAATTAATATAAATCCTGCAATATTCAACGTAAATATAAGTAATAATAAGGAAAAAAGATATATTTTTTGCCATAACTTCATATCTGTTACTCCTCTAATCTATATCCAATTTTATATACAGTTTTTATATATTCTGTTATCTCTAATTTCTTTCTAAGTTTTTGAATATGGGTATCTATTGTCCTTGTTTCACCCATGTATTCATATCCCCATACTTTTTCTAATAAATATTCCCGAGATAAGGCTATATTTTTATTTTTTACTAGCATTAGAATGAGTTCAAATTCTTTAAGAGTAAGTTCAATTATCTCATCAGCTTTTTTTACTATTCGTTCATCTTCATATATTTTCAAATTTTTAAATTCTATGCAATCATTATTTTTAGAATATCTCCTCAAAACCACTTCAATCCTCGCTAATAACTCAACAGTTTCAAAAGGTTTTACAATATAGTCTTCTGCACCTGATTTTAAACCTGTAACCTTGTCAGCCAGTCCATTTTTGGCTGTCAAAAATATCACTGGTGTATTTAATTCTCTTATTTTCTCCATTAATTCAAAGCCATCCATACCTGGCAGCATAATATCCATAAGTATTAAGTCAAAAGCTTCCTCTTTTAATAAATTATAAGCTTCTACTCCATCAAATATCTGCTTACTTCCATAACCAGCCATATTCAAATTTATTTTTATTAAATTAGAAATAGCCTCATCATCTTCTACAATCAATATATTTATTTTCAATATTCTTCCCCCTAATACTCTATCATCTTTTAGTAAATTTTAATTTATACGATATATTTCCATTATATACTATAATTTTCATATAAAATGTAAAATAGTTGCAAAATTTAATTAGAATATTTTCAAAAAAACACATATATTTTACTTTATCTAAGATTTTTGCACAAATAATCATATCATGGTATAATTTCACTGGAAAATATAATTATTAGGGAGGAAAAAAATGAAAAAGTGGGAAGTTGATGTTGATGGGGTTAAACATGTAATTCAATATAAGGCTGGAATTACAAGAAAAATTATTGTTGATGGTGAAAAATATAAAGCAAAATCATCAAACATGTTTATTAATGTAATTGATTATGGTATTACCTTTGGTAATACAGACTGCAAATTAGTAGTAATAGGAAACAAAGCTGATTTAGCTGTAAACGGTACTTTTCTTGGAAGCCAAAAACCATATGAACCAGTTAGTAATGTAGCTTCATGGGTATGGATCTTTGTAGGTTTAAGTATATTAGGTGGATACTTGATTGCTGGATTACTTAGTCTTCTTGTTGGTATTTTGGGGAGTATGCTTTATATTCAATTTGGAATTCAAAAAAAGAATGGTAAAGTGATAGGATCTTTTGTAGCTTGTACTGTAATTCAATTATTAATTTTATTCGCTTTGGCATCAATATTATATTAATTTTAAGGTAAATGTTATGAATACAGATAGCAACAATATAATTAAAGAATCCCAAAAAGCAATAGTAACAAATCAATTTTCAAAAAAAAATAATGGCCTAGCTGTAGCATCACTAGTATTTGGAATTATTTCTTTAGTGCTTTGTTGGCTCTTGATCTACTCAATAATTACCAGCATCACAGGAATTATTTTAGGAATTATAAGCATTGTACAAAAACGTGATGGCTTTAAAATTGCTCTAGCAGGTCTAGTTACATCAATAATTGGTTTATTACTAAGTATATTATTTTCAGCTATAGTAATACTTGGTTTCTTTATGTATTAATAAAATACGTAATATCTCTATAAAAAATACTAGGATAAACTGCTTAAAAGCAAAATATTCTAGTATTTTTATCTTATTTATATTAGTATAACATTTTCAAAATATGCTATAATGTATTTGTTATGGTAAATTTATACTACATAAAATAATTTAAACATCAAAAATTGAAAAAGATTTTTAAGTAAAAGGAGAAATATTTATGAAAATAGGAAAGATTTTTTTATTAAACCTTCTATTCATATTTCTATTGTCAATTGGTGTTAGTGCCTCTGGAAAATATATTGTAGATGATGCTAAAGTTTTAAAACAAGAAACACTTAATACTGTTGAAGACAACTTAGCAAAAATAGAAAAGAACACAGAAGTAACAGTTAAATTTGATTTAGTTCAATCTTTGGGTGGTAAAAGTATTGATGATTATGCTAAACAATATGCAAAATCAAATATAAGCGGAGATCAATACATTTTATTTGTAAGTTCAATTGGAGATAAAAAAAATAAGCTTTTAGTAGGTTCAAAAGCAAACAGTATTCTTTCAAGCTCAGATATAGACAATATTGTATCTCTTCCAAACCAAGATTTTAAAGCTAACAATTTTGATGCTGGAATCATTAAGGTTGGAAAAGCTCTTGATGAAAAAGTTACAACTAAGGCTGTAAAATCAGGCAAAGCTCAAGTTGTTAAAGATGATTATTCTACTAAAGTCGAACACAAGACTAGTAGTGGAAGCATATTTGGTACAATAATTATTATCGCAATAATTGGTGGAATAACCTTTTTTATAATAAGACGTAAAATTAATAGCGATTATGAAAAGAGAAAAAAGCAATTTGCTCAAGACAATAATTTAGATTCATATATGGACTCGGAGGATGAATCTTTTCGTTCTGCTAATATGAAGAAAGGTCAAACCTCTAACAATTCATACTCTTCATTTAATAATAATAGTAATAATACTGGTTATAACTCATCAAATAGGTCATATAATGATCCATATATGCCAAATGGTAATTCAACAGTTAACCATACAACTATAATAAATAACAATGATGATAAGTTTGTAGAAGGAATGATGATGGGCAGTATTTTATCAGATTCAGAACATCATCACCATCATAACCATGAGTATTCTGATGATTACAGAGAATCAGATAGATCACATAATAATGACTCTAATAATGCAACTTATACCTCTGGCGATTGGAATGTTGATTCTAGTACAAGCAGTTGGGGTGACAGTAATTCAAATGATTCCTCTTCCTCTTGGGATTCTAATTCAAGCTCAGATACTTCAACTTCTAGCTGGGATGCTGGTTCAAGTTCTGATTCATCATCTAGTTGGGATTCAGGTAGCAGTTCAGGTTCAAGTGACTGGTAAAATATATAATAAGCAGTAGTTTATTCTAAACTACTGCTTAATTTTCTAATAGTACATTTTTGTAAAACTCTAGAAATATACTGTATTATGTATTATATACATTTGAATTAATTATCACCATCGAAAATATTGCCAATCATTCCAAGTACGCTACCTTCTTCTTTTCTACTACCACCTGCACTTGGTGCTGCTGAAAATACACGTTCTGCTAATCTGCTGAATGGTAAACTTTGAATCCATACCTTGCCTGGCCCTGTTACTGTGGCAAAGAAGACTCCTTCTCCACCAAATAGTGTATTTTTAATTCCTCCAATAAATTGTATGTCATAATGTACTCCTTGAGTCATGGCAACTAAGCAACCTGTATCTATTTTTAAAGTTTCACCCAATGCCAAGTCTCTTTCAACTATTGCACCACAAGCATGAATAAAAGCCATTCCATCTCCTTCTAACTTTTCAAGAATAAACCCTTCTCCACCAAAAAAGCCTACACTTAATTTTTTTCTAAAATCTATACCAACAGATACTCCTTTAGCTGCACAAAGGAATGCATCCTTTTGACAAATTAGTTTTCCTCCTAATAAACTTAAATCCATAGGAAGAATTTTTCCTGGATATGGTGCTGCAAAATATGCTTTTTCCTTTAATTGTCCTGCATTTGTAAAGGCTGTCATAAATAAGCTTTCCCCTGTAAGTACTCTTTTTCCTGCTGAAAAAAGCTTATCCATAAAACCATTTGATTGCTGTTTAGAACCATCTCCAAATATAGTTTCCATTTGTATATTTGGATCTATCATCATCATAGAACCAGCTTCAGCTATTACTGTTTCTGCTGGATCAAGCTCGATCTCAACGTATTGCATATCATCCCCATAAATTTTATAGTCAATTTCATGTGCATACATAAATTCATCTCCCTTAATATTATTTTTTTATTCTTTAGGAATTTATAATACAGTAAAATCTGTTGATAATATATGAAAAAGGCTATTTAATTGAGTTATTTATAAGAAAAGAATAAAAAACAAATCATATTCGCCTGCATAAAATGTTCTCATATGCAGCATAGCTGCCTTTT